>NZ_LR134318.1:1436500-1766000 GCF_900636825.1 Pseudomonas fluorescens | reverse complement strand
ACACGTTCAGCGACAGGTCGTTGGAATCGACCACACCTTTGATGAAGCGCAGGTACAGCGGCAGGAACGACTCGGCCTGATCCATGACGAACACGCGCTGGACATACAGCTTCAGGCCTTTGGGCGCTTCACGCTGGTACAGATCGAACGGTGCACGGGCCGGCACGTACAACAGCGAGCTGTACTCGAGCTTGCCTTCAACCTTGTTGTGGCTCCACGACAGCGGATTTTCGAAGTCGTGAGCGATGTGCTTGTAAAATTCCTGGTATTCCTCGTCCTTCACTTCAGTACGCGGACGGGTCCACAGTGCGCTGGCGCGGTTGACGGTTTCCCATTCGACGGCGGGAGCTTCTTCGCCTTCGGCGGCAGCAGCTTCTTTCGGCAGCTCGATCGGCAAAGCGATGTGGTCGGAGTATTTCTTGATGATGTTGCGCAGACGCCAGCCATCAGCGAACTCGTCTTCCGCCGCTTTGAGGTGCAAGACGATGCGTGTGCCGCGCTCTGCTTTTTCGATGGTGGCGACTTCGAACTCGCCCTCGCCTTTCGACGACCAGTGCACGCCTTCGCTCGCTGGAGTGCCCGCGCGACGGGAGTAAACGTCAACCTGGTCGGCAACGATGAAGGCGGAATAGAAGCCCACACCGAACTGGCCGATCAGGTGCGAATCTTTCTTCTGATCGCCGGAAAGGTTCTTCATGAAGTCGGCGGTGCCCGATTTGGCGATGGTCCCCAGATGGGTGATCACATCGTCACGGTTCATGCCGATACCGTTGTCTTCGAGGGTGACGGTCTTGGCGTCCTTGTCGAAGCTCACACGGATTTTCAGATCAGCGCCACCTTCGAGCAACTCTGGCTTGGCCAGGGCTTCGAAGCGCAGCTTGTCGACAGCGTCAGAGGCGTTCGAGATCAATTCGCGAAGGAAAATTTCCTTGTTGGAATACAGCGAATGGATCATGAGGTGCAGCAGCTGCTTTACCTCGGTCTGGAAGCCCAGGGTTTCCTTTTGAGTTTCCACACTCATGGTCATCAAACTCCAATCAGATGGCATTGGCCGCGACCCGAATGGTCGGCGGCGGGTTGTCATCTGAGTTTGGGGCGCTGTTCAGGATTTCAAGGGCTCATCGATTTTGAAATGTGCGCGAGCGGTGGCAATCGGTTCGCCCTCGGTGCTTTGCCAAGCAGTGATGGCCACGTTGGCGACGCGCCGGCCCTGGCGGCACACCTGACATTTGGCCCAGGTGTCGCGAAATTGCCCGGCGCGCAGGTAATCGAGGGAGAAGTCGATGATTTTCGGCACGCCCGGCGTCTCGGTGAAAATCAGCAAATGCAGGGCCGCCGCAAGCTCCATGAAGCCGGCAATCACCCCGCCGTGGATCGCCGGCAACAAAGGGTTACCAATGTTGTCCTTGTTCGCTGGCAACTTGAACAGCAATTCGTCGCCGACCCGCGCGCATTCAATGCCGATCAGCCCTGCATAAGGGATCAGTTGCAACAGTGGCGCGTAATCGCCTTCGGCATGCGCCTGCTGCAGGCGATCCTTGAGATCGCTGCTCATGGCTGAGCTCCCTTGATCGCGCCGGCGAAGCCTTTCGCGCCTTTGAGTCCTTTGCCCATGCGCATGAACGTGCCGACGACGTGGGCGATGGGTTGGTCTGGGTCGTCCTGATAGGCGAAGCCACGGGCGAAGATCACATCGGTGGTCACCCGATAGCACTGGGCAAAGCCATAGACATCTTTATGGGGTTCGGCGGCGTGCATGTAGTCGATGCGGAGATCCAGGGTCGGGCAGACTTCGAATTCGGGTAATACACACAGTGTGGACATGCCGCAGGCGGTATCCATCAACGAGGTAATTGCGCCGCCATGAATCACCCCGGTTTCGGGATTGCCGACGATTTTTTCGCTATAAGGCAGGATCACCGTCAGCCCTTCGCCGGACGCGCTGTGTAGTTGCAGGTTCAGCACCTGACAGTGGCGTAGTGCCGACAGAAAGCGCGTCGCGCGCTCAAAAACGGGGTTTTCAGCCATTCGATAATTACTCGCATTAAGGCGTTGTGCCAGTAGTGGGAAAAGCGGCAAAAGTTCCGTGATAAAACAAACTTATATATCTGAAACAAATGAGGAACTTAACCCGCGGCGCCGAGTTCTTAAGGCCAGTAGTTATTTTCCATAAGGAGAAACACCCCATGCGTAAGACTTTAGCTATTGCCTTGATGTTGACCGCTTCCCTCGGTCTCGCTGCCTGCGATAAAAAATCCGAGGACAAAGCTCAAGATGCCAACCAACATGCTGAGCAAGCTCAGCAAGACATGAACAAAGCTCAGGATAAAGTGAACGACGCAGCAAAAGAAAACGCTGAAGCTGCCAAAGCTCAGGCTGAATCGAACGCTGCTGCGCAAGACGAAGCTGCCAAGAAGCAATAAGCTCTTTGGTATAAAAAGAAAACCCGCCATGTGCGGGTTTTCTTTTGCCTGGAATTTACCGGGCTTAGAGCAACACAGTTCTGAACGTTGGACTAATCATCAGCAACAGCGAACAAACTAAGCCAACCAGCCATACCAGACTTCGCAGTGCGGGCACATCAGCCAGATAAAGCCACACGTAGAGGATCCGCGCGATCACAAAGATGATCGCCAGTGCATCGATCAACCAACCCGCGGTTTGTGTGGTATGCGCCATCAGCACGCCCACCGCGAATAGAATGAATGCCTCGATACTATTCTGGTGCGCAGCTAATGCTCTGGCGCCGTAACCGGTCAACTGTGCCTGCTGTTCGCGTGGCAGGTGGTTGTTGTAACCGCCCTGCTCTTTCATGGCTTTGCCCACCGGCATGCGCGCGATGTAGATCAACAGCGCACTGATAAATACACACCAGAACGGAATACTCATCAAACAGCCTCTTTGTTCGCCTCGGGGATGGGCGCTTCTGTAGGGGTATACACCATTACGTCAAGAACGTCGGAATGAAATTCGCGCCGGTACAACACCAGAACCACTCCGGCGCTCAATAACATGAACAACCATGGGCTGACGAACCACGCCAGCATGGTCATGCCGAAGTAATAAGAGCGCAGACCGAAGTTGAACTGGTTGGCCGCCATCGAAATCACCCGCGCGGCCCGCGCAGCGAACGCCTTGCGCTCCTGTTCGGAGACATGTCGTTCGCCGATCATCGGCGCCGAACCAACCAGCACCGCTGCAAAGTTGTACTGACGCATGCACCAGCTGAAAGTGAAGAAGGCGTAGACGAAGACCATGGCCAGACACAGCAGTTTGATCTCCGACATTCCCTGTGACGCCTGCTGCACCATCGGGATGTCCGCCAATAACGACACCGCCCGCTCGGACGCGCCAAGCACCGTGAGAATACCGGCAAGAATGATCAGCGTACTGGACGCAAAGAATGAAGCGTTGCGCTCCAGGTTACCGATCACACTGGCATCGGCAATGCGGTTGTCACGCAGCAACATGCGTCGCATCCAGTCTTCGCGGTACAGGTGCAGCACGCTAGCCAGGCACGCAGTATCGCGGCCCTTCCAGGTGGCATAACGGGTGTAACCGCCCCAGCAGATGACGAACCAGCACGCGGCGAGCAGGTGGATCAGATTGGCTTGGATGAACGACATGCAAATCCCTGTGAGATGTGAACACGGTACGAACGACCTGTGGGAGCGAGCCTGCTCGCGATAGCGTTTTGTCAGTCAATACAATGGTGACTGCCAGACCGCTATCGCGAGCAGGCTCACTCCTACATAAAAGCTAAGCAACCCTTCGACGTTAGCTCAGCAAAAAAGACACTGCCTCGCGCATAAAAAATGCCCCGTACCGATTGATACGGGGCATTTCTGTTTAACCGTGCTTGACCCGCTTGTGGCGGCTCACACCACGTCAGGCCATGGCTTGGCTGCGCTTGCCCAGCAGGCGGTCGCAAACGACCGCAACAACCAGCGTCATCACGCATGGCACCAGCCAGGCCAAGCCTTGCTCGCTCAGCGGCAGATGCGACAGCTCGCTCGGCATCCAGTCGGCCAGACCCGCGCCCTTCAGGGCATCGATCGTACCGAAGACAAAAGACACCAGCATCACCGGGCCAAGGATGCGCCCGTGTTCATGCCAGAAGTCTTTGCAGAAGCTCAGCGCGACCAGAACGATGCACGGCGGGTAGATCGCAGTGAGTACCGGGATCGAGAAAGCGATCAGCTTGGTCAGGCCCAGGTTGGAAACCAACAGCGAGAACGCCGCGAGGATAATCACCAGCGTCTTGTACGACAGCGGCAATACGCGGCTGAAGTATTCGGCGCAGGCACAGGTCAGACCCACCGCTGTCACCAGACACGCCAGCGAAATCAGCACGGCAAGGAAGCCGCTCCCCAGCGAACCGAAAGTGTGCTGAACGTAAGCGTGCAGAACCGCCGCACCGTTGGTTGCACCGACCGCGACTTCATGACTGCCGGAACCGAGTCGGAACAGGCTGACGTAGACCAGCGCCAGACCAACGCCGGCAATCAGGCCGGCAATGATTGCGTAACGGGTGATCAGCTTGGGCGAATCGACACCGCGCGAACGAATCGCGTTGACGATGACGATGCCGAACACCAGCGCGCCCAAGGTATCCATGGTCAAGTAACCATTGATGAACCCCTGCGAGAACGGTGCCGCGACATATTCCGGTGTGCCATGGCCGATGTCACCGGCCGGCAGTGCGAACGCGGCGATGCCCAGTACCGCCAGGGCAATGATTTTCAGCGGCGCGAGAAAGCGGCCCACGGTGTCCAGCAAACGCCCAGGGTAGAGCGAGATGAAGAACACCAGCAGGAAGTACACCGAGCTGTAGAGAAACAGCGCAAGCGGGCTCTCGCCGGTCAGCGGCGCGAGGCCGACTTCGAAAGAAACGGTCGCGGTGCGTGGAGTCGCAAACAACGGACCGACTGCCAGGTAGCATGCTGCAGCCAGAATGCCCCCGGCCACTTTACCGATCGGGCTACTGAGTGCGTCCATCGCTCCACCGACCTTGGCCAGCGCGACGACGGTGATCACAGGCAGACCTACTGCAGTGATCAGAAAGCCCAGCGCCGCCATCCAGACGTGAGGTCCGGCCTGCAAGCCAACGATAGGGGGAAAAATGATGTTGCCAGCCCCGACAAACAGGGCAAATGTCATGAAGCCAAGCGCCAGGATGTCCTGACCTTTCAAAACTTTCATTAAGGTAATACCACACTACTGAATCGGAATTTAGAGGGGAATTGCCCTGTTGGATTAGGGAAATGCTGTCGATCCGTATGGGACTGACCCTTAAAGCGCGTGGCTGCCTTGTGGGCGGCGGACGCAAAAATGGCTGCCAGCCTAACGAATTTGGCTGACAAACGCACTGTTGGAGGGCGAACTATCCGATACGCGACATTTCTGTGTCGCGTTTACGTATTTATTTTTCGTTGCTACGGCAAAGATCAAAAGATCGCAGCCTTCGGCAGCTCCTACCTTTGCAATGCATTCCTCCTGTAGGAGCTGCCGAAGGCTCGGGCCGCGATCGGACGATCTTTTGATCTTCCGAATTGCAGAAACGACAAAGGCCACCCGAAGGTGGCCTTTGTTTGGCGGAGCGTCAGCTAAGCGCGAGGCTTACTTGACAGCCCAGCCAGTCAGCTCGGCCAAGGCCTTGCCGATGTCTGCCAGCGAACGCACGGTTTTAACGCCTGCGTCCTGCAGTGCAGCGAATTTCTCGTCTGCAGTGCCTTTGCCGCCAGAGATGATCGCGCCAGCATGGCCCATGCGCTTGCCCGGAGGAGCAGTCACACCAGCGATGTAGGAAACAACCGGCTTGGTCACGTGTGCCTTGATGTAGGCAGCCGCTTCTTCTTCAGCCGAACCGCCGATCTCGCCGATCATCACGATCGCTTCGGTCTTCGGGTCTTCCTGGAACAGCTTCAGGATGTCGATGAAGTTCGAACCCGGGATCGGGTCACCGCCGATGCCGACGCAAGTCGACTGACCGAAACCGGCGTCAGTGGTCTGCTTCACAGCTTCGTAGGTCAGGGTGCCGGAACGCGAAACGATACCGACCTTGCCTGGCAAGTGAATGTGACCTGGCATGATGCCGATCTTGCATTCGCCTGGGGTGATCACGCCTGGGCAGTTAGGGCCGATCAGGACTACGCCCAGCTCGTCGCACTTAACTTTGGCGTCCAGCATGTCCAGGGTAGGAATGCCTTCGGTGATGCAGACGATCAGCTTGATGCCGCCGAACGCCGCTTCCAGGATCGAGTCCTTGCAGAACGGAGCCGGAACGTAGATCACGCTGGCGGTAGCGCCAGTGGCCGCTACTGCGTCTTTAACGGTGTTGAACACTGGCAGACCCAGGTGCTCGGTGCCGCCCTTGCCCGGAGTTACGCCGCCAACCATCTTGGTGCCGTATTCGATGGCTTGCTGGGTGTGGAAACTACCTTGCGAACCGGTAATACCCTGGCAGATAACTTTGGTGTCTTTATTGATCAGGACGCTCATTATTTGCCCTCCGCAGCTTTGACAACTTGTTGAGCAGCGTCGGTCAGGCTGGTAGCAGCGATGATGTTCAAACCGCTTTCTGCCAATACTTTAGCGCCCAGCTCAGCGTTGTTGCCTTCAAGGCGAACAACAACCGGGATTTTCACGCCGACTTCTTTCACAGCGCCGATGATGCCTTCGGCAATCATGTCGCAACGAACGATGCCGCCGAAGATGTTGACCAGTACTGCAGCGACATTGGTGTCGGACAGAATGATCTTGAACGCTTCAGTTACGCGTTCTTTGGTAGCGCCACCACCTACGTCGAGGAAGTTGGCTGGCTTGCCGCCATGCAGGTTGACGATGTCCATGGTACCCATGGCCAGGCCAGCACCGTTGACCATGCAGCCGATGTTGCCTTCCAGTGCTACGTAGTTCAGTTCGAACTTGGCAGCGTGCGCTTCGCGCGGATCGTCCTGCGACGGATCGTGGAAAGCCTTCAGCTTAGGCTGACGGTACATGGCGTTGGCGTCGATGTTGATTTTGGCGTCGAGGCAATGCAGATCGCCGTCAGCCTTGATCACCAGCGGGTTCACTTCCAGCAGAGCCAGGTCGTGGTCTTTGAACAGCTTGGCCAGACCAACGAAGATCTTGGCGAACTGAGTAACCTGCTTGCCTTCCAGACCCAGCTGGAATGCCAGCTCGCGACCCTGGGATGGCTGAGCGCCAACCAGTGGATCGATAGTGGCTTTCAGAATTTTTTCTGGAGTGTCGTGAGCGATTTTCTCGATGTCCACGCCACCTTCGGTGGAAGCCATGAACACGATGCGACGGCTCGAACGGTCAACGACAGCGCCCAGGTACAGCTCTTTAGCGATATCAGTGCACGATTCAACCAGGATCTTGGTGACTGGCTGGCCGTTGGCGTCAGTCTGGTAAGTCACCAGACGCTTGCCCAGCCACTGCTGTGCGAAGGCTTTGGCGTCTTCTTTGCTGCGAACCAGCTTAACGCCGCCCGCTTTACCGCGACCACCGGCGTGGACCTGAGCTTTGACAACCCACTCGCTGCCGCCGATTTTGTCGCAAGCTTCTGCTGCTGCTTCCGGGGTGTCTACTGCGTAACCAGTGGAAACTGGCAGGCCGTATTCAGCGAACAGCTGCTTACCCTGATACTCGTGAAGATTCATGCTTTTTACCGTCTTCGTTAGGTACTGCGCATTCGGCGCTGCGCTCGATTGAGTGCCGCGCCACCTGTGACTGCTGCTTGCGCAGCTTTCCGGTTACCCGGTGCAGCTACGCAAGACTGCGTCCGGCGGACATTCCGCGGTGAGACTTGCTCGCAAGGCTCACGACGGGCCGTTACCGCCGTGGTTTCTTATTGTCTGTTAACGCTTCTTGCGGTTGGCAATGTGGATGGCGCCGCCATTCACTGCCAGAGCAGCTTCGTGCAAGGCTTCAGACAGGGTCGGATGGGAGAAAACCATCATGCCCAGGTCTTCAGCGCTGGTGCCGAATTCCATACCGATCGCGCCCTGCTGAACCAGTTCTGCAGCGCTCGGGCCAATCACGTGAACGCCCAATACGCGGTCAGTCTTGGCATCAGCGATGACCTTGACGAAACCACCGGTATCGTTGGCAGCCATCGCACGGCCGGAAGCGGCGAACGGGAAGGTGCCGACGTTGACTTCAACGCCTTCGGCCTTCAGCGCCTGCTCGGTTTTACCTACCCACGCGATTTCCGGGTGAGTATAAATAACCGAAGGGATCAAATCATAGTTCATCTGAGCCTTGTGGCCCTTGATGCGCTCGACAACCATGATGCCTTCTTCCGAAGCCTTGTGCGCCAGCATCATGCCGCGAACCACGTCACCAATGGCGAAAACGCCCGGTACGGTGGTCGCGCAGTGATCGTCAACGTGCACGAAACCGCGCTCGTCGAGGGTCACGCCGCTGTCTGCAGCCAGCAGATCAGTGGTCACTGGACGGCGACCAACGGCAACGATCAGCTTGTCGAAGGTAATGGTCTGTTCGCCATTGGCATCGGTGTAATTGACCACGACTTCTTCGCCGTTGACTTTCGAACCGGTAACGCGAGCGCCCAGCTTGATGTCCAGACCCTGTTTGGTCAGGGTTTTCAGCGCTTCCTTGGAAACCGCTGTGTCCGCTGCCATCAGGAAGGTGTCCAGTGCTTCGAGGACAACCACTTCAGAACCCAGACGCGACCAGACCGAACCCAGTTCCAGGCCGATCACGCCAGCGCCAATCACGCCCAGACGCTTAGGCACGGTCTGGAATTCCAGAGCGCCAGTCGAATCGACGATGACCTTCTGATCAACCGGAGCCGGTGGAATGTCGATCGGACGCGAACCTGGCGCGAGGATGACATTTTCCGCTTCGATGACTTCTACCGAGCCGTCCGGCTTGGTGACTTCGACTTTCTTGCCAGCCAGCAGCTTGCCGTGGCCCTGAATCGAAGTGACGCCGTTGGCCTTGAACAGAGTGGCTACGCCGCCGGTCAGGTTCTTGACGATGCCAGCCTTGCGGCCAACCATCGCAGCGACGTCCATTTTGACTTCGCCGGTGGAGATACCGTGAACGTTGAAGCTTTCTTTCGCTTCCTTGTATTTCCAGGAGCTGTCAAGCAGCGCCTTGGAAGGAATGCAGCCCACGTTCAGGCAGGTACCACCCAAGGCTTGCTTGCCTTCAGCGTCGGTGTACTTCTCGATGCAGGCAGTGGTCAGGCCCAGCTGAGCGGCCTTGATGGCAGCAACATAGCCGCCAGGGCCGGCACCGATCACTACTACGTCAAATTTCTGCGACATTCAAAAAATCCTCTTTAGCAATAAAGCTACAAGCCGCAAGCTTCAAGCTGCAAGCCCACCGGCTCGTCTTGAGCTTGAGGCTTGTAGCTGAAAGCTTGCAGCTGTTTCTTAGATATCCAGCAACAGACGAGCCGGATCTTCCAGCAGGTTCTTGATGGTCACCAGGAAGGTCACAGCTTCTTTGCCATCGATCAGACGGTGATCGTAGGACAGTGCCAGGTACATCATCGGGCGGATAACGACCTGGCCGTTGATGGCCATAGGACGCTGGATGATGTTGTGCATGCCCAGAATCGCTGCCTGCGGCGGGTTGACGATCGGGGTCGACATCATCGAACCGAAGGTACCACCGTTGGTGATGGTGAAGGTACCACCGGTCATCTCGTCCATCGACAGTTTGCCGTCACGGGCTTTTTTGCCGAATGTTGCGATGCCGCCTTCGATTTCAGCCAGGCTCATCAGTTCGGCGTTACGCAGAACCGGAACAACCAGGCCACGGTCGCTGGAAACGGCAACGCCGATGTCCGCGTAGCCGTGGTAGACGATGTCAGCGCCATCGATCGATGCGTTAACAGCCGGGAAGCGTTTCAGCGCTTCGGTGGCCGCTTTCACGAAGAACGACATGAAGCCCAGGCGTACGCCGTTGTGGGACTTCTCGAACAGGTCCTTGTACTTCGAACGCAGCGCCATGACTTCAGTCATGTCGACTTCGTTGAAGGTGGTCAGCATCGCCATGTTCGACTGTGCTTCAACCAGACGCTTGGCCACGGTGGCACGAACGCGGGTCATCGGTACGCGCTTCTCGATGCGGTCGCCAGCGGCGAACACAGGAGCGGCAGCCGAAGGAGCAGCAGCCTTGGCAGGCGCGGCAGCCGGAGCGGCTTTCTTGGCAGCAACAGCAGCCACCACGTCTTCCTTGGTCACACGACCGCCCTTGCCGGTACCGGCAACGGAAGCGATGTTGATGCCGTTTTCTTCAGCCAGCTTGCGAGCAGCCGGTGCAGCGACAGGATCGTCTTCACCTTCAGCAGCGGCTGGCGCGGCGGCAGCAGCCGGAGCAGCGGCGGCGGCTGGAGCAGCGGCGGCAGCGCCACCCTCTTCGATCGAGCCCAATACCTGGTTGGAAAGTACGGTATCGCCTTCGTTGGCAACGATTGCGCCCAGCACGCCGTCCGCTTCAGCCAACACTTCGAGTACGACCTTGTCGGTTTCGATGTCGACGATCAGGTCGTCACGCTTGACGGCCTCACCTGGTTTCTTGTGCCAGGTGGCAACGGTGCCATCGGCAACCGATTCCGGGAATGACGGGGCTTTGATTTCGATAGCCATTATCTGTGGGTCCTTAAAATTCGGTTTCAGTCAGCGCGAAGGCGTTAAACAGTGAAAGCATCTTGCAGCAGTTTTTCCTGCTGCTCGGCGTGCATCGATGCGTAACCACAAGCAGGAGCAGCAGAAGCCTCACGGCCCGCGTACTCGAGTACGAGAGACTTGTCGAGGTTACCGATGCTACGGCGCAAGTGATGCTGGCTGCAGTACCACGCACCCTGGTTCATCGGCTCTTCCTGACACCAGACCGCATGTTTGGCATTGGTGTAAGGCGCCAGGACTTCTTTCAAGTCATCTTCAGGGAACGGATACAGCTGCTCGATACGCACGATGGCAATATCTTCGCGGCCTTCGGCACGGCGTTTTTCCAACAGGTCGTAGTAGACCTTGCCGCTACACAGAACAACGCGCTCGACCTTTTTCGGGTCCAGAGCATCGATTTCCGGGATCACGGTCTGGAACGAACCTTCGGCCAGATCTTCCAGTGTCGAGATGGCCAGCTTGTGACGCAGCAGCGACTTCGGTGTCAGCACGATCAACGGCTTGCGCAGTGGACGAATCACCTGACGACGCAGCAAATGGTAGATCTGCGCTGGCGTGGTTGGAACGGCAACCTGAATGTTGTGCTCGGCGCACAGTTGCAGGTAACGCTCAAGACGCGCCGAGCTGTGCTCAGGGCCCTGACCTTCATAACCGTGTGGCAGCAACATGGTCAGACCGCAGAGGCGACCCCACTTGTGCTCGCCGCTGGTGATGAACTGGTCGATTACAACCTGTGCACCGTTGGCAAAGTCGCCGAATTGGGCTTCCCAGATCACCAGCGCATCCGGCGTGGTAGTCGAGTAACCGTATTCGAACGCCAATACCGCTTCTTCCGACAGGAACGAGTCGTACAGGTCGAAGCGAGGCTGACCGTCGTACAAGTGCTGCAGCGGAATGTAGGTGCCCGCATCTTTCTGATTGTGCAGCACAGCGTGACGGTGCGAGAACGTACCGCGGCCGATGTCCTGACCGGTCATGCGGATCGGGTGACCTTCGAACGCCAGGGTCGCGTACGCCATGGTTTCGGCGTAACCCCAGTTGATCGGCAGGCCGCCGGCTTGCATCTTCTGACGGTCTTCGTAGATCTTCGAGACCTGACGCTGAACCACGAAGCCTTCCGGAATTTCCAGCAGCTTGGCGGACAGTTCCTGCAGGGTCTTGAGGTCGAAACGCGTGTCGTGACGCGCAGTCCAGGCGTGGCCCAGATACGGACGCCAGTCCACGAACAACTCTTTGTTCGGCTCTTTGACCAGGCTCTTCACCACGTGCAGACCGTTGTCCAGCGCGTTGCGGTATTCGTCGACTTTCGCCTGAACACGCTCTGCGTCAAGAACACCGCCCTGGGTCAGGCGATCAGCGTACAGCTCACGGGTGGTGCGCTGCTTGGTGATCTGCTGATACATCAGAGGCTGAGTGCCACTAGGTTCGTCGGCCTCGTTGTGGCCGCGACGACGGTAGCAGACCAGATCGATGACCACGTCACGCTTGAACTGCATGCGGTAGTCGATGGCAAGCTGGGTTACGAACAGCACGGCTTCCGGATCATCGCCATTCACATGGAGGATCGGCGCCTGGATCATCTTGGCAACGTCGGTGGCGTACTCGGTGGAACGCGAGTCCAGCGGGTTGCTGATGGTGAAACCAACCTGGTTGTTGATCACGATGTGCACGGTACCGCCGGTCTTGAAACCGCGGGTCTGCGACATCTGGAAGGTTTCCATGACCACGCCCTGACCTGCAAACGCAGCGTCACCGTGGATGGAGATCGGCAGAACCTTCTCACCGGTCGGGTCGTTACGACGATCCTGACGGGCGCGAACCGAACCTTCGACCACCGGAGACACGATCTCCAGGTGGGACGGGTTGAACGCCATGGCCAGGTGAACTTCACCGCCGGCGGTCATCACGTTGGACGAGAAGCCCTGGTGGTATTTAACGTCACCGGAACCCAGCTCGACCTTTTTCTTGCCTTCGAACTCGTCGAACAGCTCACGCGGGTTCTTGCCGAAGGTGTTGACCAATACGTTCAGACGGCCACGGTGGGCCATGCCGATGACGACTTCCTTGGTGCCGTAGGAACCGGACCGCTGGATCAGTTCGTCGAGCATCGGAATCAGGCTTTCACCGCCTTCCAGACCGAAACGCTTGGTGCCCGGGTATTTGGTACCCAGGTATTTTTCCAGGCCTTCACCGGCAGTCACGCGCTCAAGCAGATGGCTCTTGATATCAGCGGAGTACGTCGGGCGACCGCGCACGCTTTCCAGACGCTGCTGGAACCACTGGCGCTGCTCGGAATCGGTGATGTGCGTAAATTCAGCGCCGATGGTGCGGCAATATGTCTGCTGCAACGCTTCGTGAATTTCGCGTAGGCTCGCTTCCTCTTTGCCGATGAACAGGTCGCCGGCACGGAAGGTCGTATCAAGATCGGCATTGGTCAAGCCGTAATGATTGATCGACAGGTCTGCAGGTGCAGGACGCTGCCACAGCCCCAGCGGGTCAAGCTGGGCTGCCTGGTGGCCACGCATACGGTAGGCCTGGATCAATCGCAGCACTTCAACTTGCTTCTTCTCGTGCTCACTGCTCACGCTGCCGGCGGAAACCGGTTGGGCGCGGCGCTGGTTCTTTGCCAGCAGCACGAAATGATCGCGAATCGTCGAGTGCGAAACATCAGTGGCAGAGTTGCCGTCGGCTGGCAACTTCTGAAAGTAGGTGCGCCACTCTTCTGGCACAGCGTTAGGGTCGTGCAGGTAGAGCTCATAAAGCTCTTCCACATAGGCAGCGTTTCCACCTGAAAGGTAGGCGCTGTTCCACATGCGCTGCATCACGCTTTCTTGCATGCTTGGTCACCCTCGGTTAGGGGAACACCATCGGTGTCGACACCGAGCAAACTTGCAGAAGTCCGAATGCAGCGACTAAAACAAGCCACCTAGGATCACACTGATAGTCCGGGTACCAGCCCGGATGCCCCTGCTTGTCTCATTTCTTCAAAAGAAGAGCTGCAGCTTATGACTACGGCTCTGGTTATAGCCATGACGCGGGTTGAAGCCCGCGCCACAGCCTGTACGGTGCAACGGTTACAGCAGCTGAATCACACGCCGCTCGAGAGCAGCATGTTACGGATGTGACCGATGGCCTTAGTCGGGTTCAGGCCTTTCGGACATACGTTGACGCAGTTCATGATGCCCCGGCAGCGGAATACGCTGAACGGGTCATCGAGCGAAGCCAGACGCTCGGATGTCTTGGTGTCACGGCTGTCTGCCAGGAAGCGATAGGCTTGCAGCAGTGCAGCTGGACCCAGGAACTTGTCCGGGTTCCACCAGAAGGACGGGCAAGAGGTCGAGCAGCAAGCGCACAGGATGCACTCGTACAGACCGTCGAGCTTTTCACGTTCTTCCGGCGACTGCAGACGCTCGATGGCCGGAGCCGGCGTGTCGTTCTGCAGGTAAGGCTTCACCTTCTCGTATTGCTTGTAGAAGATGCTCATATCGACGACCAGGTCACGGATAACCGGCAAACCTGGCAGTGGACGAACGATCAACTTGTTACCTTTTACAACGGCGGACAGCGGCGTGATGCATGCCAGACCGTTCTTGCCGTTGATGTTCATGCCGTCGGAGCCGCAGACGCCTTCACGGCAAGAGCGACGATAGGAAAAACCTTCGTCCTGCTCTTTGATCAGGGCCAGCACGTCCAGCACCATCAGGTCTTTACCACCGGTATCGACCTGGAAATCCTGCATGAACGGCGCAGCGTCCTGATCAGGGTTGTAGCGATAAACACTGACTTGCAACATGGCGGTCACCCTTAATAAGTCCGGACTTTAGGTTCGAAAGTCGGAACAGTCTTCGGCGAGAAGTTCACGGCACGCTTGGTGACGCGCTTGTCACCCGGGAAGTACAGGGTGTGGCACAGCCAGTTTTCGTCATCACGGTCTTCGAAGTCTTCACGGGCGTGAGCACCGCGGGATTCTTTACGGACTTCGGCAGCGATGGCGGTAGCTTCGGCCACTTCCAGCAGGTTCTGCAGTTCCAGCGCTTCGATACGCGCAGTGTTGAACGCCTGCGACTTGTCGTTGATCTTCACGTTGGCGATACGCTGACGCAGGTCGGCCAGCTGAGCGATGCCCTTCTGCATGTATTCACCGGTACGGAATACACCGAAGTAATTCTGCATGCAGCTTTGCAGCTCGCGACGCAGAGTCGCCACGTCTTCACCGTCGGTACGGCTGTTCAGCGCGTTCAGACGCGACAGAGCCGCTTCGATATCGGCTTCGGTAGCATCGTCGTATTCGATGCCGTCGGTCAGCGCCTTTTCCAGGTGCAGGCCCGCAGCACGGCCGAATACCACGAGGTCGAGCAACGAGTTGCCGCCCAGACGGTTGGCACCGTGAACCGATACGCAAGCCACTTCACCGACAGCGAACAGACCAGGAATGATCTGATCCACGCCTTCAGCGTTCTGGGTGATCGCCTGGCCATGAATGTTGGTGGCAACGCCGCCCATCATATAGTGGCAAGTCGGAACAACCGGAACCGGCGCAACCACAGGGTCAACGTGTGCGAATGTCTTGGACAGTTCGCAAATGCCTGGCAGACGGCTGTGCAGCACTTCCTCGCCCAGGTGGTCGAGTTTGAGCATCACGTGATCGCCATTCGGACCGCAACCGTTGCCGGCGATGATTTCCTTGACCATCGAACGGGCAACCACGTCACGACCAGCCAGGTCTTTCGCGTTCGGAGCATAACGCTCCATGAAACGCTCGCCGTGCTTGTTGATCAGGTAACCACCTTCACCACGGCAACCTTCTGTAACCAGTACACCGGCGCCGGCGATGCCGGTCGGGTGGAACTGCCACATTTCGATGTCCTGCACCGGTACGCCAGCACGCAGAGCCATGCCGACGCCGTCACCTGTGTTGATCAGGGCGTTGGTGGTGGACGCGTAGATACGACCTGCACCGCCGGTCGCCAATACGGTGGCTTTGGCGCGAATGTAGGAGGTTTCGCCGGTTTCGATGCAGATTGCGATCACACCAACGAATTCGCCTTCCTGGTTTTTCACCAGATCGACAGCGTAGTACTCGTTGAGGAACGTGGTGCCGGCTTTCAGGTTGCCCTGATAAAGAGTGTGCAGCAGCGCGTGACCGGTACGGTCGGAAGCCGCGCAAGTACGCGCAGCCTGACCGCCCTTGCCGTAGTCCTTGGACTGACCGCCGAACGGACGCTGGTAGATTCGGCCTTGCTCGGTACGCGAGAACGGCAGACCCATGTGGTCCAGTTCGAATACGGCAGCCGGGCCTTCCTGACACATGTATTCAATAGCGTCCTGGTCACCGATGTAGTCGGAACCCTTGACGGTATCGTACATGTGCCAGCGCCAGTCATCGTTCGGATCAGCGGACGCGATTGCGCAAGTGATGCCGCCCTGAGCCGACACAGTGTGCGAACGGGTCGGGAAAACCTTGGTGATCACGGCAGTCTTGTGACCGCCCTGTGCCAGTTGCAGCGCAGCGCGCATGCCGGCACCGCCACCACCAATAATGATGGCGTCGAAAGAAATCGTTGGAATGTTAGCCATGAATCAGATACCCCAGAGAATCTGCACACCCCAGACGAAGTAAGCGAACATCGCAACGCCGCATACTGCCTGGAAAAGGAAACGTACTGCAGTCGCGGACTTGCCCAGCGCCATTGGCGTCAGGTAGTCGGTCGCGATGGTCCACATGCCGACCCAGGCGTGAGCGCCCAGGGCAACGAGGGCCAGCAGACTGAAGATACGCATCCCGTTGTGGGCGAACAGCGCATGCCACTGGTCGTAGCCAATGCCCGGATTCGCTGCGAGGTATCCGATCAGGAAAATGAAATAAGCCGCGAGAACAACCGCAGACACGCGTTGTGCCATCCAGTCATAGAGGCCAGAACGCGAAAGGTTCGTAACGCTGGTTACCATATCCAAACTCCTGCCAGAACGATCAGCACCACGGAAACGGCGATGATAATTTTCGAGCCCAGGCGGCCGCCTTCCAGCGTCTCACCGATGCCCATGTCCATGATCAAGTGGCGCACACCGGCTACCAGGTGATACAGAAGAGCGGACAGGAGGCCCCATGCTACGAACTTGGCCAGCGGACTGGTCAAGCCTGCCTTCACGTCGGCAAAACCTTCCTCTGAACCCAGCGATTTGCCCAATGCGTAAAGCATGAAGCCAATGCCAAGGAAGAGGATGATGCCGGAAACACGGTGAAGAAACGACGTAACGCCGGTGATGGGGAGTTTGATGGTCCTTAGGTCTAGGTTTACAGGTCGTTGGCTTTTCACGGCTTTTTTTTCACACTGAAGAGCCCCTAACAATCAGGGCAAAGTTGTTGGGGAGTGCACTGGTCAGGTAACCACCACCCAGGGATGCGACCCCCAATAAAGCAGGCCCAAAGCCCTTGGCGGTCGGTGGCCGAGTATAGACAGTTAGGTTACTAATGACAACGCGTACACCTACCCCCAATAGCGGATTGCACAAGTTGCATAAAAGGCGTAAATGGCAGGCAATTTCGAGGAAAAAGTCGGCTTAAAGCCTTCTGGAGCAAGACTTTAGGCAAATTGACATTCGAATTTATCTCACTATAGTGGTGCGGGCCCTGCGTGGGGGGTCTGTCTGATGGTTCAAGCATAAATAGGAGGCCACATGGCTGACAAAAAAGCGCAGTTGATCATCGAGGGCGCAGCCCCCGTCGAGCTGCCCATTTTAACCGGCACCGTTGGTCCCGATGTTATTGATGTTCGGGGCCTGACGGCCACGGGCCGCTTCACTTTCGACCCGGGTTTCATGTCGACCGCCTCGTGCGAATCGAAGATCACCTATATCGACGGCGACAACGGCATTCTGTTGCACCGCGGCTACCCGATCGAACAGCTGGCTGAAAAGTCGGACTACCTGGAAACCTGCTACCTGCTGCTCAATGGCGAACTGCCGACCGCAGAACAGAAGGCCCAGTTCGTCAGCACCGTGAAAAACCACACCATGGTTCACGAGCAGCTGAAAACCTTCTTCAACGGCTTCCGTCGTGACGCCCATCCGATGGCCGTCATGTGCGGTGTAGTCGGCGCCCTCTCGGCCTTCTACCACGACTCCCTCGACATCAATAACCCGCAGCATCGCGAAATCTCCGCGATCCGTCTGGTTGCCAAGATGCCGACTCTGGCAGCGATGGTTTACAAATACTCCATGGGCCAACCCATGATGTACCCGCGCAACGACCTGACGTACGCGGAAAACTTCCTGCACATGATGTTCAACACCCCGTGCGAGATCAAACCGATCAGCCCGGTACTCGCCAAGGCCATGGACCGGATCTTCATCCTCCATGCCGACCACGAGCAGAACGCATCGACTTCCACCGTACGTCTGGCAGGTTCTTCGGGTGCCAACCCGTTCGCCTGTATCGCCGCCGGTATCGCCGCACTGTGGGGCCCGGCTCACGGCGGTGCGAACGAAGCCGTTCTGACCATGCTGGATGAAATTGGCGATGTGTCGAACATCGACAAGTTCATCGCCAAGGCCAAGGACAAGAACGATCCGTTCAAGCTGATGGGCTTCGGTCACCGCGTTTACAAGAACCGCGACCCTCGCGCGACTGTGATGAAGCAGACCTGCGACGAAGTGCTGAAGGAACTGGGCATCAACAACGATCCGCAACTCGAACTGGCCATGCGCCTGGAAGAGATCGCCCTGACCGACCCGTACTTTATCGAGCGCTCGCTGTATCCGAACGTCGACTTCTACTCGGGGATCATCCTCAAGGCGATCGGCATTCCAACCAGCATGTTCACGGTGATTTTCGCTCTGGCACGTACTGTTGGCTGGATTTCGCACTGGAAGGAAATGCTGTCGAGCCCGTACAAGATTGGCCGTCCGCGCCAGTTGTATACCGGTTACGAGTCGCGTGATATTACTTCGCTGGAAGATCGCAAATAAGGGTTTTGTTGTTTGTGATGGTTTAGTGGTGTGTCAGGAACGGCCTCTTATATAGAGGCCGTTTTTGTTTGTGGTTTCAGCGGCCTTCGGGCCGACTGGTTCTTGGATTTGGGGGCATATCCGTTGCTTCGGGCGCTGCGGTTGGCGGTTTCGCTCTTACAGCGAGTCACCTTTTCCAAACGCCGAAAAGGTAACCCAAAAGGCTTTGCCCCGGCGTACGGCACTTCGCTTAGGCTCAGTGTTCCCTCGCTACGGTGTCCATCCGGGGGCATCGCCTACGGTTTGCTTCGCTGCACCTCCTCTCGATGAATGCGGCTGCGCCGCACGGCGCTGCGCGCCTACCCCCCGGATGAACACCTTCGCTCGGCCTGCCGAAGGGGCAAAAGATCAAAAGCAGAAGCCAAAGCAAAGCCAGATCAAAAGATCGCAGCCTTCGGCAGCTCCTACAGTTGGATCGCGTAACAGCTAACGAACAGGTCGGCTGTCAGGCCGCCATCGCCGGATCGCCGCTCGGAGCAGGCTCGCTCCCACATAAAAGCAAAGCAGCGCAGCTGCCCGCGGCGAAGCCGCCCCACTCAACAATGAGCGCAAGCTCGAGTAAAGCTTTTGATCTTGATCCACGGGCGACGTCGGAAGGCTGAGTGGAGGGATTGATCCGGGCGTGGGAGCGTAGCGACCGTTTGGCGCAGCCAAACACAGCGAGAGGAGGTGCAGCGAAGCAAACCGGAGGCGCTGCGCCCGGATCGATCCCGGAGCGAAGGAACCCCGAGCCTCAGCGAGCGGGCCGAACGCAGGAGCAAGCGTTTTTTGCTTACTTTTTTAGGCGCTTGTAAAAAAGTAAGTCGCCGTAAGGGCGAAACCGCAAGCCGCCGCACCGAAAAAACGGATATTCACCCAAACCAACCGATAACCGCCCACAAAAAAAATGCCCCAATCTCTCAATCAGGGCATTTCTTACAGCTTGCAGCTTGCAGCTTAAAACTCGCAGCTTGTAGCTAACCTCTTAGTGCGAAACCGCCCCACTCGCCCCCAACCCAGTCTGCGAACGCACAAACTGCGGGAAGAACAGCGCCCGCTCATTGTCCGCAGCCGCCGACTTGTCAGTGATCGAGAAGAACCAGATCCCCACAAACGCAATGATCATCGAGAACAGCGCCGGATATTCGTAAGGGAAAATCGCCGTCTCATGATGCAGGATCTGCACCCAAATGGTCGGGCCGAGGATCATCAGACCCACCGCACTGACCAGACCCAGCCAGCCACCAATCATCGCACCGCGAGTGGTCAGCTTCTTCCAGTACATCGAAAGCAGCAATACCGGGAAGTTACAGCTCGCCGCGATGGAGAACGCCAGGCCCACCATGAACGCAATGTTCTGGCTTTCAAACAGAATACCCAGACCAATCGCCAACACCGCCAAGGCAATGGTCGTGATTTTCGAGACGCGAATCTCGTCCTTCTCGTTGGCTTTGCCCTTCTTGATCACGCTGGCATACAGGTCATGAGAAACCGCCGAGGCACCGGCCAGGGTCAGACCCGCCACCACCGCGAGGATCGTCGCGAACGCTACCGCCGAGATGAAGCCGAGGAAGATGCTGCCGCCCACAGCGTTGGCCAAATGCACCGCCGCCATGTTGTTGCCGCCGAGCAACGCGCCCGCCGCATCTTTAAAGGCCGGGTTAGTGCTGACCAGCAGGATCGCGCCGAAACCAATGATGAAGGTCAGGATGTAGAAATAGCCGATGAAGCCCGTAGCGTACAGAACGCTCTTGCGCGCCTCTTTTGCGTCACTCACGGTGAAGAAGCGCATCAGGATGTGCGGCAGGCCAGCGGTACCGAACATCAATGCCAGACCCAGCGAGAACGCCGAAATCGGATCCTTGACCAGACCGCCCGGGCTCATGATCGCTTCGCCCTTGGCGTGGACCTTGATCGCCTCGGAGAACAGCGTGTTGAAGTCGAAGCCAACGTGCTTCATTACCATCAGCGCCATGAACGAGGCACCGGACAGCAGCAACACAGCCTTGATGATCTGCACCCAAGTGGTCGCCAGCATGCCGCCGAACAGCACGTACATGCACATCAGCACACCGACCAGAATTACCGCAACGTGGTAATCGAGCCCGAACAACAGCTGAATCAGTTTGCCGGCACCGACCATTTGCGCGATCAGGTAGAACGCCACCACCACCAGCGAACCGCAGGCGGACAGGGTGCGAATCTGGGTTTGCCCAAGGCGATAGGACGCCACGTCGGCAAAGGTGTATTTGCCCAGATTACGCAGGCGCTCGGCGATCAGGAACAGAATGATCGGCCAGCCCACGAGGAAGCCGATCGAGTAGATCAGGCCATCGTAGCCGGAGGTGAACACCAGCGCGGAAATCCCCAGGAAGGACGCTGCCGACATGTAGTCACCGGCAATCGCCAGACCGTTCTGGAAACCGGTGATCTTGCCGCCCGCTGCATAATAATCAGCGGCCGAGTTGTTTTTCTTCGAAGCCCAGTAAGTGATGTACAAGGTCGCGCCGACGAACGCCACGAACATGAGGATCGCCGGGATGTTCAGCGGCTGTTTGGCCACAGCGCCGGTCAGGGCATCAGCAGCCCAGGCGCCAGGCGCAAAAGCGGCAACGCCAAGTAAAGCAAGCAGACGCCGGATCATTGCTGAGCCTCCTTGAGAATCGCATTGTTCAGGTCGTCGAACTCGCCATTGGCGCGGCGCACGTAGATACCGGTCAGGATGAAGGCCGAAACAATCAGACCGACACCGATGGGAATGCCCCAGGTAATTGAAGATTCAGGACTGATTTTCGCCCCGAGCACATGTGGCCCGTATGCGATCAGCAGGATGAATGCGGAGTACAGCCCAAGCATGATTGCCGAGAGAATCCAGGCGAATCGTTCCCTTTTCTGAACCAGCTCCTTGAATCGGGGACTGTTTTGAATCGAGAGGTAAATGCTGTCGTTCATTGTTTTTATCCTCGCAGCACAAATTATTGTTGGAACGTAGCTAATGTATGCGGCTGCGGGAGAGGTTCCAGACGACCTTAGTAGTAGATGGCCATGATGTTTTTGCCATTCTTGAGTACACAACAAAAAAATGTGGGAGCTGGCTTGCCAGCGATGGCGTCGTACCAGCCAACTTTTAGTCAACTGACCGACCGCTATCGCGGGCAAGCCCGCTCCCACAGGGTTCGTGGTGAACGATGCTATTTCGGGTTATTTGGTCCAGTCAGCCACACGCTCCGGGTGTTTCGCCACCCAGGCTTTGGCCGCGGCATCAGGCTTGGCGCCATCCTGAATTGCCAGCATCACTTCGCCGATTTCGTCTTTCGACGCCCACTGGAAGTTCTTCAGGAACTTCGCCACTTCCGGGGCCTTGGCTTCGAGGCCTTTGCTGCCGATGCTGTTCACGGTTTCCGCCGCGCCATACACGCCTTTTGGGTCGTCGAGGAAGCGCAGTTTCCACTTGGCGAACATCCAGTGCGGCACCCAACCGGTGACAGCAATGGATTCGTTTTTCTTCTCGGCGCGGGTCAGCTCGGCGATCATGCCGGCGCCGGAGCTGGCTTTGAGGCTGTATTTGTCGAGACCGTAATCCTTGATCGCCTGATCGGTCTTGAGCATTACGCCCGAACCGGCGTCGATGCCGACAATGCGGTTTTTAAAGGTGTCGTCGGTTTTCAGGTCTTCGATCGACTTGGCTTTGACGTACTCCGGCACGATCAGGCCGATTTTCGCATCCTTGAAGTTCGGGCCGTAATCGACGACCTGATCCTTGTTTTTCGTCCAGTATTCACCGTGGGTCACCGGCAGCCAGGCCGACAGCATGGCATCTAGTTTGCCAGTGGCCACGCCCTGCCACATGATCCCGGTGGCGACGGCTTGCAGCTTCACGTCATAACCGAGTTTCTGCTTGATCACTTCGGCGGCCACGTGGGTGGTCGCAACGCTGTCGGACCAGCCGTCAACGTATCCGATGTTCAGGGTCTGTTTTTCAGCGCTGGCGAAAGTGGAACTCATCGCAAGCACCACTGCGGCACCTGCGCCTAAAAGTCGTCGCTTCTTCATCGTTTACTTCCCCGAAATGCTGCGCCCGACGGATGCCGGGCATCGTCAACGTATTGTTATGGTGCACAGCGCCCCCTCACGCCTGACCGAAAACTCGTTCGAACATCAGCGATTGTTCAACAAGGGTACTGACGGTTTGATCATCAACCTGACGCCGCTAACGACCTGCTCTGTCAGCGACCTCAAGGCACCGAGAAACGACATCAGAAAGCCATTAAGCGGCCCTGAATAATTGACGCCAGACAATCCGCCCGAACTTTGCATGTGCAAATGATGCAAGCCACCAACCCCGGATAAATGCAGGTAACATGCGTCGCTTTGCAGCCACTCGACCTGACTATGTCCGCGATGTCCCGCTTTGCGCTTCCTGCTTATTTATTTGCCTGCGTGCTCGGGCTGTTTGCCCTCGGCGGTTTCTGGTACGGCCTCGGCCAGCCGGTGATGCTGCCGGACGCGGCAACCCCCACGCACAAGCTGCAATGCGCCTCCTATACGCCGTTCGATAAAGACCAATCGCCGTTCGACGTACCGTTCAAGCTGCGCCCGGAACGGATGGACGCCGACCTTGCGCTGCTGGCGACGCGGTTCGAATGCATCCGCACCTATTCCATGACCGGCCTCGAAGCGCTGCCGGCGCTGGCGCGCAAACACGGGCTGAAATTGATGATCGGCGCCTGGGTCAACAGCAACCCGGTGGACACCGAGAAAGAAGTCGAGCTGCTGATCAGTTCAGCTAACGCCAATGCCGACGTGGTCAGTGCAGTGATCGTCGGTAACGAAGCGCTGCTGCGCAAGGAAGTCACTGGCGCGCAACTGGCCCGATTGATCAACAAGGTCAAAAGCCAGGTCAAGCAACCGGTGACCTATGCCGATGTCTGGGATTTCTGGCTGCAGCATCCGGAAGTCGCGCCGGCCGTGGATTTCCTTACCATTCATTTATTGCCGTACTGGGAAGATGATCCGTCGAACATCGACGTCGCCCTGCAGCACGTGGCGGATGTGCGCCAGGTGTTCGGCAACAAGTTCGCGCCCAAGGACGTGATGATCGGCGAAACCGGCTGGCCGAGCGAAGGCCGCCAGCGTGAAACCGCCGTGCCGAGCCGGGTGAACGAAGCGAAATTCATTCGCGGGTTCGTCGCGATGGCCGAGAAAGAAGGCTGGCGTTACAACCTGATCGAAGCGTTTGATCAGCCATGGAAACGCGGCAGTGAAGGCGCGGTCGGTGGCTATTGGGGTTTGTACGATGCCGATCGGGAGGATAAAGGCGTGCTCGCCGGCCCGGTGAGCAATGTGCCGTACTGGAAGGAGTGGCTGGCGCTCGGTGGCTTGATTTTCCTGGCGACGTTATTTCTCGGCGGATGCGTTCGGACGACGCGCTCGGCACTTCTATTGCCACTGCTCGGCGCCCTCGCCGCTTGCTCGCTTGGCGCCTGGGGCGATCTGGCGCGAGTGACGACCCGATTTGCCAGCGAATGGTTGTGGGTCGGCTTGCTGACGGCGTTGAATCTGCTGGTGCTTGCGCATGCTGCGTTGACGTTGAGTACGCGGACTGGATGGCGTGCACGCGCGTTCGGCATATTTGAGCGTCACGCCGGCTGGCTGGTCGCGGTCGCCGGTTTCGCGGCGGCGGTGATGATGCTCGAGATGGTCTTCGATCCGCGTTATCGCAGCTTCGCCAGCATGGCTTTCGTAGTACCGGCGCTGGTTTACCTGTGCCGCCCGGTGAGCGTGCCACGTCGTGAGATTGCCTTGCTGACGTTTATCATCGGCGCGGGGATTGCGCCGCAGCTGTATCGGGAAGGTCTGCTCAATCAACAGGCGTGGGGCTGGGCGTTGGTCAGCGTATTGATGGTGACGGCGTTGTGGCGTTGTCTGCGGGTTCGTTCCCGATAATTTGCAGCAGCCGTGATGGCCTCATCGCTAGCAGGGCTAGCTCCCACAGGGGATTGGTGACCGACACAAATATTGTGTTCACAGAGATCCAGTGTGGGAGCCAGCCCTGCTGGCGATAGCGGCCGATCAGGCGCTACGAGACTCGCGAACCAACCGCAATCCGGCAATCACCAACGCGAACACCGCCAGCGTCGTGTTGTACAACGCCAGCGCCGGCACCCCGACCACCAGCGCCAGCACCGCCAGCCACCACCCTGCCCGGCCGGGCACGACAAAACCGATCAGCGCCGCCCCCAACGCCACCCAGCCCAGCACCTTGAAATGGATCATCAAACCAAGGTTCGAGCGCACCTGGCATTCCCAGCGACTGGCCTCGTCGACGCAAATGCCCACCCACTGTCCATCTTCCATGAAGCCATAACGCGCGGCATAACTGACGGCGAGCCACAGCGGCAGGAAAACCAGCAGCACAATCACGGGCAGGCGGCGGGACATGAATTACTCCAATCTTCGGAAATCGGCGGCCAGCTTAATCCGCCGCCATCCATACGCAAGCGCTAACAACACTTAACTGTTCATTCAGGCAGTGCAAAGTGTATCGTCCAGCTACTATTACTCCGAATTCCGCCTGTTTGGTGCCGCAGCATGGCACTTTGGCGCAAGCCCGGTGGTCATAGCCTGCGAACTTCATTCGGCACCTTCCTCTAAGGGATCTAGTCATGCTCCGTTCCTTGCGCTTCGCCGCGCTGTTCAGTGGCCTTATCTTGAGTGCGTCCGCGCTGGCGGTGGATATCGACGCCGCCAGTTATGGCTACCCGCTGACCAACCCGTTCGAGGCGACCATCGCCACGACACCACCGGATCTGCGTCCGGAATTGCCGCTGGACGATGACATCACTCAATCGGATCGCAGCCTGACGTTGCGCCCGGAGCGAGAATTCATTCTGCCGGACAACTTCTGGGCAGTGAAAAAGCTCACCTATCGCATCGCCACTCAGGACAAGCCAGCACCGCTGATTTTCCTCATCGCCGGCACCGGCGCGCGCTTCGACAGCACGCTCAACGAGTACCTGAAAAAGCTCTATTACAAGGCTGGCTACCACGTTGTTCAGTTGTCGTCGCCGACCAGTTTCGACTTCATCAGCGCCGCTTCGCGCTTCGCCACTCCGGGCGTGACCAAGGAAGATGCCGAAGATATGTACCGGGTGATGCAGGCGGTGCGGGCGCAAAACCCGAAACTGCCGGTCACCGAGTACTACCTCACCGGTTACAGCCTCGGCGCTCTCGATGCCGCGTTCGTCGCGCATCTGGATGAGACCCGCCGCAGCTTCAACTTCAAGAAAGTTCTGCTGCTCAACCCGCCGGTCAATCTCTATACCTCGGTGACCAACCTCGACAAGCTGGTACAGACCGAGGTCAAGGGCATCAACAACAGCACCACTTTTTATGAGCTGGTGCTGAGCAAGCTGACCCGCTACTTTCAGCAGAAAGGCTACATCGACCTCAACGATGCGCTGCTGTATGACTTCCAGCAGTCCAAGCAGCATTTGACCAACGAACAGATGGCCATGCTGATCGGCACCTCGTTCCGCTTCTCGGCGGCCGACATTGCCTACACCTCGGACCTGGTCAATCGTCGTGGCCTGATCACCCCGCCGAAATTCCCGATCACCGAAGGCACCAGCCTCACGCCGTTCCTCAAGCGTGCGCTGCAATGCGACTTTGACTGCTACCTCACCGAACAAGTGATTCCGATGTGGCGTGCGCGCACTGACGGCGGCAGTCTGCTGCAACTGATCGATCAGGTCAGCCTGTACGCGCTCAAGGATTACCTGCACGACAGCCCGAAAATTGCCGTCATGCACAACGCCGACGACGTGATCCTCGGCCCGGGCGACCTGGGCTTCCTGCGCAAAACCTTCGGTGATCGCCTGACCGTTTACCCACTGGGCGGCCACTGCGGCAACCTTAACTACCGCGTCAACAGCGACGCCATGCTGGAGTTCTTCCGTGGCTAAATATCTCCTGCTGATTGCAGCGCTTCTCTGCGCAGGCGTGGCCCAGGCCGACAACAGTAAAGCTAACGCCCCGGTTGTGGTCGACAGCGACGGCTTCAAGGAGCCGCTGTCCAAACTCAAATTTAACCCGGGGCTGGACCAGCGCGAATTCGAGCGCTCGACGCTCAACGCGCTGAACGTCTACGACCCGCTGGAATCATGGAACCGCCGGGTTTATCACTTCAACTACCGCTTCGACCAATGGGTATTTCTGCCAGTGGTCGATGGCTATCGCTACATCACGCCAAGCTTTGTGCGCACCGGCGTGAGCAACTTCTTCAACAACATCGGTGACGTGCCAAACCTGCTCAACAGCCTGTTGCAGTTCAAAGGGCAGCGCTCGATGGAAACCACTGCGCGGTTGTTGCTCAACACCACGATCGGCATCGCCGGCCTGTGGGACCCGGCTACCGCGATGGGCCTGCCGCGCCAGAGCGAAGACTTCGGTCAGACGCTGGGCTTCTACGGTGTGCCGGGCGGCGCTTACTTCGTATTGCCGATCTTCGGCCCGTCGAATATCCGCGACACTGCTGGTCTCGCCGTGGACTACACCGCCGACACCGCGATCAACTTCCTCAACGTCGCCGAAGTCAGCTCCAACCATCCGGAAGTGTGGGCGTTGCGCGCAATCGACAAGCGTTACCAGACCAGCTTCCGCTACGGTCAGATGAATTCACCGTTCGAGTACGAGAAAGTCCGTTACGTGTATACCGAAGCGCGTAAGTTGCAGATCGCCGAGTAGTTTTCGGCGGGTACAAAAAAGGGCCATTCGATGGAAGTCGGATGGCCCTTTTTAAGATCAAGGGATCGCAGCCTGCGGCAGCTCCTACATGGGCACCGCGTACACCCTGTAGAAGCTGCCGAAGGCTGCGATCTTTCAGCCTTTAACAGATTTCCAGATTTTGCCGACGACGGAAACCACCGCCAACACCACCGCGCCCGCGATAATCCCCGCCACACCGTTAAGCAACATCGGCACGGCAAACCCGGCACCACCCGCCGCCGCGCCGACACCTTCGATCCAGTGATGCACCACCGGCACGCCATGAGTCAGGATGCCGCCGCCCACCAGGAACATCGCCGCCGTGCCGACCACCGACAGGGTTTTCATCATGTAAGGTGCCGCGCTCAAAATGCCGCTGCCGATTTTTTTGGCTGCCAGCCCAGGCTTCTGCGTCAGCCACAAACCGAGGTCGTCGAGTTTGACGATGCCCGCTACCAGGCCGTAGACGCCGACCGTCATGACGATGGCGATACCGGACATCACAACCACTTGCTGCGTCAGCGAAGCATCCGCGACGGTGCCAAGCGTAATGGCGATGATTTCTGCCGAGAGGATGAAGTCAGTGCGGATCGCACCTTTGATCTTGTCCTTTTCATACGCCACCAGATCGGTGGCCGGATCGGCGACGGCCTCGGTCAGTTGCGCATGCCCGGCTGCGTCTTCCTCTTTGCTGTGCAGAAACTTGTGCGCGAGTTTTTCGAAACCCTCGAAACACAAATAGGCACCGCCGACCATCAGCAACGGCGTTACCAACCATGGCACGAACGCACTGATCGCCAGCGCCGACGGCACCAGAATCAGTTTATTGACGAACGAGCCCTTGGCCACGGCCCATACCACGGGTATTTCCCGTTCGGCGCGCACGCCCGAGACCTGCTGGGCATTGAGCGCCAGATCGTCACCGAGCACGCCGGCAGTCTTCTTGGCGGCCATTTTTGTCATCAACGCAACGTCATCCAGAACGGTGGCGATGTCATCGATCAGCACCAGCAAACTGCTTCCTGCCATGAATCCTGTTTCCTTCTATGTATGAATGTTGCGAAGCATAACGCGACCACGGACCACACGGGGCATTCTTGAGCGCTGCGCGAGGCCGGTGCTACCATGCGCCACCGCCAGAACAGGCAAGGAACCACCGGGTTTATGAGCACAATCCGCGAGCGCAACAAAGAACTGATCCTGCGTGCCGCCAGCGAGGAGTTTGCCGACAAGGGCTTCGCGGCGACCAAAACCAGCGACATCGCCGCCAAGGCGGGATTGCCCAAGCCCAACGTCTACTACTACTTCAAGTCCAAGGAAAACCTCTACCGCGAGGTGCTCGAAAGTATCATCGAGCCGATTCTGCAGGCGTCGACGCCATTCAATCCGGACGGCGTGCCGAGTGAAGTGCTGAGCGGCTACATTCGCTCGAAAATCCGCATCTCCCGCGACCTGCCCTACGCCTCCAAGGTGTTCGCCAGCGAAATCATGCACGGCGCCCCGCACCTGAGCGCCGATCTGGTCGAGCAGCTCAACAGTCAGGCCAAGCACAACATCGCCTGCATCCAGAGCTGGATCGACCGCGGCCAGATCGCCCCGATCGACCCCAATCACCTGATGTTCAGCATCTGGGCCGCGACCCAGACCTACGCTGACTTCGACTGGCAGATTTCTGCAGTGACGGGGAAAGACAAGCTCGATGAGGCGGATTATGAAGCGGCGGCGCAGACGATTATCAGGTTGGTGTTGAAGGGGTGTGAGCCGGATCAATAAGACCGCGGTGACGCCATCGCTGGCAAGCCAGCTCCCACAGGTTTTTGTATTGGTTACAAAATCTGACCACGACAAAGAACCATGTGGGAGCTGGCTTGCCAGCGATGACAATCGATCAGACGCAAATGATCCAACTGATACACCCGCATCTCAAGCCTCCTCTCCCATCAACCAGCGCAGTGCCTGTGGCAGCGAAGTGCTCCAGTCGTCCGGGAAGGTGTGCCCAGCCTCATGTGTGCGGGACTTGACCTCGTTGCCGCCGCTGAACAATTGACGGAAATCGGCGCTCATCTGCTGATTGCGCGGCCCTTCTTTTTTACCGTTGACGACAAACACACGCTTGCCGCGCGCTTTGCTTTCGGTTGGCGTCGTTTGCATGCCGCCGGGCGATAGCAGCAGCGCGCCGGCGTAATCGTCCGGGTGCTGCGCCAACAGAGCGCCCGCGTGTTGCGAACCTTGTGAGAAGCCCATAAGGAACACGCGTTTGCGGTCGATGCATTGCTGGGCCTCCAAGCTTTCAAGGCCCTTCTGCACCGTTTGATGAGTGCCTTCGAAGCCGGGGCCAGTCCAGCGAAAACTGTCGACTGCGTTGATCATTTCATTGCCGTTGATCCCCAGAATGATTGCACCGGTGTCGGCCAGCGGTTGGTAGTCTCCATCCAGCTCGCCATTAACGCCGTAACCGTGCAGCCAGACCACCACCGGGCGGCAGGCTTTGGGGGCGGGGATGCTGGCCGACGGATTGAGCACGGAAATCGCGCCCACCTTGCCTGCGGCAATGGTTTTGTAGCGCTCCTGAGCGTTGGCAAGAACGCTTTTATAGGTAGCAGACTCGCGCAGATCGGCGAAATTTTTGTCGCTTGCCATCAACGGACCGAACCACAAGCCACGATCATCGGCCACGCGCAGAAAGCGTTCGGCCAATTCGTCATCGCCACGGCGAGCAAAAAGAGCCGCGACCTGATAAGGCGCCTGCAATTGTTTGGGGTCTTCACGGGTGGCGGCCAGATACACCGCAATGGCCTGCAACGTATCGGATGATTCGAGCTTTTCGGCGCGATCCATCAGTTCTTGCGCATCGTCTGCGTTGATCAATGCGGAGACCACCGGCCTCAGCGCGTTGAAAGCGATTTCGTCGGCGTCGGGGGTTTCCGTCGCATGCAGGACGGAGATACAGAGGGTCATGGCCGCGGCCAAAGTGATGGTGAATAAAGTCTTCACGCAGATCTTCCTTGATACATAAACGAGAGGGGCGGCAGTCTATAGACCCCGTCCCTTTTCGTCATCATCACGCCATCAGTTCTGGTGAAATCAGGCAGCCACTCCCCCATCCGCCCGCAAATCCAGCGCCTCTACCGCTTTGATCGCCACCTGCTCATCCACATCCGACAAATCCCCACTGATCCCGATCGCTCCCAGTACCACACCCGCCTGATTCCGAATCAACACCCCGCCCGGTGCCGGCACGACGCTGCCTTGGCCCATGCTGTTGAGGGCGGCGAAAAACGCTGGGCGTTGTTGGGCGTCCTGGGCGAGCAGGCGCGAGCCTTTGCCGAGGGCGATCGCGCCCCAGGCTTTGCCGATGGCGACTTGCGGGCGCAGCAGGCTCGCGCCGTCTTCGCGTTGCAGGGCGATCAAGTGGCCGCCGGTATCAAGCACTGCAATCGTCAGCGGCGCGGCGTTGACCTCCCGCCCTGCGTTGATGGCCTGGTTGACCAGGTTGACTGCGACTTTCAAGGTTAAAGCGCTCATGGTGCCGTCCTCATTTTGTTATAGGGAAAGTCGTGGGACTGCGCGTTTCTGCCGCAGTCCGATCACACAAATAGAACACAATGAGTTATTTTTTTGTATACAATAATTATCGAAAAGCGCCACATGCGACGAAAAGCCACAGTTTGAATGGCTTCCGACGAATGAAACAGGCGCTTGAGAAAATGGATTGACCTGCGCCGTCCGCCGTGAATACACTCTGCGCAAAGCCACTTGTATACAATTACAAAACGTAAAGAGGCACAAAACCATGAGCAAAATGAGAGCAATCGAAGCCGCCGTTCTGGTGATGCGCCGTGAAGGGGTTGATACCGCTTTTGGCATCCCGGGCGCAGCGATCAACCCGCTGTACTCCGCCTTGCAGAAGGTCGGTGGCATCGATCACGTCCTTGCTCGCCACGTTGAAGGCGCCTCGCACATGGCCGAGGGCTACACCCGCACCAAGGCCGGCAATATCGGCGTGTGCATCGGCACCTCCGGCCCGGCCGGTACCGACATGGTCACCGGGCTCTACAGCGCCTCGGCCGACTCGATTCCAATCCTCTGCATCACCGGGCAAGCACCCCGCGCCCGTATGCACAAGGAAGACTTCCAGGCTGTCGACATCACCAGCATCGTCAAGCCAGTCACCAAGTGGGCGACCACTGTTCTGGAGCCGGGCCAAGTGCCTTACGCGTTCCAGAAAGCGTTCTTTGAAATGCGCTCCGGCCGCCCAGGTCCAGTGCTGATCGACCTGCCGTTCGACGTGCAGATGGCCGAAATCGAATTCGATATCGACGCCTATCAGCCACTGCCTCTGGCCAAACCGACCGCCACTCGCGTGCAAGTTGAGAAAGCTCTGGCCCTGCTCGATCAGGCCGAGCGTCCATTGCTGGTCGCCGGCGGTGGCATCATCAATGCTGACGCCAGCGATCTGCTGGTTGAATTCGCCGAGCTGACCGGTATTCCGGTTATCCCGACCCTGATGGGCTGGGGCACCATTCCGGACGATCACCCGCTGATGGTCGGCATGGTCGGTCTGCAGACTTCGCACCGTTACGGCAACGCGACGATGCTGAAATCCGACGTTGTGTTGGGCATCGGTAACCGTTGGGCCAACCGTCACACCGGCTCGGTCGATGTGTACACCGAAGGCCGCAAGTTCATTCACGTCGACATCGAAGGCACGCAGATCGGCCGCGTGTTCACGCCGGATCTGGGCATCGTCTCCGACGCCGCCGCCGCGCTGACCGTGTTCATCGAAGTGGCCCGTGAATGGCAAGCCGCCGGCAAACTGAAAAACCGCAGTGCCTGGCTGCAGGATTGCCAACAGCGCAAAGCCAGCCTGCATCGCAAGACTCACTTCGACAACGTGCCGGTCAAGCCGCAACGCGTTTATGAAGAAATGAACCAGGTGTTCGGCAAGGACACCTGCTACGTCAGCACCATTGGTCTTTCGCAGATTGCCGGCGCGCAGTTTCTGCACGTCTACAAGCCGCGTCACTGGATCAACTGTGGCCAGGCAGGCCCGTTGGGCTGGACCATTCCGGCGGCGCTGGGCGTGGTGAAGGCCGATCCGAACCGTAAAGTCGTGGCCCTGTCGGGGGACTATGATTTCCAGTTCATGATCGAAGAACTGGCGGTCGGCGCTCAGTTCAAATTGCCGTACATCCACGTCGTGGTGAACAACTCGTACCTGGGCCTGATCCGTCAGGCGCAGCGCGGGTTCGAAATGGACTACTGCGTGCAGTTGTCCTTCGATAACCTCAACGCGCCGGAACTCAACGGTTACGGGGTTGATCACGTCGCAGTCGCCGAGGGCCTCGGCTGTAAGGCTCTGCGTGTGTTCGAACCGTCTGAAATCGCCCCTGCACTGCGCAAGGCCGAACAGATGATCGAAGAGTTCAAAGTGCCGGTGATCGTCGAGATCATTCTGGAGCGTGTGACCAACATCTCCATGGGTACCGAGATCAACGCGGTCAATGAGTTCGAAGACCTGGCGCTGGTCGGCAACGATGCGCCAACGGCGATTTCGTTGCTGGATTAACTGCTTTTAGCCCCCTCTCCCTCCGGGAGAGGGCTGGGGTGAGGGAACGGTTTTGCGTCGTTCGCGGTATCGGGATCAGACTCGGGACTGCGCCCTCACCCTAGCCCTCTCCCCCAGGAGAGGGAACTGATCGCGTTTAGTCTGACCCACCGTGCCTCATCCGTTTTTAGGAGACCACCATGCCGCGTTTCGCAGCCAACCTGTCCATGCTGTTCACCGAACAGGATTTCCTTGCCCGTTTCGACGCCGCCGCCAAGGCCGGTTTCAGCGGTGTGGAATACTTGTTCCCATACGATTTCAACTCCGCCGAGATCAAGGCCAAGCTCGACGCCAACGGTCTGACGCAAGTGCTGTTCAACCTGCCGGCCGGTGACTGGGCCAAGGGCGAGCGCGGTATCGCGTGCCTGCCAGACCGGGTCGAAGAGTTCCGTGCCGGTGTCGATCTGGCCATTGCCTATGCGCAAGTGCTGGGCAACACCCAGATCAACTGCCTGGCCGGTATCCGTCCGCAAGGCGTTGACGATGCCACGGTGGAAAAAACTTTTGTTGCCAACCTGAAATACGCCGCCGACAAGCTGCAAGCGGCGGGCATCAAGCTGGTGATGGAAGCCATCAACACTCGTGACATTCCGGGTTTCTACCTGAACAACACGGCGCAAGCCCTGTCGATTCGCGAACAGGTCGGCAGCGCCAATCTGTTCCTGCAATACGACATCTATCACATGCAAATCATGGAAGGCGATCTGGCCCGCACCCTGCAATCGCATCTGGGCGAGATCAACCATGTGCAGCTCGCGGACAACCCGGGCCGCAACGAGCCGGGCACCGGTGAGATCAACTACCGCTTCCTGTTCGAGCACCTTGACCGTATCGGTTATCAAGGTTGGGTCGGCTGCGAATACAAGCCGCTGACCACCACCGAAGCAGGCCTCGGCTGGCTGAAAACCCACAACGCAATCTGACAAACACATGACCCTGTAGGAGCTGCCGGAGGCTGCGATCTTTTGATCTTGTTATTTTGCAGATCAAGATCAAAAGATCGCAGCCTGCGGCAGCTCCTACAGGGAGACATACAAAAACAAGAGGATTTTCTCATGGCTAAAATCGGATTTATCGGCACCGGCATCATGGGCCACCCAATGGCTTCGAACCTGCAGAAAGCCGGTCACAGCCTGTTCCTGTCGCAACATCACGACGCTGCCCCGGCTGATCTGGTTGCCGCTGGCGCAGTTGCCCTGGCCAACCCGCGTGAAGTGGCGCAAGAAGCTGAATTCATCATCGTCATGGTGCCGGATACCCCGCAGGTCGACGACGTGCTGTTCCGCGCCGATGGCGTTGCAGCGGGCCTGAGCAAAGGCAAAATCGTCATCGACATGAGCTCGATCTCGCCAACCGCAACCAAAGCGTTCGCTGCGAAAATCAACGAAAAAGGCGCCCAGTACCTCGACGCCCCAGTGTCCGGTGGTGAAGTCGGCGCCAAGGCCGCGACCCTGAGCATCATGATCGGTGGCGACGCTGATGCCTTCGAACGCGCACTGCCGCTGTTCCAGGCCATGGGCAAGAACATCACTCTGGTCGGTGGCAACGGTGACGGTCAGACCGCCAAAGTCGCCAACCAGATCATCGTCGCCCTGAACATCCAGGCCGTTGCCGAAGCGCTGCTGTTTGCTTCGAAAAACGGTGCCGATCCGGCCAAAGTGCGTGAAGCCCTGATGGGTGGCTTCGCCTCTTCGAAGATTCTGGAAGTGCACGGCGAGCGCATGATCAAAGGCACCTTCGACCCGGGCTTCCGCATCAGCCTGCACCAGAAGGATCTGAACCTGGCCCTGCAAGGCGCCAAGGAGTTGAACATCAACCTGCCGAACACCGCCAACGCTCAGCAAGTGTTCAGCACCTGCGCGGCCATCGGTGGCAGCAACTGGGACCACTCGGCGCTGATCAAGGGTCTGGAACACATGGCCAACTTCTCGATTCGCGACAAGAAGTAAGCCCTGCCCCAACCTGCACCAAACCTGTGGGAGCCAGCCCTGCTGGCGATGGAATCGACGCGGTGTGCCTGCACGACTGCGCCGCCTGAATCGCTAGCAGGGCTAGCTCCCACAGGGTTACGAGTTGCCCTTTCGAATAACAAGAATTCCGGGAGCCCGCCATGTCGGTCGATCCGCAACAACTGCTGCGCGAGCTGTTTGCCACAGCCATCGACGCGGCGCATCCGAACCAAGTCCTTGAAGCCCATCTGCCCGCCGACCGCAGCGGTCGCGTCATCGTCATCGGTGCCGGCAAAGCGGCGGCCGCCATGGCGCAAGTGGTCGAGCGCTGCTGGGAAGGCGAAGTCACGGGCCTGGTCGTCACCCGCTACGGACACGGCGCCCCGTGCGAAAAAATTGAAGTGGTCGAAGCCGCGCATCCGGTGCCGGACGCCGCCGGTCTGGCCGTGGCCAAACGCGTGCTGGAACTGGTCAGCAACCTCAGCGAAGACGACCGCGTGATCTTCCTGCTTTCGGGCGGCGGCTCCGCGCTGCTAGCGTTGCCCGCCGAAGGCATCACCCTCGCCGACAAGCAGTCGATCAACAAAGCCCTGCTTAAATCCGGCGCGACCATCGGCGAGATGAACTGCGTGCGCAAGCACCTTTCGGCGATCAAGGGCGGCCGTCTCGGCAAAGCCTGCTGGCCGGCGACTGTATATACCTATGCGATTTCCGATGTACCGGGTGACCTCGCCACGGTCATCGCCTCCGGCCCGACCGTGGCCGACCCAAGCACATCGGCCGAAGCCCTGGCGATCATCAAGCGCTACGGCATCGACATTCCAGCCTCTGTCCGCACCTGGCTGCAAAGCCCGGAATCGGAAACCGTCAAACCCGGCGACCCGAGTCTGGCGCGCAGCCACTTTCAGTTGATCGCCCGCCCGCAGCAATCGCTGGATGCCGCAGCGGTGAAATGCCGTCAGGCCGGTTTCAGCACGTTGATTCTCGGCGACCTCGAGGGTGAATCCCGCGAAGTGGCGAAGGTCCACGCTGGCATCGCCCGCCAGATCATCAACCATGGCCAGCCCCTGGCGGCGCCGTGCGTGATTCTCTCCGGCGGCGAAACCACCGTGACCGTACGCGGCAATGGCCGTGGCGGACGCAACGCTGAATTCCTCCTCAGCCTCACCGACAGCCTCAAGGGGCAGGCCGGTGTCTACGCGCTGGCCGGCGACACCGACGGCATCGACGGCTCGGAAGACAACGCCGGCGCGATCATGACCCCGGACAGCTACGCCCGCGCCGCTGCACTGGGCCTGAGCGCCAGCGATGAGCTGGATAACAACAACGGCTACGGCTACTTCCAGGCGCTCGATGCGCTGATCGTCACCGAGCCGACCCGCACCAACGTCAACGACTTCCGCGCCATCCTGATCCTAGAGAACTGCAAATCATGACGCCTGATAAAAAGGTCAAAATCCTCGCCACCCTCGGGCCTGCTGTCGACGGCATCGAAGACATCCGCGAGCTGGTCGAGGCCGGCGTGAACATTTTCCGGCTGAACTTCAGCCACGGCGATCACGCCGACCACGCCAAGCGCTATCAATCGATCCGCGAAGTCGAGCGCCAGCTCAATTACCCGCTGGGCATCCTGATGGATTTGCAGGGGCCGAAACTGCGCGTCGGCAAATTCGCTGACGGTAAGGTGCAGCTTCATCGCGGCCAGGCGTTCCGTCTGGATCTCGATGCGACGCCGGGCGATGAACGTCGGGTAAATCTTCCACATCCGGAGATCATCGCCGCGCTTGAAGCGGGCATGGATCTACTGCTCGACGACGGCAAACTGCGCCTGCGCGTGGTCACAAAGTACGCTGATGCGATCGACACCACTGTCCTCAACGGCGGCGAATTGTCGGACCGCAAAGGCGTGAATGTGCCGCAAGCGGTGCTGGACCTCAGCCCGTTGACCGCCAAGGATCGCCGCGATCTAAGCTTCGGGCTGGAGCTGGGCGTGGACTGGGTTGCGCTGTCGTTCGTGCAGCGCCCGCAGGATATCGTCGAAGCCCGCGCGTTGATCGGCGACAAGGCGTTCCTGATGGCGAAAATAGAGAAGCCATCGGCCGTCGAGCAGCTGCGCGAAATTGCTGAATTGAGCGACGCGATCATGGTCGCTCGCGGCGATCTCGGCGTAGAAGTGCCGGCCGAAAGCGTGCCGCAGATTCAGAAAAACATCATCACCACCTGCCGCGAACTGGGCAAACCGGTGGTGGTGGCAACGCAGATGCTCGAGTCGATGCGCTTCTCCCCTGCCCCGACCCGCGCCGAAGTCACCGACGTTGCCAACGCCGTGGCGGAAGGTGCCGATGCGGTGATGTTGTCAGCGGAAACTGCCTCCGGCGAATACCCGCTGGAAGCCGTGCAGATGATGAGCAAGATTATCCGCCAAGTGGAAAACGGTCCGGATTATCAAACTCAACTCGACGTCAGCCGACCGAAAGCCGAGGCAACCGTCTCCGATGCGATCAGTTGCGCGATCCGCCGGATCAGCAACGTGCTGCCGGTCGCGGTATTGGTGAATTACAGCGAGTCGGGCGCGTCAACGCTGCGTGCGGCGCGGGAACGGCCGAAAGCGCCGATTCTCAACCTGACACCGAACCTGCAAACGGCACGGCGCTTGAGCGTGGCCTGGGGCATTCATTCGGTGGTCAACGATCGCCTGCGTCAGGTCGACGAAGTCTGCTCGACCGCGCTGGAAATCGCCCAGGCGCAAGGCATGGCCGAGCGTGGTGACACTTTGCTGATCACCGCCGGCGTGCCGTTTGGCCAGCCGGGGTCGACCAATTCGCTGCGTATCGAGACGTTGATCTAAGCCACATCGTTTCAGGCTCAAAAAGCAGCTGCGGGAATAGCGGTTATTCCTTCAATCAAAATGCTTGAGCGCAACAACTGCCCTCATCGCCAGCAGGGCTGGCTCCCACATTGGTTTTGGGTTGCTCACAAGACCAAGACTGAACAGAGATTCAGTGTGGGAGCCAGCCTGCTGGCGATGCCGGCAACTCGGTTTCACTGACTTTCAGAACTGCCCATGCCTGCCAATCATTTCAATACCCACTGCCCCGACTGGGCCGAGGCTTTGCTCAACGGTTTCAGTCAGATTTTCTTCCAGCGTCATCCGCTGTGCGGCCTGCTGTGCCTGTTGGCGATTCTGCTGACGGCGCCGGTGCTGTTCGCCGGAGCGCTACTCGGCGGCGTCGCCGGTTTGCTCACCGCGCAACGGCGCAACTACGCCAAGGCTGATCGCCAGGCCGGGCTGTTCAGCTACAACGGTGTTTTGCTCGGCTTGCTGGTGAGCCTGTATTTCCCTTGGTCGCCCTTGCTTCCGCCACTGATTCTTGCGGCCGGAGGATTGAGTGCGATGTTGACGCAGCAATGGCTCAAACACGTTTACCGCAGCCGCGCCATACCGGCCTACACCTCGCCGTTCGTGGTGATTAGCTGGGTGCTGTTGCTGTTCGCCGAACCGTCCGCACCGATGGCAAACATCGACCTGAACACGGCGAATGCTCTGAGCGCTGAACTGCGCGGATTCGGCCAGGTGATGTTTCTCGATCATCCGCTGGCCGGAGCGCTGATTGCCTGCGGTTTGCTGATCGCTGATCGTCGTGCTTTCTGTTGGGCGCTGCTGGCTTCGGCGATCGGCCTGGGCTCCAGTCTGTTGCATCACGAGATGTCCGCCGCGCTGCTCGGGCTGGGCAGTTACAACGCCGTGCTCGCCGCACTCGCCTTCAGCGCGCAACGGCAACAACCGTGGCTGCCGCTGCTCGGTATCGTGCTGGCACTGCTGGTCACGCCGCTGTTTGCAGCCATTGGTCTCGCGACCTTGACCGCGCCGTTCATTCTCGCTTGCTGGCTGATCCGCGCCGGCATCCAGATGCTCGGCAAAGCGTCACTTGCGCATGAGCCTTGCGCTCACGGGGAGAATCAACCTAGGCTGCGCTGATCTTCGATTCAGGCGTTATTCATGGACAGCAGCAACAATTGGCGCGAACGGCTTTTCGTCATGATTTTCCAGAGCGACACCCCGGCCGGGCGTCGCTTCGATGGCATCCTGCTGTTGATCATCCTCGCCAGTCTGGTGATCGTGATGCTCGACAGTATCGACAGCGTTCACCGTAATTACGCCGATGTGCTGGCCTACATCGAGTGGGGCTTCACGGCGATCTTTCTCGGCGAATACATTCTGCGGCTCTATTGTTCGCCCAAGCCGTTGCGCTATGCGTTCAGCTTTTACGGGCTGGTGGATTTGCTCGCAATCGTCCCCGGCATCCTTGCGCTGTATTACAGCGATGCGCAATATCTGCTGATTATCCGCATCATTCGCATGCTGCGGATTTTCCGCGTGCTCAAACTCAGCCCGTACCTCAAGCAAGCCAATTACCTGATGTCGGCGCTGCGCGGCAGCAAGCAGAAAATCGTGGTGTTTCTGGTCAGCGTCTGCACGTTGGTCACGGTGTTCGGCACGCTGATGTACGTGATCGAAGGCCCGGAACACGGCTTCACCAGCATTCCAAAAGGGATCTATTGGGCGATTGTCACCCTGACCACGGTCGGCTTCGGCGACATCGTGCCGAAGACCCCGCTGGGCCAGGTGATTTCATCCTTGGTGATGATCACCGGTTACTCGATCATCGCCGTGCCGACCGGCATATTCACCGCCGAACTGGCCAATGCCATGCGCGGCGAACAGTTGCAACATGACTGCCCCGTGTGTAAGAAAAACAGCCATGAGCAAAGCGCAGCGTACTGCTCACGCTGTGGCAACCCGCTATTCAAGAAACTGGAATAAGCACAGAGCTTTTTAATCTTTAAGCGACTATGCGCGCCCCGTTATAGTCACTGGCAATTACACATCACCCCCTGTAGGAGCTGCCGCAGGCTCCGATCTTCCGATCTTGTTTTTCCAGAGGACCAAAAGGATCAAAAAGATCAAAAAGATCAAAAAGATCAAAAAGATCAAAAAGATTGAATAGATCAAGATCAAAAGATCGCAGCCTCCGGCAGCTCCTACACATAAACAAAACAAGGAATGCGCAGTGAAAAAACTCTTTGGCGCCTCACTTCTCGCCGCCGGCCTGGCCTTGGCCAACATCGCTCAGGCAGCCCCGACGCTGCTCAACGTTTCCTACGACGTGATGCGCGATTTCTACAAGGACTACAACACTGCGTTCCAGAAACACTGGCAAGCCGAGCACAACGAAAACATCACCGTTCAGATGTCCTTCGGCGGTTCGAGCAAGCAAGCGCGTTCGGTCATCGACGGCCTGCCGGCTGACGTCATCACCATGAACATGGCCACCGACATCAACGCCCTTGCCGACAACGGCAAACTGGTGCCAGATAACTGGGTCACGCGCCTGCCGAACAACAGCGCACCGTTCACCTCCGCCACCGTGTTCATCGTCCGCAAGGGCAACCCGAAAGCCCTGAAAGACTGGCCGGACCTGCTCAAGGACGGCGTGCAAGTCATCGTGCCCAACCCGAAAACCTCGGGCAACGGCCGCTACACGTACTTGTCGGCCTGGGGTTATGTGCTGAAAAACGGTGGTGACGAAAACAAGGCCAAGGACTTCGTCGGCAAGCTCTTCAAGCAGGCGCCGGTCCTCGATACCGGTGGCCGCGCGGCGACGACGACGTTCATGACCAATCAGATCGGCGATGTGCTGGTGACCTTCGAGAACGAGGCGGAAATGATCGCCCGTGAGTTTGGTCGTGATCAGTTCGAAGTGATCTATCCGAGCGTTTCGGCTGAGGCCGAGCCACCGGTGTCCGTGGTCGACAAAGTGGTCGACAAGAAAGGTTCGCGCGCCGCTGCCGATGAATACCTGAAATACCTGTGGTCGCCGCAAGGCCAGGAAATTGCTGCGGCGAACTATCTGCGTCCGCGTGATCCCGCGGTGCTGGCGAAGTACACCGATCGTTTCCCGAAAGTTGATTTCCTCTCGGTGGAGAAGACCTTCGGTGACTGGCGCACGGTGCAGAAAACTCACTTCAACGATGGTGGTGTGTTTGATCAGATCTATAGCGGCCAGTAAAGCTTGATCTGAAAACCAAGAGGCGACCCACTGGGTCGCCTTTTTGTTTGAGCGGCAATACCGGTCATTACACATCGTAATATTGGTTATCATCCGAAAACGTCTTCTGCCGATCCGTAATGTCCATTAGCCTCACCGCTTTCCTGCGCCCGACCCGAGATTTCCTATGACCACCACTCCTCACGCAATGACCCGAGGCATGGTTCTGCTGTTCGCGTTCTGCTGCGGCGCCATCGTTGCCAACATCTACTATGCACAACCGATCATTGGCCTGATCGCGCCGGACATCGGCCTTTCCGACACCATGGCCAGTTTCATCGTTTCGCTGACGCAGATCGGTTATGCGTTGGGCCTGTTCTTTTTGGTGCCGCTGGGTGATCTGCTGGAGAATCGACGGCTGATGATCATCACCACCGTCGTGGCCATCGCGAGTTTGCTGGGCGCAGCGTTCACCGAACAGCCGAATGTGTTTTTGCTGATCTCGCTGCTGGTCGGCTTCAGCTCGGTGTCGGTACAGATCCTGATTCCGCTGGCTGCGCATCTCGCGCCGGAAGAATCCCGTGGCCGTGTGGTCGGCGGGATCATGGGCGGCTTGCTGCTGGGCATTCTGTTGGCCCGACCGGTGTCGAGCGTGGTCGCCGATCACCTCGGCTGGCGCGCCATGTTCATGATCGCCGCCGCGTTGATGGCGGCGATCAGCGTGGTGCTGGCGCTGACCGTGCCCAAGCGCCAGCCCGATCACAGCGCCACGTACGGCCAGTTGATCGGCTCGCTGTGGACATTGCTGCGTCAGCAACCGGTATTGCGCCAACGCGCGTTTTATCAGGGCTGCATGTTCGCCGCGTTCAGCCTGTTCTGGACCGCTGCGCCGCTGGAATTGGCGCGTAACCATGGCCTGTCGCAGAGCGAGATCGCGATCTTCGCCCTGGTCGGGGCCATCGGTGCCATCGCCGCACCCATCAGCGGACGCCTGGCAGACGCCGGCCACACCCGCATCGCTTCGCTGCTGGCCATGTTGTTCGCCAGTGTCAGCTTCCTGCCCGCCTTCATTCACCCGGCCTACAGCGTCATCGGCCTGGCGGTGACCGGCGTGGTCCTGGACTTCTGCGTGCAGATGAACATGGTCCTCGGCCAACGCGCGGTTTACTCGCTGGATGCAAAAAGCCGCGGTCGCCTGAACGCGCTGTACATGACCAGCATTTTCATCGGCGGCGCGTTTGGTTCGTCGGTGGCCAGTGCGGTGTACGAGCACGGCGGCTGGTTGTGGATCGTGATCGTCGGCAGCGTGTTTCCGCTGTTGGCGTTGCTGCGGTTCCTGAGCGCATCGAAAAGCGCTTCGCTGGCGCAACGAAAAGTCGCTTCCTGAGGCGGTGTCATAGCGGGAGCGAGCTTGCTCGCTCCCACAGGTAATGCACTGAACCCGGGGAGCGATGATGTTTAATAGCGAACCAGTTTTTCCATCGCCGCATCCGCCAGAAAGGAGGAGCGGCTTTTGACGTTGTGTTCGCGCACATAACGGTCGATTCGCTGGATCACGTAACCGGGCAGCGTTACGTTAACCTTCTCGGTCTTGCCGAGATAAGGCGAAATGTCGAGATCGAGCATGCCCCATCCCATGTCGGCAAACTCCAGATTATTGCGATGCGCAGATGCCGAAGTCGGCATCGGAATCGACTCCCCGTCCGCCGCAATCTCTTGCAGCATGATGTGGGCGATTTCAACCGCCGCGTTGTAAGCATCTTCAAAGCTATCCCCGGCTGTCACGGCGCCAGGAATATCGGGGATCTGAATACCGATGGCGGTGTTTTCATCTCCCCACTCGATGCAGATTGGATATTGCATTATGGATCTCCTTCGTAACCGGCTGGCGGGTTGTGCAACCCGGCCCGCCTCCTGATGCTTTTGACCGTCCCCAACGGTAAATCCTTTTTCGGATGGGGGACGGGAATCGTGTGTGGGTTGTAACGGTGCTTGAAGATGTGATGGCTGCCGGTGACTCTATCAAGCGTCCACCCAGCCGCCTCCAGCTCCTTTATCAATAGCCTGCTCTGCACCAACCGCCTCCTTGCTTTGGATTTCTGAAGATAACCCTAGAGTTATCTTTATTCAAGCACAGGAAACTTCAGTACGAGGCCCGGTTGTTTTACCGAATGTGATTGATCGCAGCTGTTTGTCGACGGTCGAAGCCCAATCGGCAAGGCTGCGCTCTAATTCCTGGACAATCGCGAGCAGGCGAAGGCCCACAAGACTTCTCTGACAGCTGCAACATCTGCGTACAACGCAGACAAAAAAACGGCGATCCCAGGATCGCCGTTTCTCTTTACTGTCCGAATTTCTTGCCCAACCCCGGCGGTACGCCGTGGATGTTGGTGTCTTCCCAAGGGCCGTTAGGGCTGACGGAGCGGCTCCAGCCGTTGTTCCAGCGGTAGTAGGTGCGCTGGCGATAGAAGGTGTTGGTCTGGTCGTCGAGCACATAGACGCCAAGTTTCTGGTCCCAGTGGCTGTTGCCGCCCGGTGGCGGGGCGAAGCTGGCCGAGGTGCGTGGCACGGGCTTGGCGGGTTTGGCCGGGATGCTTTTGCCCGGGGTTGGCGAAGTCGATGGGGTCGGACTTGGCTGAGACGGCGGGATTGGCGGCAGACTGGTCGTCGGTTCAGGGCGTTGCACCGCACATGCACTCAAGCCCAGGGCCAGTGTGAGGACTGTGATTCGGGCGATGGTGTGCATGGCGATACGTTCCTGTTGTGTCCGGTTATTGATCCGGGATGTCGATGATCAGTTTTTGTGGCGCGGTGGTGCTGCTGGCCAGCGGGCCGCTACGACCGACCCATTCACCGGCCGTGGGTTGGCCGGCACGGGAGACGCGCGCAACCAGTTGGACTTCAGGGAAGTTCGACAGTTTCAACTGCGGCATCATCGCGTCAGCGTCGCTCAGTTCGACCGTCACCGGCAGATCGGCCACGGTCAGGCGTTTGGCGGCCAACGGCGCCGGTGGGCCAGAAGTGGCGCGGGCGAAGATGAACACGCTGTCGCCCGGTTGCACCTTGCTTTTGAGCTCAGCGGCCAACTCGACGCTGACTTTCAACACTGCAGCTTTCGCGGCAACAGGGGCCTGTGCGACTTTGCCGCCGCTGGCTTGCAGACGCTCGGCCGCGCGTGTGATCCCGCCTTGCAGAGCGGCGCGGGAGTTGTCGTCCGGCGGCAGTTGCGCGAGCAAACGGTTCCAGTAATCGATCGCCTCCTGATAACGCTCGCCTTCGAACGCGGCGATGCCCAGCAGGCCGAGGCTGGTGACCTCTTTCGGATCGGCTTTCAAAGCTTCGTCGGTCAGTGCCTGAACCTGGGCCGACCATTTTTTGCCGTCGGCAAAATACTTCGCCTGTGCCCATTGGCCGAGCAGTTCCGGCTGGCGGCCGGCAATGCTCGCGGCGCGTTCGAACATCTTCGCCGCATCCGCCGGACGCTCTTGGGCCATGTAAGTGCGGCCGAGGAAATACAGGCCTTCAGCGGATTCCGGTTGCGCGGCCACGGCACGCTCCAGACGCAAAGTCATTTCCTCCATCGACTGCGGCGCCTGGGCGAATTCGCGGGTCAGCTCGACTTTGTCAGCGGCACCGAAATGCAGGTACAGGCCCAGTCCCAACGCCGGCACCAACACGGCCGCCAGCAGCGGCAACGGCTTGCCCAATCGGGAAACCCGCGGCGCGGCAAGCCCTTCGGTATCGGCCAGTAATTCACGCGCGGCTTCGGCCCGGCCGCTGTCCATTTGCGCGGCATCTAGTACGCCTTCGGCCTGCTGCGCTTGCAACTCGGCAACACGCTCTTGATACAACGCGACGTTCAGCGCGGTGCGATCTTCTTCCCGCTGGGCGCGGCGCTCGCGCAGCACCGGGATCAGCAGAAAACTCAGGGCGACCAGAAGCAGCAGCCCTGCGGCAAGCCAGAAATCAATCATTCTTGGGTTTTATCCAACAGTTGGTCGAGGCGCTGACGTTCTTCGGCAGACAGCGATGACGGAGTTTCGGCACGTTGCCCGCGACGCTTGCGCACAATCAGCGCGATCACCACGAAACCACCGAGCAGCAGACCGGCCGGGCCGAACCAGAGCAGCGCAGTCTTCGAATTGAGCGCTGGTTTGTAGCGGACGAAATCACCGTAGCGATCGACCATGAAATCGATGATCTGCTGGTTGTCCTTGCCTTCGCCGAGCATGCGGAAAATCTCTTTGCGCAGGTCGGCAGCAATCGGTGCGTTAGAGTCGGCGATGTCCTGGTTCTGGCACTTGGGACAGCGCAGTTCCTTGGTCAACTCACGGAAACGCTCGCGATCACCTTCTTTGGCGAACTCATAAGTATCGATGGCGGCATGCGCCACGCCGGCCAGACTCAAGCCCAATACCAGCGCGGCTAAAAATCGCTTCATGGCTTGGCCTCATCGACCAGCGCCTGATACCTGGCCGCGAGTTTTTCGCGCCAGACCTGCTCGTCGATCACCCCGACATACTTGTCGCGGATGATGCCCTTGGCGTCGATGAAAAAGGTTTCCGGCGCGCCGTAGACGCCAAGGTTCAGGCCCAGCGAGCCTTCGTCATCACGGATGTCCAGCGCGTACGGATTGTGGAATTCGGCCAGCCACTTCAAGGCATCGGCATTGGTGTCCTTGTAGTTGATGCCGTAGATCACCACGCCGCGCTCAGCCAGTTTGTTCAGCACCGGATGCTCGACCCGACAGGAAATGCACCAGGTGCCCCAGACGTTCACCAGCGCCGGTTTGCCAAGAATGTCAGCCTTGGTCAGCTGCTTATCGCCCTGCACGTTGGGCAAGGCGAACTCCGGGAACGGTTTGTCGATCATCGCCGACGGCAGCTCCGCCGGATCCAGGTACAGACCGCGATAAAGAAACACCGCCACCAGCAGGAAAATCGCCAATGGCACCAGCATCAACCACCGTCTCATGCAGCCGCTCCCGTCATGCCCAGCGCTTCACGCACCTTGGCTTTCACCTTGACCCGATAACGTCGATCCAGCGCCGCCAGCAAACCGCCGAAACCGGTCAGCAAGCCACCGAACCAGATCCAGCGCACGAACGGTTTGACGTGGACGCGCACCGCCCAGGCGCCGTTATCCAGCGGTTCACCAAGGGCAACGTAGAGATCGCGGGTGAAACCGGCGTCGATCCCTGCCTCGGTCATGACTGAGTTCTGCACGGTGTACAGACGTTTTTCCGGGTGCAGCACGCTGATTTCCTTGCCATCACGAATGACCCGAACGGTGCCCTTGTCCGAAGTGAAATTCGGCCCTTCAAAGTGCTTGGCGCCTTCGAAAACGAAGTGATATCCGCCCAGGTCCATCGACTCGCCCGGTGCCAGACGCAAGTCGCGTTCAGCACTGTTCTGGCTCGACAACACCACGCCCAGCGCACACACGGCGATGCCGAGGTGAGCGATCTGCATGCCCCAATAGCTGCGTGTCAGGGTCGGCAGGCCTTTGATCAGACCCTTGTGGCGCGTCTTGTCGACGATGTCGCGGACACCGGCGAGCAATACCCACGCGGCGAGCAGGAACGTCGCGATCACTGCCCAGTTGAAATCGCCATACGCCACGCCGGCCACTACCGCCAAGGCGACGCTGCCAAGCAACACCGGGGTGAGCATACTTGCCAGCCACTTCACCGGTGTGTCCTTCCAGCGCACGATCACGCCGACCGCCATCACCATCATCAGCAGCGCCATCAATGGAATGAACAGCGCATTGAAATACGGTGGGCCGACCGACATTTTCGCGCCGCTCAGGGCATCGAGTATCAGCGGATAAAGCGTGCCGAGCAGAATCATCGACGCGGCCACGACCAATACCAGGTTGTTGCCCAGCAGCAGGGTTTCCCGTGACCACAGGTTGAAGCCGACCTGGCTCTTGACCACTGGTGCACGCAGGGCGAACAGCGTCAGCGAGCCGCCCACCACGAACAGCAGGAAGATGAGGATGAACACCCCGCGCTCGGGGTCTGACGCAAACGCGTGCACCGACGTCAGCACGCCGGAGCGCACGAGAAAAGTACCGAGCAGGCTCAGGGAGAACGCGGCGATTGCCAGCAATACTGTCCAGCTCTTGAAGACGCCGCGTTTTTCCGTCACTGCCAGCGAGTGAATCAGTGCAGTGCCGACCAGCCATGGCATGAACGAGGCGTTTTCCACCGGGTCCCAGAACCACCAGCCACCCCAGCCGAGTTCGTAATACGCCCACCACGAACCGAGCGTGATGCCAATGCCGAGGAAGGCCCAGGCGACGATGGTCCATGGACGTGACCAGCGCGCCCACGCCGCATCCAGGCGCCCGCCCATCAGCGCGGCGATCGCAAACGCGAAGGCGACGGAGAAACCCACATAACCCATGTACAACATCGGCGGATGAACGATCAGGCCGATGTCCTGCAGCAACGGATTGAGGTCAGCGCCATCGCTGGGCATTTGCGGCAGAATGCGTTTGAACGGATTGGACGTAAGAATCAGGAACAACAGAAAACCGGTGCTGATCATGCCCATCACCGCCAGCACCCGCGCCAGCATGACTTGTGGCAATTGCCGGGAAAACACCGACACTGCGAACGTCCAGCCACCGAGAATCAGCGCCCACAACAGCAACGACCCTTCGTGGGCGCCCCACACCGCGCTGAACTTGTAATACCAAGGCAACGCACTGTTGGAGTTGTTGGCCACGTATGCGACAGAGAAGTCATCGCTCATGAATGCGTAGGTCAGAATGCCGAACGCAAACAGCAGAAAGGCAAACTGTCCCCACGCGGCGGGCTGGGCCAGACTCATCCAGAAACGGTCGCCGCGCCAGGCACCGACCAAGGGCACCACCGCCTGCACCAGCGAGAAACACAGCGCCAGAATCATCGCCAGATGACCCAACTCAGGAATGAAGATTGCCGAGGTCATGAATCAACCCTCCTTTGCAGGTGTTGGGGCGGACTGACCGCTGTCTTTCAAGGCCTTGGTCACTTCCGGCGGCATGTACTTTTCGTCGTGCTTGGCCAGCACTTCATCGGCGACCACCACGCCGTCGGCGTTGAGCTTGCCGAGCGCGACAATGCCCTGCCCTTCGCGGAACAGATCCGGGAGGATGCCGCGATAGGCGATGGTCACGGATTTATTGAAGTCAGTGACAACGAATTTGACGTCCAGTGAGTCAGGCGAACGTTGCAGCGAACCGGCCTCGACCATGCCACCAGCGCGAATGCGCGTGTCTTGCGGCGCTTCGCCGTTGGCGATCTGGGTGGGCGTATAGAAAAGATTGATGTTCTGTTGCAGAGCGCTGAGGGCCAGGCCGACGGCAGCGCCGACCCCGACCAGAATGGCCAGAATGATGATCAGACGTTTTTTGCGCAGCGGATTCACTTGCCGTTCTCCCGGCGCAGACGACGCGCCTCTTGTTGCAGATACCGCTTGCGCGCCAGGATCGGCGCCGCCACGTTGAACGCCAGCACTGCCAGACAGATGCCATAGGCCGACCAGACATACAGGCCGTGATGGCCCATGGCGAGGAAGTCGCCAAATGAAGCGAAACTCATCGAGCAGCCTCCAGACTGGTCTGCACTTCTGCTTTTACCCAACTCGCGCGGGCTTCACGCTTGAGCACTTCAAGGCGCATGCGCAGCAGCAATACAGCGCCGAAGAAGCAATAGAAACCCAGCACTGTCAGCAGCAGCGGCAGCCACATTTCAGCGGGCATCGCCGGCTTTTCGGTGAGGGTGAACGTTGCGCCCTGGTGCAGGGTGTTCCACCACTCCACCGAGTATTTGATGATCGGGATATTGATCACGCCAACGATGGCCAGCACCGCGCAGGCCTTGGCGGCGCTATCGCGGTTGCTGATCGCATTACCCAGCGCGATCACGCCGAAGTACAGGAACAGCAGAATCAGCATCGAGGTCAGTCGTGCGTCCCAGACCCACCACGAGCCCCATGTCGGTTTGCCCCAGATCGCCCCGGTGACCAGCGCCACGGCGGTCATCCACGCACCGATCGGTGCAGCGCATTGCAGGGCGACATCGGCGAGTTTCATCTTCCACACCAGGCCGACCACGCCGCACACCGCCAGCATCACGTAAATCGACTGCGCGAGCATGGCGGCGGGCACATGGATATAAATGATGCGAAAGCTATTGCCTTGCTGATAATCCGGCGGCGCGAAGGCCAGGCCCCAAACGACGCCGACGCCGATCAGCAGCAACGCTGCGATGCTCAACCACGGCAAGAACTTGCTGCTGATGCCGTAAAACCACTTGGGCGAGCCGAGCTTGTGAAACCAGGTCCAGTTCATACTGTTTCCATCACGGATGCCGCTCATCGATGTGAGCAGTCTCAGGGTCTTTGCTGATTAAAATTTAACCAGACCTCATTATTCGCCGACGCTGATCTTCAGGCCAGCCGCTATTGCAAAGGGTGTCAGGGTGATCGCCAGGGCGGTCAGGCTACCAAGCCACAGCAGATACCCGGTCGCCGGCATGCCTTGCAAGGCGGCCTGCAAGGCGCCACTGCCGAGGATCAATACCGGGATGTATAACGGCAGGATCAGCAGCGCCAGCAACAGGCCGCCACGTTTCAAACCGACCGTCAGCGCCGCGCCCACCGCACCGAGCAAGCTCAGTACCGGCGTTCCCAGCAGTAACGAAAACAGCAAAACCGGCAGACACGCGACAGGCAAGCCGAGCATCAACGCCAGCAAGGGCGAAAGCAAAACCAGCGCCAGCCCGGAAAAAAGCCAGTGTGCCAGCACTTTGGCCAGGACCAGAAGTGGCAGCGGGTGCGGCGAAAGGACCCACTGCTCCAGCGAGCCGTCTTCGAAGTCACTGCGGAACAGTCCATCCAGCGAAAGCAGGACCGACAACAGCGCCGCCACCCAGACTAACCCGGGGGACAGGTTTTGCAAGACTTGAGTTTCCGGGCCGACGGCCAGCGGGAACAACGCGATGACGATAGCGAAGAAAATCAGCGGATTGGCCAGTTCCGCCGGACGGCGAAACAGCAGTCGCGATTCACGGGCAAGCAGCAGGCCGAAGACACTCATACGGCCCAATTCCCCAGATCGATGTCGCGATAACCGGCCGGCATCCGGCTCAGAGTGTGGTGCGTGGTCAGCACCACCAGACCGCCGCGCTCGCAGTGCCCCGCGAGATGTTCTTCAAGTTGCGCAACGCCCTGCTTGTCGAGAGCGGTGAACGGTTCGTCGAGAATCCACAATGGCGGGCTGTCGAGATACAGACGCGCCAGCGCCACCCGGCGTTGTTGGCCGGCGGAAAGACTGTGGCAGGGAACATCTTCGAAGCCGCGCAATCCTACCGCTGCCAGTGCTTGCCAAATCGCGTCGCGTTCGGCGGGATGATGCAAGGCGCAAAGCCACGACAGGTTTTCTTCCGGGGTCAGCAACTCCTTGATCCCGGCAGCATGGCCGATCCACAGGAGGTTGCGCGCCAGTTCGCTGCGCTGTGCGGCCAACGGTTGACCGTTGAGCAGGACCTGGCCGTCGGTCGGCTGCATCAGCCCGGCGAGCAGGCGCAGTAAACTGGTTTTGCCGCTACCGTTGGGGCCGCTGATCTGCACCATATCGCCGCTGACCAGACGCAGTTCGAGATGTTCGAAAAGCAGCCTGAGATCACGTTCACACGCGAGGGCAACGGTTTGCAGGACAGGACTGGTCAAGGGATCACGGGCCTTATACGGTTCAAGTCGGCTCTGGCGCGGCCGTTAAAGAGATGCAGCATAAATGCATTGACGGCTCGATCCAGAGAGCTGCGTCAAACAATTGCTAGGTTTTTTTGAACAAAGCGCAAGACGGGCGGCATTATACATGCCGTGCCTTACTCCCAAGAGTGCATTTTCCTCAGGTTGTGTCCGCGTATGACAGGCGAAATGAACATCCTCCCGATTCCGCCCACCCCGGCGCCGACTGTTCGCCCGCAAGTCGGTGAGCTGCTCAAGCTGATGACGCCGGTCGAAGGCTTGATCGGCGCCGGGCAAAGCGCCAAGGCTGAGGTGTTGTCGCTCAAGCAGGCGGATCAGACGTTTGAATTGTTGCTCAAAGTGACCCTCGACAGCGGTCGCCAGACCACCGTGCAGGCCACCAGCAATCTGCCGCTGGCGCAAGGCACCAGCGTGGCGATCACTCAGCCGTCGGCCGGCAACCTGGCGATTACCGTGCAACAGGCCATCGCCGGTAGCGTCGCCGCCCTCACCCGTATCGACACTGCGCAGTTGCCAGTCGGCACGTTGCTGCAGGGCAAAGTATTGACCTCACAGGTCTTGCCACAGACGCCGGGGCAAGCGACGGTATTTCGTTCTCTGGTCAGTTTGCTCAATACCGCCCAGAGCGGCAGCACGCTGACCATCGACAGCCCGCAACCGCTGCGTATCGGCACCCTGCTGTCCGCCTTGGTGGAAGATGCGCAAACCCTGAAATTCCTGCCATTGAGCAGCCGCCAGGAGCAGCTGGCGGTCAGTCAGCAACTGCTCGGCCAGCAGAGTCGCCAGGCGTCGCTGACGGGGTTGTTGAGTGCCTTGCAAAATCTGCCGGCCGACACTGATCAAACGTCAGCAGACCTGCGCGCAGTGGTCGACAAATTACTCGCCAGCCTGCCCGACGTGCAGCAATTGAGCACCGCCAAAGGTGTAGCGCTGGCCTTGGCCAACAGCGGCGCGTTCCTCGAAGCCAAACTGCTCGGCGGGCAAAATCCGACACTGGCGCCGGACATGAAAGCCGATCTGCTCAAGCTGATCGCACAATTGACTCCGGGTTTGCCGAACAGCAGCAGTTTCAACGCAATCATCGCCGCCAATACTCTCGCGCAGGCCTTGCCAAGTTTCGTGCGCAATGCCCTTGGCACGCTCGGTCAAGTCAGTGCCAAGCCCGTGCCGAGCAGCTTCCCCCTGCCCGAGCGCTTGCTGCAAAGCATGGACGGCGAAGGCGATCTTGAGCAGTTGCTGCGTCTAGCCGCCGCTGCGGTGTCGCGCCTGCAGAGCCATCAATTATCCAGCCTGGAACAAACGGGTGTGACCGACGACGGCCGTTTGCTCAGCACCTGGCAATTGGAAATTCCGATGCGCAACCTGCAAGACATCGTGCCGTTGCAGGTCAAGCTCCAGCGTGAAGAGGCCCCGGAGCGAGACTCGCAACCCCACGAACGCCGCAGCGAGCGTGAGCCCAAACAACAGCTGTGGCGCGTCGATCTGGCGTTTGACATGGAACCGCTCGGGCCGCTGCAGATTCAGGCGCAGTTGATTGCCGGCAGCCTGTCGAGCCAACTCTGGGCCGAACGGCCGTACACCGCCGATCTGATCGAAAACAACCTGTTCGCCCTGCGTCAGCGCCTGCTCGATCGCGGGCTCAACGTCGGCGATATCGACTGCCACCACGGCACGCCACCGCAAGGCAATCAAACCCGTCTGGAACACCGCTGGGTCGACGAAACCGCATGAACGATTCCACTGCCCCACGCCAGGCCATCGCCCTCAAATACGACGGCAACCACGCCCCGACCCTCACCGCCAAGGGCGACGACGAACTGGCCGAAGAAATCCTGCGCATCGCCCGCGATTGCGAAGTGCCGATCTACGAAAACGCCGAACTGGTGCGCTTGTTGGCGCGGATGGAATTGGGCGACAGCATTCCCGAAGAGCTCTATCGCACCATCGCCGAGATCATCGCGTTTGCGTGGAACCTGAAAGGCAAATTCCCCGAGGGACACGACCCGGATGCGCCGATGATCGAGAAGGACATCACCGATCGCGGCGATGATTATTAAACCCCAAAAGCAAAAGATCGCAGCCTTCGGCAGCTCCTACACGGATTTCATGTAGGAGCTGCCGCAGGCTGCGATCTTTTGATCCTGCTTAAAGCTTGAAGCTACTAGCTGCTCTTATGCAACTTGCGCATCAACTCCGCTTCAGCCTGGGTCAACCCGCATGACTGAGTCAGTTCATCGACGCTGGCGCCCATGCCTACCAGTTTCGCCGCTTGGGCGAATGACAGGCTCGACGGGTCGCGTTGTTCCAGCGCAACGATCTTGTCCGGCAACGGGCCCACCACCGCACGTAATTCATGCAGGGCTTCGCCCATGCGCACGTTACCGTTCTGGTAATCGTCGACGCGCTTGGCCAGGTCTTTGATGCGCTGATCGCGCAGCGCATCGCCCTGGGCCTGTTGCGCAGCAATGACTTTTTGCGCCTTGATGTAAGACACAAACATCGCCAGCGTGCCTGCCCAAAATAGGAACAGGACAATTACCGCAACCTCGAGAATCAAATCAGATGCTCTCCAGTTCCGACCATTCTTCTTCGCTCATCATCTTGTCCAGCTCGACCAGGATCAGCAACTCGTTGTTCTTGTTGCACACGCCCTGGATGAACTTGGCCGACTCTTCGTTACCGACGTTCGGTGCAGTTTCGATTTCCGACTGACGCAGGTAAACCACTTCAGCCACGCTGTCGACCATGATCCCGACCACTTGCTTGTCGGCTTCGATGATGACGATACGGGTGTTGTCGCTGATCTCGCCGCTGTTCAGGCCGAAGCGCTGACGGGTGTCGATCACGGTAACCACGTTACCGCGCAGGTTGATGATGCCCAGCACGTAGCTCGGTGCGCCTGGCACTGGAGCGATCTCGGTGTAGCGCAGCACTTCCTGCACGCGCATCACGTTGATGCCGTAGGTTTCGTTGTCCAGCTTGAAGGTCACCCATTGCAGGATCGGATCTTCAGAACCCTTTGCCGCCGTCGCCTTGTCGTTCATACCCTAGCCCCTCGAAGTACCGCACTCGCGGTGTAGTTCTGTGCCCCGCCATGCGAATGCCGGTGCTTGTCTGTTATGTCAGTGTTAAGTCGGTTTGTGGCTCGGCTTACTGCCGGACATGTGCTTCGCCCCGCCGCTGGCGATCAACTCGGCCAGTGCGGCGACATCGAGCAAGGCGCACATGTGTTCAATCACCGTGCCGGCGAGCCATGGCCGCTGACCTCGGTGACTTCTCCATTTGATTTCATTCGGGTCCAGACGCAACGAACGGCTGACCTGATGCACGGCCAGGCCCCATTCGTAACCCTGCACCGAAATCACGTATTGCAGGCCCTGACGGAAGTCATCGCGATAGCGATCCGGCATGACCCAGCGTGCGGTGTCCAGAACTTTCAGGTTGCCAGCCTGGCTCGGCAGAATGCCAAGAAACCATTCCGGCTGACCGAACAGCGGTGTCAGCTCATGACCGGCCAGCGAATAGATCGAGCCCAGGCACACCAGCGGCACCGCCAGGGTCAACCCGGCAACGTCGAACAGCAGGCATTCGAACGCATCGGCGGCCCAAGCCGGACGGCCATCGGTTTCCAACGGTGGCGGCGGGTTGTTCGGTGGCAGATGCACTTCGACCAGCGGCGGAACCAGGGCCTGCGGCTCCGCCACTGGCGGCGCGGATTCCGGTTCTGGTTCTGCTTCCGGCACGGTCAATAATTGCGTTTGCAGCAGCGGGGCCAGCGTCGACAGCGGCGCGCGCGGTTCGTCGATCAGCGCGACCGGTGCTTTGGCCACGAGAGCAGCAGCGGGCGCGGCGACCGGGCCGGCGGATTTCTGCGCATCGCGAGCCTGCTCTTCCAGCACAGCGGCCTGGAACTCGTCCATGGCCTCGGCGCTTTCTTCGACAACCTCGACTGGCGTCGGCAACGCGTCAGGAATTTCCTGCAGCAAACTGTCCAGGTACGACTGCAAAGCCAACTGCGGCTTCGACGTCAACTTTAAGGGCCGGTTCATACGCAGTCCCCTGTAGGAGCTGCCGCAGGCTGCGATCTTTTGATCTTTTCAGGAACACTGACAGGCCAGATCAAAAGATCGCAGCCTGCGGCAGCTCCTACATGAGACGACGTCATTCAGGCCACCTGCGGAACAAGTTGCTGCGCAAGCAGATGCTTGAGCAATGCGCGGTAGGCCAGCACGCCACGGCTTTTGCCGTCGAATTGCGAAGGCGTGACGCCGGCACGGCTGGCGTCGCGCAGACGGGTATCGACCGGGATATAACCCTGCCAGATCTCGTCGGGAAATTTGTCGCGCAGCACGCGCAAGGTATGCATCGAAGCCTGCGTGCGACGGTCGAACAGGGTCGGCACGATGCTGAACGGCAGCGCCTGTTTACGCGAGCGATTGATCATCGCCAGGGTGTTGACCATGCGCTCCAGGCCTTTGACGGCCAAGTGCTCAGTCTGTACCGGGATCACCAATTGCTGGCTCGCGGCGAGGGCGTTGACCATCAGCACGCCGAGCAACGGCGGGCTGTCGATGATGGCGTAATCGAAATCCTGCCACAGTTGCGCCAGACTCTTGGCGATCACCAGACCCAAGCCACTTTGCCCCGGCGACTGACGCTCGAGGGTCGCCAGCGCGGTGCTCGATGGCAGCAAGGAGATGCGTTCGTCGCTGGTCGACAACAGCAACTGCCCCGGCAGGCCCTGCGGCACGCTGCCCTTGTGCAGAAACAGGTCGTAGTTGCTGTGCTCGAGGCTGTCGGGATCGTAACCGAAGTAGCTGGTCATCGAGCCGTGCGGGTCGAGGTCGACTACGACCACGCGCTTGCCCGCCTCCGCCAGCAATCCGGCTAAAGCGATAGAAGATGTGGTTTTACCGACACCACCCTTTTGATTGGCGACTGCCCAGACTCTCATTCAGTTCGTTCCTCTCGGCCAAGATGCTCGACCGAGACATGGTTCAGCGTGTTAATGCGGGCGACGGAGAATTGACGGCACTCTCGCGTCCCGGCGTCTTGACCGGGGTCGGTGCAGTTTGTGTGCCAGCGCGCTTCAACGCGGCGTCCGGTTGCGCATTGGCGGTTCCGGTGCCCGTAAGGCTGCGACGCACATCAAGATTGCGCGACACCACCAGCACCACGCGGCGGTTCTTCGCGCGACCCTCTACCGTGGCGTTATTCGCGACCGGTTGAAATTCACCGTAACCCACCGACGCCAGGCGACCGGGATTCACGCCCTGCATCGCCAGCATGCGCACGATGCTCGCCGAGCGCGCCGAGGACAGCTCCCAGTTGGTCGGGTATTGCGCGGTGCGAATCGGTTGATCGTCGGTGAAGCCTTCAACGTGGATCGGGTTGTCGAACGGTTTGAGAATCGCCGCGACCTTATCGATGATGTTGAACGCGATGTCGCTCGGCATGGCGTCGCCGCTGCCGAACAACAGGCTGGAATTGAGTTCGATCTCGACCCAGAGCTCGTTGCCGCGCACGGTCATCTGATTGGAGCTGATCAAGTCACCGAACGCGGCGCTGATGTCATCGGCGATGCTTTTCAGCGGATCGCTGGCGCCGGCAATCCCGGCGTCAACCTGCTCGGCGTCCTTGACCAGCGGCTTGGCCGGGGTCACGGTCTTCGGCCGTTCTTCGCCAATCGGAATCGGCTTGAGCGAGCGATCAGCGTCGGTAAACACGCCGATCAGCGCTTCGGAAATGACTTTGTACTTGCCTTCGTTGATCGACGAAATCGAGTACATCACCACGAAGAACGCGAACAGCAAGGTGATGAAATCCGCGTAGGACACGAGCCAGCGCTCGTGATTAACGTGTTCTTCCTGATGCCTGCGACGAGCCATATTCCATCTCCCCCATCAATCCATGAAGCCCTGAAGCTTCAGCTCGATAGAGCGCGGGTTTTCACCTTCGGCGATCGACAGAATTCCTTCCAGCAACATTTCGCGATAACGCGACTGCCGCAACGCGATCGACTTCAGCTTGGCCGCCACCGGCAGCAACACCAGGTTGGCACTGGCCACGCCGTAGATCGTCGCGACGAAGGCCACGGCGATGCCGCTGCCCAGTTGCGTCGGATCCGCCAGGTTGCCCATCACATGAATCAGGCCCATCACCGCACCGATGATGCCGATGGTCGGCGCGTAACCGCCCATGCTTTCGAAGACCTTGGCGGCTTCGATGTCGCGGGCTTCCTGGGTGTAGAAGTCCACTTCGAGAATGCTGCGAATCGCTTCCGGCTCGGCACCATCGACCAGCAATTGCAGGCCCTTGCGCGAGTAATTGTCGGGCTCGGCATCGGCCACGCCTTCCAGCCCCAGCAAGCCTTCCTTGCGCGCAGTGAGGCTCCAGTTGACGACCCGGTCAATGCCACCGGCCAGATCGACGCGTGGCGGAAACAGGATCCAGGCGAGAATCTGCATGGCGCGCTTGAACGCGCTCATCGGCGATTGCAGCAGCGCGGCACCGACCGTGCCACCCAGCACGATCAACGCCGCCGGGCCGTTGGCCAGCGCACCGAGGTGACCGCCTTCAAGGTAGTTGCCGCCGATGATGGCGACGAACGCCATGATGATCCCGATAAGGCTTAAAACATCCATCAGATACACGCCTCGACAATGTGCTTGCCAATGTCATCCAGGCTGTACACCGCATCGGCGAGTTCAGCTTTGACGATGGCCATCGGCATGCCATAGATCACGCAACTGGCTTCGTCCTGCGCCCAGATCGAGCTGCCACCCTGCTTGAGCAGGCGCGCGCCCTCGCGGCCATCGGCGCCCATGCCGGTCAGCACGACGGCCAGAACCTTGTCGCCGTAGGACTTGGCGGCGGAACCGAACGTGATGTCCACGCACGGCTTGTAATTCAAACGCTCGTCGCCCGGCAGGATTTTTACCGCGCCACGGCCATCGATCATCATTTGCTTGCCACCCGGCGCCAGCAGCGCCAGGCCCGGACGCAGGATGTCGCCATCCTCGGCTTCCTTGACGCTGATGCGGCAGAGCTTGTCGAGACGTTCGGCAAAAGCCTTGGTGAACGCCGCCGGCATGTGCTGGATCAGCACGATCGGCGCCGGGAAGTTCGCCGGCAATTGCGTGAGCACACGTTGCAGGGCAACCGGGCCGCCCGTCGACGTACCGATGGCAACCAGTTTGTAGGCTTTGCGTTTCGGTGCCGACGACGAAGCGCTGGCAGCGGGTGCACGGGCAGGCGTTGGCGCTGGCGCCGGACGCGCCGCAACAGGGCTGCTGTGACTGCTGTGGCTCGTCGCTGCCGGCGCAGGCGTCGGTGCTGGCGCGGCGGCAGGCGCCGGTGCGCTATAGGCACTGAAGCGACGATTGCTGCGCGAGATGCTGTGGACTTTTTCGCACAGCAGTTGCTTGACCTTCTCAGGGTTACGCGAGATGTCTTCGAAATTCTTCGGCAGAAAATCCACGGCGCCGGCGTCCAGCGCATCGAGGGTTACCCGCGCGCCTTCGTGCGTCAGCGAGGAGAACATCAACACCGGGGTCGGGCAGCGCTGCATGATGTGCCGCACCGCCGTGATGCCGTCCATCATCGGCATCTCGTAGTCCATGGTGATCACGTCCGGCTTGAGCGCCAGCGCCTGATCGATCGCCTCTTTACCATTGGTTGCGGTGCCGACCACCTGGATGCTCGGATCCGCTGAAAGAATTTCCGAGACGCGGCGGCGGAAAAACCCCGAATCGTCCACCACCAGGACTTTGACTGCCATAAACACTCCATTAGGTGCAGCGGCGCGTGATCGCCCCGCCGCCCCGGATTCAAATACGCCGTGCGGCGTAACGCTTGAGCATGCTTGGAACATCGAGAATCAGCGCGATGCGGCCGTCACCGGTGATGGTGGCGCCGGACATGCCCGGAGTGCCCTGAAGCATTTTGCCCAATGGCTTGATGACCACTTCTTCCTGGCCAACCAGTTGATCGACGACGAAGCCGATCCGCTGCGTGCCCACCGAAAGGATCACCACATGGCCCTCACGCTGCTCTTCATGAGCGGCGGAGCGCACCAGCCAGCGCTTGAGGTAGAACAATGGCAGTGCCTTGTCCCGCACGATCACCACTTCCTGACCATCGACGACGTTGGTGGTCGACAGGTCGAGGTGGAAGATCTCGTTGACGTTGACCAACGGGAACGCAAACGCCTGGTTGCCAAGCATGACCATCAAGGTCGGCATGATCGCCAGGGTCAGCGGCACCTTGATGACGATTTTCGAGCCCTGGCCCTTGGTCGAGTAGATGTTGATCGAACCGTTGAGCTGGGAAATCTTGGTCTTCACCACGTCCATGCCGACGCCACGGCCGGACACGTCGGAAATCTCGGTTTTGGTCGAGAAACCCGGGGCGAAGATCAGGTTGTAGCATTCGGTGTCGCTCAGGCGATCAGCCGCGTCCTTGTCCATCACACCGCGTTTTACCGCGATCGAGCGCAAGACGTTCGGGTCCATGCCTTTGCCGTCATCGGAGATCGACAGCAGGATGTGGTCGCCTTCCTGTTCGGCGGCGAGCACCACGCGACCGCCACGGGCCTTGCCCGACGCTTCGCGCTCTTCCGGCGACTCGATGCCGTGGTCGACCGCGTTGCGCACCAAGTGGACCAGCGGGTCGGCCAGGGCCTCGACAAGGTTTTTGTCGAGGTCGGTTTCTTCGCCCACCAGTTCCAGGTTGATCTCTTTTTTCAGCTGACGCGCCAGGTCACGAACCAGACGCGGGAAGCGCCCGAAGACCTTTTTGATCGGCTGCATCCGCGTCTTCATCACTGCGGTCTGCAAGTCAGCGGTGACCACGTCGAGGTTCGACACGGCCTTGGACATGGCTTCGTCGCCGCTGTTGAGGCCCAGGCGCACGAGACGGTTACGCACCAGCACCAACTCGCCGACCATGTTCATGATTTCGTCGAGACGCGCGGTATCGACGCGCACGGTGGTCTCGGCTTCGCTCGCCGGTTTTTCCGGCGGCGGGGTCGCAGCAGCACGGGCCGGAGCCGGTGCAGCCGCCGGTTTTGGCGCTTCAGCTTTTGGCTCAGGCTTGGCGGCAGGCTTGGGCGCTGCGGCGGCTGCCGGCGCTTTTGCCGTCGGCGTGGAAACCGCCGATGTGCTGCCTGCCTTGGCGGCGCCGACTTCAGTGAACTTGCCTTTGCCGTGCAATTCGTCGAGCAGCGATTCGAATTCGTGATCGCTGATCAGGTCGCTGCCCGCAGCAGCGGCGGCCGGTGTGGCTGGCGCAGCCGGTGCCGAAGCAATCGCCGACTCCAGCGCCTCAACGGCGAAGTTGCCCTTGCCGTGCAACTGATCCAGCAGCGCTTCGAATTCGTCGTCGGTGATGTCCGTGCTGTCGCCCTTGGCAGGCGCTGCCGGAGCAGCGGCTGCGGCTGGAGCAACTGCATCCACTGCGAACTGGCCTTTGCCGTGCAGCTGATCGAGCAGCGACTCGAATTCGGCATCGGTGATTTCATCGCTGGCCGCGCCATCGGCAGATGGAGCAGGTGCCGCAGCGGCCGGTGCTTCTGCTTCAGCCTTGACGGCGTTGAGCGAGTCGAGCAGTTGTTCGAATTCGTTATCGGTGATGTCGCCAGAATCGCCTTCGACGACCAGTTCTTCGATCATCTCGGCCACGGGCGAAGCCGGGGCTTCGTCCGCCGATTGTGGCTCGGCCAGACGCGCCAGCGCGGCGAGCAGCTCCGGCGTGGCGGCGGTAATCGGTGAGCGCTCACGGACTTCGCTGAACATGCTGTTCACCGCGTCCAGTGCTTCGAGCACCACGTCCATCAGTTCTGCATCAACGCGACGCTCACCCTTGCGCAGGATGTCGAACACGTTTTCGGCGATGTGACAGCACTCCACCAGCTCATTGAGCTGAAGGAAGCCGGCGCCCCCTTTTACAGTGTGGAAACCGCGAAAAATTGCATTGAGCAGATCTGCGTCATCCGGGCGGCTTTCCAGCTCGACCAGTTGCTCGGACAGTTGCTCAAGAATCTCGCCGGCCTCAACCAGGAAATCCTGAAGGATCTCTTCATCGGCGCCGAAGCTCATTAATGGGGTGCTCCTAACAGGTCTAAAAACCTAAAAAACCTAGAATGCTGAAACCTTAAAATCCCAGGCTGGATAACAAATCGTCCACATCGTCCTGACCGGACACAACGTCTTCTCGTTTATCGGCATGAATCTGCGGACCTTCACCCTGCGAGAGATGTTTTTGTGGATCTTTTTCTGCAAGCATCGCGGCGCGGTCATGTTCGATGCCCGCAAAGCGGTCGACCTGACTGGCCATGAGTACGAGTTTGAGCAAGTTGCTTTCGACTTCGGTGACCAGTTGGGTCACGCGCTTGATCACCTGACCGGTGAGGTCCTGGTAATCCTGGGCCAGCAGGATGTCGTTGAGATTGCTCGACACCGCACGGTTGTCGGTGGTGCTGCGTGACAGAAAACCGTCGACCCGGCGTGCCAGCTCGCGGAACTCTTCAGCCCCGACCTCGCGACGCATGAAGCGACCCCAATCGGCGCTCAAGGCCTCGGCTTCTTCAGCCAGACCATTGACCACCGGCGTGGCGCTTTCCACCAGATCCATGGTGCGGTTGGCCGCGGCTTCCGTCAGCTTGACCACATAGCCGAGGCGTTCGGTGGCGTCGGTGATTTGCGACACTTCCTCGGCCTGCGGCATGTGCGGATCGATCTGGAAATTGACGATCGCACTGTGCAGTTCGCGTGTGAGCTTGCCCACTTCCTGATACAGGCCGCGGTCACGGGTCTGATTGAGCTCATGGATCAGTTGCACCGCGTCGCCGAACTTGCCTTTTTCAAGGCTCTCGACCAGTTCGACCGCATGTTTTTTCAGGGTCGATTCAAAATCGCCCTGTGAAGATTCTTTATGCTCCATAGCTCCCCCGCGCATTCATCAGCCGATGCGTTCGAAAATCTTCTCGATTTTGTCTTTCAGCGCTTGAGCCGTGAAAGGTTTGACTACGTAGCCATTCACACCGGCCTGAGCGGCCTCGATGATCTGCTCGCGCTTGGCTTCAGCGGTGACCATCAATACGGGCAGGTGCTTGAGTTTTTCATCGGCACGCACGTGACGCAGCAGGTCGATCCCGGTCATGCCGGGCATGTTCCAGTCCGTTACCAGAAAGTCGATGCTGCCGCTGTTGAGCACCGGAATGGCGGTTGTGCCATCGTCGGCCTCGACGGTGTTGGTGAACCCCAGATCGCGCAGCAGGTTCTTGATGATCCGCCGCATCGTTGAGAAGTCATCAACGATGAGGATTTTCATGTCTTTGTTCAATTCGACCTCCAAGCAGTCTTAAACGCGCCCAGCACCTGGGCGCGCCACTTCAATCAATCGGCAGAGCATTCGAAGTTTGTCTGGAGCACAACGGATCGAGACCGGCGCCGTTTCTCACCGCACCAGCCTCGTTTCGCAGTGTCCCCACACTGCCTTCAGCGCGCTCGCCACTCCCCCAAACGCCCCCGCAAACGGGCCGCGCACTGGCTGTGTAACTGGCTGACCCGCGATTCACTGACGCCAAGGACCTCACCGATTTCCTTGAGGTTCAGCTCTTCGTCGTAGTACAGCGCCAAGACCAGTCGCTCACGCTCCGGCAAATTGGCAATCGCGTCCGCCAGCGCCGCCTGGAAGCGTTCATCTTCCAGATCGCGTGACGGCTCCATATGAGCGCTGGCGCCATCCTCGTGCAGCCCTTCGTGTTCGCCGTCCTGCAGCAGGTCGTCGAAACTGAACAGGCGGCTGCCCAAGGTGTCATTCAGAATCCCGTAGTAATCGTCGAGACTCAATTGGAGTTCGGCCGCAACTTCGTGATCTTTAGCGTCACGGCCGGTTTTAGCTTCAATCGAGCGAATCGCGTCGCTGACCATACGGGTATTGCGGTGAACCGAGCGTGGTGCCCAGTCCCCTTTGCGCACTTCGTCGAGCATCGCGCCGCGGATTCGAATGCCCGCGTACGTCTCGAAACTGGCGCCTTTGCTGGCATCATATTTGGTCGAGACTTCGAGCAAACCGATCATCCCGGCCTGAATCAGATCTTCGACCTGCACGCTCGCCGGCAACCGCGCCAGCAAGTGATAGGCAATGCGTTTGACCAGTGGCGCGTAACGCTCGATCAGCTCGTACTGAGCGTCGCGTGCCGACTTTTTGTAGTAATTCATACCGCTTGCAGTCATAGCACGGGCCCTGCGGTTTGCTGCACGAGACGCTCGACGAAAAATTCAAGGTGGCCGCGCGGGTTCGCCGGCAGCGGCCAGGTATCGACCTTTTGTGCAATGGCTTTGAATGCCAGCGCGCACTTGGAACGCGGGAAGGCTTCGTAGACGGCACGCTGCTTCTGCACAGCTTTGCGCACGCTTTCGTCGTAAGGCACGGCGCCGACGTATTGTAGAGCGACGTCGAGGAAACGATCGGTGACCTTGGTCAACTTGGCGAACAGGTTGCGCCCTTCCTGCGGGCTCTGCGCCATGTTGGCGAGGACGCGGAAGCGGTTCATGCCGTAATCGCGGTTGAGCAGTTTGATCAGTGCGTAGGCGTCGGTGATGGAGGTCGGCTCATCGCAGACCACCAGCAACACTTCTTGCGCGGCGCGAACAAAACTGACTACCGAGTCACCGATACCCGCAGCGGTGTCGATCACCAGGACATCGAGATTGTCGCCGATGTCGCTGAATGCCTGAATCAGGCCGGCATGTTGCGCCGGGCTCAGGTGCACCATGCTCTGCGTGCCGGACGCCGCAGGGACGATGCGAATCCCGCCCGGGCCTTGCAACAGTACGTCGCGCAGCTCGCAGCGGCCTTCGATCACGTCGGCCAGCGTACGTTTCGGGGTCAACCCCAGCAGAACGTCGACGTTCGCCAGCCCCAGGTCGGCGTCCAGCAACATGACCCGACGGCCAAGCTCTGCCAGCGCCAGGGACAAGTTCACTGAAACGTTAGTCTTGCCGACGCCACCTTTGCCGCCGGTCACCGCGATCACCTGTACGGGATGCATGCTGCCCATGTTATTTCTTTACCTTGTCTTGCATAGACGGAGGCCACATTACTGGCTGCGCGTTCACAATCGGAACAATGCATGGCAGACCATCGATGTAGGTACAAAAACTGTTCATGAATACCTCAGCCAACCTGCTTGGTCGGGCTGTGATAGATATCAGCGAACATGTCAGCCATGGCTTCTTCGCTGGGTTCTTCCTGCATTTGCACGCTGACGGCGCGGCTGACCAGTTGATGACGCCGCGGCAGATGCAGATCATCCGGAATCCGTGGGCCATCGGTCAGGTACGCGACCGGCAATTCATGACTGATCGCCAGGCTCAAAACTTCACCAAGACTGGCTGTTTCATCCAGTTTAGTCAGAATGCAGCCGGCTAGCCCGCAACGCTTGTAACTGTGATAAGCGGCGGTTAGAACCTGTTTCTGGCTGGTGGTTGCCAGCACGAGATAATTTTTTGAGCGGATGCCACGTCCGGCAAGACTTTCGAGCTGCATACGCAGGGCCGGATCGCTGGCTTGCAGGCCCGCGGTATCGATCAGCACCACGCGCTTGCGCAGCAGTGGATCCAGCGCTTGCACCAGCGACTGGCCCGGATCGATGTGGGTCACCGGTACATTGAGGATGCGACCGAGGGTCTTCAGTTGTTCCTGGGCGCCGATGCGGAAGCTGTCCATGCTCACCAGCGCGACATTCTGCGCGCCGTATTTGAGCACATAACGCGCAGCGAGCTTGGCCAGCGTGGTGGTCTTGCCCATGCCGGCCGGGCCAACCATGGCGATCACGCCGCCCTCTTCCAGTGGCTCAACTTCCGGTACGGCAATCATCCGCGCCAGATGCGCGAGCAACATGCGCCAGGCCTGACGAGGTTCTTCGATATCGCTGATCATCGCCAACAGATCGCGCGACAGCGGACCGGACAGGCCGATGCGCTGCAGACGGCGATACAGGTTGGCCTGAGCCGGACGACTGCCTTGCAGCTGATTCCAGGCCAGGGTGCCGAGTTGCACTTCCATCAACTCGCGCAGGCTGTTCAATTCAAAGCGCATCGAATCCAGTGCCCGCGGATCAACGCCACCAGCGGCTTGCGCAGGGGCCGGAGCTGGACGCGCCGGCGCCGCGTAGGTCGGCTCGGTCAGCGGTTCAGCGGCGGTCAGCGGCAGGCCAGCGGTCAGCGGCAGCCCGGCGAAAATCTGGCGATTGCTATTGCCATCGGCTTCGCCACGCAGGCTCAGCTCGGCCTGGGCGGTGACGATGCGCGACTGGGTCTTGCGCAGCTCGTCTTCGAGTTCCATGTTCGGAACCCGTGGCGCCAGCGCCGACAATTTGTAATCCAGTGCCGCCGTCAGCTCGACACCGCCGGCAATGCGGCGGTTGCCAATGATGGCGGCATCAGCGCCCAGCTCATCACGAACCAGCTTCATGGCCTGACGCATATCGGCGGCAAAGAAACGCTTAACTTGCATAAACCACTACCTCAGCCGTTGGGCCCTACTGTCGCAACGATGGTCACTTGCTTGTTGTCCGGTATTTCCTGGTAGGCCAGCACATGCAATCCGGGGACGGCGAGGCGGCCAAAGCGCGAGAGCATCGCGCGGATCGGGCCGGCGACCAAAAGGATCACCGGCTGACCTTGCATTTCCTGACGCTGGGCCGCTTCGATCAGCGATCGTTGCAGCTTCTCAGCCATGCTTGGCTCCAACAGAACGCCCTCTTCCGAGCCTTGTCCTGCCTTCTGCAGACTATTGAGCAATATCTGTTCCAACCTTGGCTCCAAGGTGATAACAGGCAGCTCAGACTCAGTGCCTACAATGCTTTGGACGATTGCACGCGATACGCCGACCCGCACAGCGGCCACCAGCGCGGCGGTATCTTGACTCTTGGCGGCGTTGTTGGCGATGGCTTCGGCGATGCTGCGGATGTCGCGCACCGGCACGTGTTCGGCAAGCAGCGCCTGCAGCACTTTGAGCAATTGCGACAGCGAGACCACGCCCGGCACCAATTCTTCCGCCAGTTTAGGCGAGCTCTTGGCCAACAGTTGCATGAGTTGCTGCACTTCCTCGTGACCGATCAGCTCACTGGAGTGCTTGTACAGAATCTGGTTCAAGTGCGTGGCGACCACGGTGCTGGCATCGACCACGGTGTAGCCGAGCGATTGCGCCTGCGCACGCTGGCTGATTTCGATCCACACCGCTTCCAGGCCGAAAGCCGGATCTTTGGCGTTGATCCCGTTGAGCGAGCCGTAAACCTGGCCGGGGTTGATCGCCAACTCGCGATCCGGGTAGATCTCCGCTTCGGCGAGAATCACGCCCATCAGGGTCAGGCGATAAGCGCTGGGCGCCAGATCGAGGTTGTCGCGGATGTGCACGGTCGGCATCAGGAAGCCCAGATCCTGCGAGAGCTTCTTGCGCACGCCTTTGATCCGCGCCAGCAATTGCCCACCCTGATTGCGATCGACCAGCGGGATCAGGCGATAACCCACTTCCAGACCAATCATGTCGATCGGCGTCACGTCATCCCAGCCCAGCTCTTTGGTTTCCATGGCGCGGGCCGGCGACGGCAGCAGTTCCTGCTGACGCTTGACCTCTTCCAACGCCACGACTTTCGCCACGTTCTGTTTTTTCCAGAACAGGTACGCGCCACCGGCGGCCAGCGCTGCCATGCTCAGGAACGAGAAGTGCGGCATGCCCGGCACCAGGCCCATCACTGCCATCAGACCGGCGGCCACGGCCAGCGCTTTCGGCGAGGCAAACATCTGGCGATTGATCTGCTTGCCCATGTCTTCCGAGCCGGAAGCACGAGTCACCATGATTGCCGCTGCTGTAGATAACAACAGTGATGGCAATTGCGCCACTAAACCGTCACCGATGGTCAGCAAGGCGTAAACCTTGCCCGCATCGCCGAAACTCATGTTGTGCTGGAAGATACCAACCGCCATGCCGCCGATGAGGTTGATGAACAGAATCAGCAGGCCAGCGATGGCATCACCGCGGACGAACTTGCTGGCACCGTCCATCGAGCCATAGAACTCGGCTTCCTGGGCAACTTCCTGACGGCGCGACTTGGCCTGGTTCTGGTCGATCAGGCCGGCATTGAGGTCGGCGTCGATCGCCATTTGTTTACCGGGCATCGCATCTAGGGTGAAACGCGCGCTTACCTCGGAAATTCGCCCGGCGCCTTTGGTTACCACGACAAAGTTGATGATCATCAAAATCGCGAAGACCACGATACCGACCACGTAGTTACCGCCGATCACCACTTCACCGAACGCCTGAATCACCTTACCGGCGGCGGCATGGCCGTCCTGACCGTGGAGCATTACCACGCGCGTCGAGGCCACGTTCAATGCCAGGCGCAACAGCGTCGCGACCAGCAGAATCGTCGGGAACACCGAAAAATCCAGCGGCCGCAGCGCGTACACGCAGACCAGCAGAACGACGATCGACAGAGCGATGTTGAAGGTGAAAAACACGTCGAGCAGGAACGGCGGCACCGGCAACATCATCATCGCCAGCATCACCAGCAACAGCAACGGCACGCCCAGATTGCCTCGACTGAGGTCGGCAACGTTTGTGCGTGCTGTGTTGAATAACTGAGAGCGATCCACCGGTTTTCCCCGTTCCTTTAAAGCAAACTTTTGACGCCCAGAGCGGGCGCACGGCGGCTATTGCAAGAAGCCTTCCAACTTTTGCCCGGACGAAAAGATCCGCATTTGCAATCGATGCCCCTGTAGGAGCTGCCGAAGGCTGCGATCTTTGGATCCTGGTTGGTTGAACATCAAAAGATCGCAGCCTTCGGCAGCTCCTACACAGGGATGTATTCCACCCGAAGGAGTTACGGAAGGCTGCGATATATTGTTGATTTTGCGGGTTATTGCGCGGTCTAGATGTGATCTCTCTGTAGGTTGTTCACTCGGGGCTTTTCCCGGAAATTGGAGGTGCGAACCAAACCAAGCCCCCGGAGGCCCCGAGTGAACACTCATAAAAATGCCCGATTAACTGTTTCCGGTCGAGCCCTTCTTGTTCAAAGGGCCCTCACAGAGGGTTTGAGAGTTGAGGAGGTGGCCAAGGCTCAGGGGGTCAGCGTTCGCACTGCCTACATGTGGATAAATCGCTATCGAACCGAAGGCGAAAAAGGTCTCCAGGATCGCTCATCCCGCCCGGCTTCCTGCCCGCACGCTACTGCCCCAGAGTGTCTGGAGAAAATCATCAAGCTTCGCCGTGAGCGAAAAACCTATGGCGAGATCAGCAAGTCTTTGAAGGTGGGACATAGCACGGTAGGCAGAATATTGAGCCGCAACGGACTCAACCGTTTGGCTTATCTAGATCCGCCAGTTGCCGTCATTCGCTACGAATACCCTCAGCCGGGGGGCTTGCTGCACTTGGATATCAAGAGGCTGGGGCGCTTTAACAAACCTGGTCATCGAGTAACAAAAGACCGTCTGAAAGGTCGTTCTTACCATGTGGGTTGGGAATTTGGACATGTTGCCATCGACGACCACAGTCGAGTGGCGCACTGTGGTTTATACCCGGACCAAACCGCTCGTAGCGCCTGCCTCGCGCTGATCCGGGCCCTGCGTTACTACAAAACGCTTGGCGTGAAATTCGAGCGGGTAATGACCGATAACGGCCCTTGCTACAAATCCATGAGCTTCAAGCGCCTGTGCCGGCGGCTACGGCTTAAGCACATCTTTACCAAGCCTTACACGCCGGGCACGAATGGCAAGGCAGAGCGATTTATACAGACCGCTCTGCGCGAATGGGCCTACGCCAGAAGTTATGAAAGCTCAGATCAACGCGCGACCTATCTGACGCCTTGGTTGCACGAGTACAACTGGCATCGCCCGCATGCCAGTTTGAGTTATTTACCACCGATTAGCCGAATAGCATCCGTGAACAACGTGGTGGGTTTACACATCTAGACTTGCTTCGGGGTTAGTTCAGTGGCTTTTTTTCAGACAGACGGCTGCGTTCAGGAATCGCGACGCAAATCCGGTGGAATCGGCAAATCATCCTTCAGCGGATCCGGACGTTTGCCCTTGCCTGCGCGGTACTGGCGGATCTGGTAGACGTAGGCCAGGACCTGCGCCACCGCCAGATACAGGCCACCGGGGATTTCCTGGTCGAGTTCAGTGGAGTAATAGATCGAACGCGCCAGCCCCGGCGATTCGAGGAGCATGACGTTATTGGCCACGGCGATTTCGCGGATTTTCAGCGCGAGGAAATCGCTGCCCTTGGCCAGCAACATCGGCGCCCCGCCCTTTTCGGCGTCGTATTTGAGCGCGACGGCGTAGTGGGTCGGGTTGGTGATGACCACGTCGGCGTCGGGGATCGCCGCCATCATCCGCCGCTGGGACATTTCGCGCTGGGTCTGGCGGATGCGCTGTTTGACTTCCGGGCGGCCTTCCTGATCCTTGTGTTCGTCGCGCACTTCCTGCTTGGTCATCAACAGTTTCTTGTGCGCTTCCCACAGCTGCACCGGCACATCGACGGCGGCGATGATGATCAGGCCGCAGGCCAGCCACAGGGTGCTCCAGCCGACCAGCAGCACGCTGTGAATGATCGCCTGATCCAGCGGCTCATGGGCGATGCGCAGCAAGTCGTCGACGTCGGACATCAACACCACCAGCGCCACGCCGAGGGTGATCAGAAACTTGGCCAGCGCCTTCAGCAGTTCGACCACAGCCTTGAACGAGAACATTCGTTTCAGGCCAGCGGCGGGATTCATCCGACTGAACTTGGGCGCCAGGGAACCGGCCGCGAACAGCCAGCCACCGAGGGAAATCGGTCCGATCACGGCGGCGAGCAACAGCGTGATCATCACCGGCTGGATCGCCAGCAATGCGATGAGGCCGGACTCCAGCAAAAACCGGCCCATCGCGCCCTGGTCCATGACCACTTCGCGGGACAGGGTGAAGTTCAGGCGCATCACGTCCATCAACTCTTGCGCGAGCATGCCGCCGAAGATCAGCAAAGCACTGGCGCCGGCCAACATCACGGCGAGGGTGTTGAGTTCTTTGGATCGGGCAATCTCGCCCTTTTCACGGGAATCCTTTTTACGTTTCTCCGTGGGGTCTTCTGTTTTGTCCTGACCGCTTTCGCTCTCTGCCATGACTCAGCGCGCCCGTGCCAATTCACGTAACAACTGCAAGGCCTCGGTGGCCAGCGGTTGATACTGATTGAGAATGTCCGCCAGCCCGACCCAGACGATGAACAGCCCGAGCACCAGGGTCAATGGGAAACCTATGGAGAAAATATTCAATTGCGGGGCCGCGCGGGTCATCACGCCGAACGCGATGTTGACCACCAGTAGTGCGGTGACGGCGGGCAATACCAGCAACAATGCTGCGCCCAGGACCCAGCCGAGTTTGCCCGCCAGTTCCCAATAATGCGCAACCATCAAGCCACCGCCGACGGGCAACGTGGTGAAGCTTTCGGTGAGCACTTCGAACACCACCAGATGGCCATTCATCGAGAGGAACAGCAGCGTCACCAGCATGGTGAAGAACTGCCCGATCACCGCCACCGAGACGCCGTTGGTGGGGTCGATCATCGAGGCGAAACCCATACCCATCTGGATCGCGACAATTTGCCCGGCCACGGCGAAAGCCTGGAAAAACAACTGCAAGGAAAAACCGAGCACGGCGCCGACCAGAATCTGCTCACCGATCAGCAGCAAGCCACTGAGATCAAGTGGGCTGACGGCCGGCATCGGCGGCAGTGCCGGGGTGATGACTACGGTGATCGCTACGGCGAAATACAGGCGCACGCGACGCGGAATCAGCGTGGTGCCGAACACCGGCATGACCATCAGCATCGAGGCGACGCGAAACAGCGGCAACATGAACGAGGCCACCCAGGTGCTGATCTGGGTGTCGGTCAGCTGAAGCAGCGATTGCATGGCTTAGCCGATGACCATCGGAATGTTTTTGTACAGCTGGATGATGTATTCCATGAACGTCTGCACGATCCACGGACCGCCAATGATCAGGGTCACCAGCATCACCAGCAGACGCGGCAGGAAGCTCAGGGTCTGTTCGTTGATCTGCGTGGCGGCCTGGAACATCGACACCAGAAGCCCGACCAGCAGGCTCGGCACTACCAGAATGGCGACCATCATGGTGGTCAGCCACAGCGCTTCACGAAAGATATCGACCGCGACTTCCGGCGTCATGGCGAGACACCTCCGAAACTGCTGGCCAGGGTGCCGATGATCAATGCCCAGCCATCGACCAGCACGAACAACATGATCTTGAACGGCAGCGAAATGATCAGCGGCGAGAGCATCATCATACCCATCGCCATCAGTACGCTCGCGACGACGAGGTCGATGATCAGGAACGGAATGAAGATCATGAAGCCGATCTGGAACGCGGTTTTCAGTTCAGAGGTGACGAACGCTGGCACCAGAATGGTCAGCGGTGCCTGATCCGGCGTGGCGATGTCGGTGCGCTTGGACAGGCGCATGAACAGCTCCAGATCGCTGGTGCGCGTCTGGGCGAGCATGAAGTCCTTGATCGGCACCTGCGCCTTTTCCACCGCTTGCTGCGCGGTCAGGGTTTCGGCCAGATACGGCTGCAGTGCGTCATTGTTCACCCGATCGAATACCGGCGCCATGATGAACAGCGTCAGAAACAGCGCCATGCCGGTGAGGATCTGGTTCGACGGCGTCTGTTGCAGGCCCAGGGCCTGACGCAGAATCGAAAAGACGATGATGATCCGGGTGAAACTGGTCATCAGGATGACCGCCGCCGGAATAAAGCTCAGCGCGGTCATGATCAGCAGAATCTGCAGACTGACCGAATACTCCTGCGCGCCGTCGGCGTTGGTGCCCAGCGTGATAGCCGGGATCGACAACGGATCGGCGGCGAACGCCAGTGGCGCGGCCAGCAACAGGGCCAGCGTCAAGACGATGCGGAACGCACCCATTACTTCGTATCCTTCTGATCCTTGCCGAGAATTTTCAGCAGATGCTGAGCAAATTCCGGAGTCGCTTTTTCGCTGGTCGCGGGGACTTCAACCGGCTCCTTGAGCACATGCAGCGCAGTGATCGTGCCGGGGCTCAGGCCAAGCAGAATCTGCTCGTTGCCGACCTGCACCAGCAACAGGCGGTCACGCGGACCGAGAGCGCGCGAACCGATCAGCTCGATCACCTGCCCTTTCCCCGCCGGCCCTGCCTGCTGCACCCGGCGCAACAGCCAGGCGAGGAAGAAGATCAAGCCCAGCACCAGCAGCAAACCGAACACCAGCTGCGTCAATTGTCCGGCCACGCCGCTGGTGACCATCGGCGCGGTGGCGGCAGGCGCAGCAGTGGTTGCGCTCGGCTCGGCGGCCAGCACGCTCAACGGCAATGCCAGCAGAGCCCAGAGAAATCTTTTCACTCAGCGCAGCTTCTTGATGCGTTCGCTTGGGCTGATCACGTCGGTCAGGCGGATGCCGAACTTCTCGTTGACCACAACCACTTCACCGTGCGCAATCAGCGTGCCGTTAACCAGCACGTCGAGCGGCTCGCCGGCCAGACGATCAAGCTCGATCACCGAACCCTGGTTGAGTTGCAGCAGGTTGCGGATGTTGATGTCGGTGCTGCCCACTTCCATGGAAATCGACACCGGAATATCGAGGATCACATCGAGGTTCGGACCGTCGAGGGTCACCGGATCGTTGTTTTTCGGCACGCTGCCAAACTCTTCCATCGGCAGACGGTTGGAGCTGGAATTGCCAGCGTCGGCGGCCAGCAGTGCGTCGATGTCAGCCTGGCTGCCATCACCGGTTTCTTCCAGGGCAGCAGCCCATTCATCGGCCAGTGCCTGGTCGTCCTGAGCGTTCATATCGTCGTTCATCATGTGTCCTCGGCGGGCAACAATTCAGCTAAATGTGTGGGGTGAAAGCGCCGCTTCAGCGACGCTCGATCGGCTCGATCACCTGCAACGCGAGGTTGCCTTTGTGCGAGCCCATCTTGACCTTGAAGGCCGGCACGCCGTTGGCGCGCATGATCATCTCTTCCGGCATCTCGACCGGGATCACATCGCCCGGCTGCATGTGCAGGATGTCGCGCAGTTTCAACTGGCGGCGAGCCACGGTGGCGCCGATCGGCACGTCGACATCGAGAACATCCTGACGCAGCGCATTGACCCAACGTTCATCCTGATCGTCGAGATCGGACTGGAAGCCTGCATCGAGCATCTCGCGCACCGGCTCGATCATCGAGTACGGCATGGTCACATGCAGATCGCCGCCACCGCCATCGAGTTCGATGTGGAAAGTCGATACGACGATTGCTTCGCTCGGGCCGACGATGTTGGCCATGGCCGGGTTCACTTCCGAGTTGATGTACTCGAAATTGACTTCCATGATCGCCTGCCACGCTTCCTTCAAATCGACGAAGGCTTGCTCGAGCACCATGCGCACCACGCGCAGTTCGGTCGGGGTGAATTCACGCCCTTCGATCTTCGCGTGACGGCCGTCGCCGCCGAAAAAGTTGTCCACCAGTTTGAACACCAGTTTGGCGTCGAGGATGAACAGCGCCGTGCCGCGCAACGGTTTGATCTTGACCAGGTTGAGGCTGGTCGGCACGTACAGCGAGTGTACGTATTCGCCGAACTTCATCACCTGCACGCCACCGACGGCAACGTCCGCCGAGCGGCGCAGCATGTTGAACATGCTGATGCGGGTGTAGCGGGCGAAACGCTCGTTGATCATTTCCAGAGTCGGCATGCGTCCACGGACGATGCGATCCTGGCTGGTCAGGTCGTAGCTTTTGACACTGCCGGGTTCGGCAGCGTTATCGGTCTGTACCAGACCATCGTCGACGCCGTGCAACAGCGCATCGATTTCATCCTGGGACAGCAGATCCTGCACGGCCATGTCGTGTTCCTACTGCAGTACGTAATTAGTGAAAAGCAACTGTTCGATCACCACTTTGCCCAGCTCTTTCTGCGCCACTTCCTGGACGCTCGCTGTGGCCTTCTGGCGCAACATCTCTTGGCCGACCGGGGTCGCCAGCGTAGCGAAATCCTGACCGGAGAAGAGCATCACCAGGTTGTTGCGGATTACCGGCATGTGCACTTTGAGCGCGTCGAGATCGGCCTGATTACGCGCCAGCATGGTGATGCTCACCTGCATGTAGCGCTGACGGCCGTTCTGGTTGTAGTTGGCGACAAAGGCTGGCGCCATCGGTTCGAAGATCGCCGGTTGCTTGCCTGTCGGCGCCGCTTCGGCCGCTTCGGCAGGCTTGCTCTGCGCGCTGTGCATGAAGAACCAGGTCGCCCCCACGGATACACCGATCGCCAGCAGTAACGCCAGCACGATCACGATGATCAGCTTGAGTTTGCCTTTGGTCGCGGGGTCTTTTACTGCTGCTGTTTCGCTCTTCGCCATGCCAATAATCCGTCACTAATCGGGTTTTCACAGTCGCACGGCAAGGCAAGAGCAAGTGTTATGCCAGAAGTGTCGAAGCGAAGAATTGCGGGAACTGCTAGAAGCACAAAGCAAAAGATCGCAGCCTTCGGCAGCTCCTACATAGGCGCGTATACACCTGTAGGAGCTGCCGAAGGCTGCGATCTTTCAGTGCCACCGCAACCGTCAGGCGTAATAGTCGACCGCGCTGCTGCCGATGACGCTGGTGGTCTGCGCCGCCACTTCAGCCACAGTAGCCGGTGCCAATTCCTCGTCCATCGAATCGAGACGCCCACCGCTCGCATTGGTGCGGCCGCTGTGCCCCTGCTGCGCCTGTTCCTGACCTTGCTGGCCTTGCCAGCCACGGTTCTGGTCGGAAACGTTGACGTCGACCTGGCCCATGCCCTGTTGGTTGAACATGTCGCGCAGACGATGCATCTGTCCGTCCAGCGCTTCGCGCACGCTTGGATGGGCGCTCATGAAGGTGACTTGAGTCTGCTGATCCGGAACCATGTTGACGCGGATATCCAGACGCCCCAGTTCGGCCGGCTGCAACTGGATGTCGGCGGCTTTGAGGTTGGCGCTCGACAGATACATCACGCGATTGACGATTTCTTCGGTCCAGCCGCTCTGGTGCATGGCGATCGGCTGATTCACCGGCACCGCGTTCGCAGTCTTCGGCGTGGCCGCTTGGGTCAGCGCGGCGAGACGGTTGGCGAAGTCATCGACGCGCGTGTCGCTGGTGGCCGACTTCAGATCCTTGAGGCCATCGTCGATCAGCCCGCTGAAGGCCTTGTCGCCACCCTGGCTGGTGCTGTCCTTGTCGGCTTGCACGTCGAGCATGCTGGCCAGGCCAGCGGCGAAATTCTGCGCCGAGGTCAACTCACCATCAGCCTGCGCCTGGGCGGGTGATGCTTTCGGTTGCGCCTGGCTGGCGGCGGAAATGTGCCCGCCCTGCTCCATCGCCATGCGCACGGCTGGCATTGAGTCCAACGGATCGGCAGAAGGATCGAATTCGTTGTCGGTTGCCGCCGGATCCTTGACCATACCCGGCACGAGAGCCAATGCAGGTGTTTCGGTTTCCGCTTGCGCCGGTGTCGCAGCAACCGGGGCTTGCCCAACGGGGGCAGGGACTAACGGTTGGACGACTTGCACCAAGGCCGGATCCAGCGCCGGATCTGCAGGCGCGGCATCGGCCACAGGGGTTTGCGCAGTTTGTGCGGTATCGTCAGCGCTGGCCGTCTCGTCGTCGGTTGCCGCCGTTTTGTCGGCAGGCAACGCTTTGCCGCTATCGGCAACCGTCGGCTCCGGCGCGGCAGACTGATCTTTGCCAACGTCCTTTTTGGCGCTGTTGTCAGCGACCTTGTCGCGCGCTGGTTTCGGGGCGTTATCGGCGCTGACGGCAGGTTTGGCCGGCGCCTGATCGGCAAACACTTTTGCGAAGCTGGAAGCCTTGTTCCCGGCGTCTACGGCCATCGCCGATGATTTGGCCGAGGCAGCTTGGGCCTTGGCCTGAGCGGCGCTCTGAAGAAGAATGTTTGGGCTTGCAGGCATGACACGGTCTCCGCTGCACTGGAATCGTAGGTACAGTTGAGCGAGATAGTTGCAAGTGCCGGGCCAGTTTGATCCGGCGCTTGCGAAAACCGCCGGACGGCCCCTTCAGTGGATTTGAGCGTGGTTTTGTTCGTCTTTGTACACAGGGCGTATGTCGGCAAACTCGGCGTGAATTTCGGCAACCAGCTGAACGAGCGCTTCGGGACTTTTGTCCTTGGCGTTCGCTTCCAGATCCTGGCACAACTCCGCCAGTCGAACCGCGCCCATATTGCTCGCGCTGCCCTTGAAGCTATGGGCGATGTCGGACAGGACTTTGGCGCTGGTGGTCTTCTGCAGCTCGTGCAAGCGAATATCCGAGTCCGCCAGAAAGGTCTCCAGCAACTCCCAATAACCGTCCTCCATCACCTCGCGCAAGGTGTCGAGGACATCGCGATCTACATGTGGGTCAGTCACTTGCTCACTCCTTGATCAAGAATTGCGCGAATTATGCCTGAACCTCCCAGGAAAACTCCACGCGAGCACTCCGACCTTCGTCCGTCCAACTGGCGTTGAGCCCCAGTTGCCTGACCAGACTGATGCCGCGACCCGACAGACGGACGACATCCAGCGGTCGCTCCATGACCCGCGCAACGTCAAATCCCTTGCCGCTGTCTTCCACACGAATCACCAGACGACCGCCCTCACCTTGCGGCTGCACCTGCAAATGCACGCGTACATACCCATCCTGCAGCGACTCGAGCCGTGCACTGCGCAATTGATAGTAGCGAGCGAACCCTGCGGCATCGCGCTTGAGGCTGGAATCCAGCCCCAGCACGCCATGCTCCAGTGCATTGGAATACAGCTCGGCGAGCACGCTGTACAGCGCGCCACTCTGCGAGCGCAAACCGTGCACCTCGAGCAGCAACTGCAGGAGAAACGGCAGGGGATTGAAGCGCCGCAGCGTTGCACCGCGAAATTCGAAGCTCGCCGCCCAGTCCAGTGGGCATGACTGGCCACTGTCGGAATACACCGGCGCTGAGACTTGCGCCTCGGCCGAGTCGAGCAGGCTGACCTCGACCATGCTCACGTCATCGCGGGCCTGTCCGCGAAAATCGCGCAGGGCCTGTTCGATATCCTCGAACAGTCGATCCGGCTCGCGATTGGCGGCGAACACCGCCTGCAAACGCTCCACGCCAAACAGTTGATCATTGGCGTCGCAGGTATCGATAACGCCGTCCGACAACAGGAATACCCGGTCATCAACGGCCATCGGGTAGACCTCGGTGCGATCATCGAACGCCTGCGCGCCGAGGATCCCCAGCGGCAAATGCCGCGCCGGCAATGGCACGCGCTCGCCGCTGTCCATGCGATGCAGGTAGCCATCGGGCATGCCGCCATTCCAAACCTCCACCGAGCGGCGCTGCGAGCTCAGGCACAACAGGATCGCGCAGCAGAACATGTCCACCGGCAGGATCCGCTTGAGCTTGGCGTTCATCTCGCGCAGAGTCTCCGCCAGGCCGTAACCCTTGGCGGTCATGCCATAGAACACCTCGGCCAGCGGCATCGCACCGACCGCCGCCGGCAACCCATGTCCGGTGAAATCGCCGAGCATCACGTGCATGTCACCCGCCGGCGTGTACGCCGCCAGCAACAGGTCTCCGTTGAACAACGCGTAAGGCGATTGCAGGTAACGGATGTTCGGCGCACTCAGGCAGCCGGAGTGAGCAACTTTGTCGAACACCGCTTTGGCGACGCGCTGTTCATTGAGCAAATAGTCATGGTGCTTGGCAATCAGATCGCGCTGTTGCAAGACCGTCGCCTGCAACCGGCGCAGGCGATCCATCGCCTTGATTTTGGCGGCGAGGATGACCTGGTTGTAAGGCTTCGCCAGAAAGTCGTCACCCCCGGCTTCGAGGCACCGAACCAACGCTTCGCTTTCAGTCAGCGAGGTGAGAAAGATGATCGGTACCAGCGTCTCCCCCGCCAGCGCCTTGATCCGCCGCGCAGCTTCGAAGCCGTCCATCACCGGCATCATCGCGTCCATCAGCACCAGATCGGGTTGCTGCGCTTTGAACGTTTCGACCGCCTCGGCGCCATTTGACGCCGTTAGCACCTGATGACCCTGACGGCGGACGATAGTCGACAGCAGCAGCCGGTCGGCGGCGCTGTCTTCAGCAATCAGGATGGTGAGCGGCTCTAGCGCCTGCATGGGCGTCAACTGATGTTAAAGAGTTTGTCGAAATTGGAAATCGCGAGGATTTTCTTCACGTCGGAACTGCTGTTGACGACACGGATATCCGAATCGTCGCCGCCGGCGTGATCGCGCAGCAGGAGCAGCATGCCCAGGGCGGAGCTGTCGAGGTAGGTGGCTTCTTTCAGATCGACCACGATGGATTCGGGCGTCTTGTCGAGCCGCTCATAGGATTCGCGAAATTCCTGATGGCGACCGAAATCGAACCGGCCTTTGACCGCGATGGTCAGTTTGTGGCCATCCGGTGAAACTTCTGTAACGACTGACATTGAGTGGCTTCCTTGTCATGGGCGAACTTGTACAAGGTTTAGCATCTGGACAGACTTGCGGCAAGGCCAAGAACAAAGTCCAAAGATCGCAGCCTCCGGCAGCTCCTACAGAGACCGGCGTAGGAGCTGCGGAACGCTGCGATCTTTTGATCTGCTTTAAAAAGGATCACGTCGCGGCAGGCGCTGCGACAATTCATAAGATCGCAGCCTTCGGCAGCTTCTACAGAGACCGGTGTAGGAGCTGCGGAACGCTGCGATCTTTTGATCTGCTTCAAAAAGGATCCCGTCGCGGCAGCCGCTGCCACAATTCAAAAGATCGCAGCCTTCGGCAGCTCCTACAGAGACCGGTGTAGGAGCTGCGGAACGCTGCGATCTTTTGATCTGCTTTAAAAAGGATCCCGTCGCGGCAGCCGCTGCGACAATTCATAAGATCGCAGCCTGCGGCAGCTCCTACGGAGACCGATGTAGGAGCTGCGGAACGCTGCGATCTTTTGATCTGCTTTAAAAAGGATCCCGTCGCGGCAGGCGCTGCGACAATTCATCCAGCAACTTCTGCTCGCGCTTGTCTTCGAGGCGTTGCGCCTCTTCACGGTAGCGCTGTACCAGTTTGCGCAGGCCTTCGACCTTGGCAAACGCCTGTTGCCAGGCTTCGCGGGCATTGTCGAGGTTGTTCTGGTGCCAGTTCAGACTCTGCCGTTGCTGATCGACCGCGGTGTCGAGTTGCGCCAGAAAGCCTTGAAAACCCAGCAGCCATTGGCCGCTCACCCCAGTGCTGCCGCGCACGATCCACTGTTCGGAATAATCCAGCCGGAAGGCATTGAGGTCGGCGAGTTTGCTTTCGGCCACCTTCACCTGCCCCTGAAAATAACCCAGGCGTTGCGCGGCGGTTTTCTCGGCCTGTTCGGCCATGTCCACCACCGGAGCCAGGCGCGCGGCTCGACTGACGGTAGCCATGACCGGTTAGCCGCCCGCCGCAGGGGCAAACAGGGTTTCGAGATAGGCCTGACTTTCGCCCATGGTGATCTTGTCGTTGAGCCCCTGACGCTGGTATCTCACCAATTGCGGTTGCAGGGAAATCGCCAGGTCGGTCTCGCGGTCACCGCCGGCCACGTAGGCCCCGACGCTGATCAGGTCGCGACTCTGTTGATAGCGCGACCACAACTGCTTGAAGTATTGCGCGCGCTGCATCTGCTCCGGCGAGACCACCGCCGGCATCACCCGGCTGATCGATGCCTCAATGTCGATGGCCGGGTAATGCCCTTCCTCGGCCAGGCGCCGCGACAGCACGATGTGACCATCGAGCACGCCCCGCGCCGAGTCGGCAATCGGATCCTGCTGATCGTCGCCTTCGGACAGCACGGTGTAGAACGCAGTGATCGAACCCCCGCCCTTCTCCGCATTACCGGCGCGCTCCACCAGTTTCGGCAACTTGGCGAACACCGATGGCGGATAACCTTTAGTCGCCGGCGGCTCGCCGATGGCCAGGGCGATTTCCCGCTGGGCCTGGGCGAAACGCGTCAGCGAATCCATCAGCAACAGGACGTTCTTGCCCTTGTCGCGGAAATATTCGGCGATCCGCGTGCAATACATCGCCGCACGCAAACGCATCAGCGGCGCATCGTCCGCTGGCGAGGCGACGACGACCGAGCGTTTGAGACCTTCTTCACCAAGGCTGTGCTCGATGAATTCCTTGACTTCGCGACCGCGCTCACCGATCAGGCCGACGACGATGATGTCGGCCTCGGTAAAGCGCGTCATCATGCCCAGCAGCACCGATTTACCGACACCGGTACCGGCGAAAAGACCCAGACGCTGGCCACGACCGACCGTCAACAAACCATTGATGCAACGGATGCCGACGTCCAGTGGCATGCTGATCGGGTCACGGTTGAGCGGGTTGATCGTCGGGCCGTCCATCGGCACCCAGTCTTCGGCCTTCATGCCACCCTTGCCGTCCAGTGCACGGCCGGCGCCATCGAGCACACGGCCAAGCATGCTCATGCCCATCGGCAAGCGCCCGGTATCGGCGAGCGGCACCACGCGGGCGCCCGGGGCGATACCGGCGACGCTGCCAACCGGCATCAGAAAGACTTTGCTGCCGGAAAAACCCATGACTTCCGCTTCCACCTGCGACGGGTGATAGCTGTCGTCATTGATCACCAGACAACGCGTACCCATGGCGGCGCGCAAGCCTTCGGCCTCGAGGGTGAGGCCGACCATGCGCAGCAGGCGCCCTTCAAGAATCGGCGCGCCCGCCAGCTCGGTCGCCTCGGCATAGGTGCTCAGGCGCTTGGCGAAACTGGTGCGTTCAAGGCGCATCGGCAGCGTCCGCGAGCGGCGCTTCAGCAGCAGCCGCCGGTTTCACGTCTTCGGGAATATCCAGGCTCAGGTCCGCTTCGGCCGGGTGCAAGGCCTGTTCATGCAACTGATCGAACAGCTTGGCCATGACCTGCCCGACGCGCGTTTCGACGCTTGCGTCGATGCGGCTGTGCGCGGTTTCGACCCGGCAGCCGCCCGGCAACAACGCTTCGTCTTCGACAATGCGCCAGCTTTCCTCGTGACGCTCGCGCAGGGCTTTGGCCTGCTCGAAGTCTTGCGGATTGACGTACAGACGCACGTTGTCGACACCCAGCGGCAACAGCTTGAGCGCATCGCGCATGACGTGTTCGATCTGGCTGGAGTCGATGGCCAGTTCGCGCTGAATCACTTGGCGGGTAATGTGCTGCACGAGGTCGACCAGCGATTTCTCGATATGCGTGTCTTGCTCAGCGATCGGCTCGAACAGGTTGGCCATCAACAGTTCGAGGCTGGCGAGCTTGGCGTTGAGCGCCACTTCGGCTTCCTGACGAACCTTGAGCGTGGTGCTGTGGAAACCTTCCTTTTCGCCAATGGCGAAGCCCTCGTTGTAAGCCTCCTGACGGATGCTTTCGAGTTCTTCCAGGGTCAGTGGCTGGACTTCCTCCAGCGGCACTTCTTCCATTTCCGGCGGTTCGGGCTCAGGCTCCGGCTCGGGTTCCGGTTTCGGCGGATCGAAGCTGGGCAGCGCCCAGGATTCGAAGCCGCGGACATCGCGGGCGCGGATCAGATCGGTCACAGACTCGTCAGGCTTATCCATGGGCTTAGATCATTTCCTCGCCGCCCTTGCCACCGAGCACGATCTCGCCGGCTTCGGCCATACGACGGGCAATGGTGAGGATTTCCTTCTGCGCCGTTTCGACGTCGCTGACGCGCACCGGGCCTTTGGCCTCGAGGTCGTCGCGCAACAGTTCGGCGGCACGTTTGGACATGTTCTTGAAGATCTTTTCCTTGACGCCTTCGTCCGACCCTTTGAGGGCCAGTACCAGCACATCGGAAGACACTTCGCGCAGCAATGCTTGAATACCGCGATCGTCGACGTCGGCGAGGTTGTTGAACACGAACATGAGGTCTTCGATCTGACCGGACAGGTCTTCGTCGACTTCGCGAATCGAGTCCATGAGCTGACCTTCGATCGAACTGTCGAGGAAGTTCATGATATCCGCCGCACGCTTGATGCCACCCAAGGTGGTGCGCGAGGCATTCGAGTTGCCGGAGAATTGCTTCTCGAGAATCTGGTTGAGTTCTTTCAGCGCCGCTGGTTGCACGGTGTTCAACGACGACACGCGCAGGATGATGTCCAGACGCACTTTGTGATCGAAGTTGCCGAGCACTTCACCGGCCTGATCGGGATCGAGGTACGCCACCACGATCGCTTGAATCTGCGGGTGCTCGTAACGGATGACGTCGGCGACCGCGCGCGGCTCCATCCATTTCAGGCTGTCGAGGCCGCTGGTGTTGCCACCGAGCAGGATGCGGTCGATCAGGCCGTTGGCCTTGTCTTCGCCCAATGCCTGAGTGAGCATTTTGCGCACGTAATCATCGGAACCGACGCCCAGGCTGGTCTGATCGCCGACGATGTCGACGAACTCGCTCATCACCTGTTCGACCTGCTCACGGTGGACATTGCCCATCTGCGCCATGGCCACGCCGACACGCTGGACCTCTTTTGGGCCCATGTGGCGCAGCACTTGCGCAGCATCGGTCGAACCGAGGGACAGCAGCAGAATCGCGGCTTTGTCGACCTTGGTCAGTTTGACGGCGGCGGCTCGGTTATCACTCATCTGCGTTAATCCACTCTTTTACGACCTGAGCCACGCGACCCGGGTCTTCAGCTACCAGACTCTTGATTGCATTCAGTTGCGCGTCGTAACCCTCGCTCGGGCTCGGCAGCAGAATGCTCTGCGGACCACCGAGGCTCACGCGGTCGTTGGCCAGTTCGCCGTCCAGGCCGCCCATGCCACCAAGTTCCACGTCGCTGCCCAGACCGGCCAGCTCCTTGCCTTTGCCGCCGCCGGTGATGTTGTTAAGCACCGGACGCAGCACACCAAACACCAGCACGAGGATGAACAACACACCCAGTACTTGTTTGACGATGTCCCAGAACCATGGCTGGGAGTAGAACGGAATATCGGCGATCACTTCGCCCCGCTCAGCGGAGAACGGCATGTTGATCACGCTGACGCTGTCACCACGGCTGGCGTCGAAACCGACGGCGTCCTGCACCAGGCGAGTGAAGCGCGCCAATTCGTCGGCACTCCACGGTGCGCGGGTGGTTTCACCGTTGGCGGCGTTGACCTTGACTTGATCGTCGACCACAACCGACACCGACAGACGATTCAGGCGACCCTGCTGTTGTTTGGTGTGGCTGATGGAACGGTCGAGCTCGAAGTTCTTGGTCGATTGCAGACGCTTGTCCGCCGGATACGGTGCGAGCATTGGCTGGCCGGTGGCCGGGTCCATGATCTGCTGACCGTTGGCATCAACCAGCGGCTGACCCGGCTGGATCATGCCGGCTGGTGCAGCTGCGCCGCCGGTGGTTTGCGGGGCCGAAGCCGGCGCCGGTGGCTGGTTGCTCAGAGCACCCGGCACACCTTGCGGGCCATTGCTGGCGGTGCGTTGTTCATTGACCGATTGCTCGCTGCGCAACGCCGGTTGATCCGGGTTGAACTGCTCGGCAGTCGATTCGACGGCACTGAAATCGACGTCGGCCGAGACTTCAGCCTTGTAGCGATCATTGCCCAGTACTGGTTGCAGAATGTTGTGCACGCGCTGGGTCAGCATGCTTTCCATGCGGCGGCTGTAATCGAATTGCTTGCCGGCCATGGTCATTTCGGAGTTTTCCGCCTGATCGGAGAGCAGGTTGCCCTTCTGATCGACGACGGTGATCTGCGATTTGCTCAACTCGGGAACGGAGGTCGCCACCAGATTGATGATCGCCACCACTTGGCCCGGCTCAAGCGAACGACCGCTGTACAGCTCGACCAACACCGAAGCGCTCGGCTTGCGCTCATCACGCACGAACACCGAACTCTTTGGAATCGCCAGGTGTACGCGAGCGCCCTTGACGTTGTTCAGGCTGGAAATGGTGCGCGCCAGTTCGCCTTCGAGGCCGCGACGATAACGGGTCGCTTCCATGAACTGGCTGGTGCCCAGACCCTGTTCCTTGTCGAGGATTTCAAAACCGATGTTGCCATCGCTGGGAGTGACACCAGCGGCCGCGAGCTTGAGACGCGCACGGGACAGGTCATCGGCCTTGACCAGCAAGGCGCCAGAGTTCGGTTCGACGTTGTATGGAATATCCGCGGCGGCCAAAGTCTCCATGACTTGCTTGGCGTCCAGGCCGGCAAGGCTGCCGTACAACGGACGGTAATCCGGCTGCTGCGACCACAGCACCACGGCAAAGCCAATCGCCACGCTCGCCGCCAGACCGACCAACAGGCCGACCTGACGCAGCACGGTCATCTGGGAAAGATTTTCCAGAAAGGACAGGCCGAACAGCGGCGGTTTGCCGTCGATCGGGGTGGCCTTGGCCGGAACGTTATCAGCGACTGCTTCTGCCATGACTTATTTCGCCCTTAAACCGGCATCTGCATGATGTCTTGATAAGCCTGAACCAGCTTGTTGCGCACCTGGGTCAGAGCCTGGAACGACACGCTGGCTTTCTGCGACGCAATCATCACGTCGGTCAGGTCGACACCGCTCTTGCCGATCTCGAATGCGTTGGCCAGTTGAGTCGACGCCTGCTGGGTATCGCTGACTTTATTGATGGCCTGACCGAGCATGTCGGAAAAGCTGCTGCCAGCGATTTCAGGGACAGCGGCAGTCGATTTGCGCGCAGACATGGCATCCACTTTCATGGCCTGCATGTCCATCATCAACCGATTAAATTCAATACCTTGGCTCATGGTCTACTCTCTTGGGCGGCCCGCATTTTTTTGACACTCACTCGGCGGATACACAGGTATTAGCAACAAGGGTGCCATCTCATGGGCACCCCTTCAGAAAAGCATTCTGGATGTATGGCGTTACAGGTTACGTCGCGAACAAATAGCCTTCGACGTCCATTCCCGCATCACGCATTTGCGCCAGTTTGTAGCGCAAGGTCCGCGGGCTGATGCCGAGCTTTTCGGCCGCTTCCTTGCGGCGGCCACGTTCGGCGCGCAAGGTATCAATGATCATCTGAAACTCCCGGCGGCGCAGGTCATCGCCCAATGCGCCGGCCGAATCCACGTCGATTTCGACTTCACGAATCACGGCTGACGACGGCGCTGGGATTGGCAACGCAGCAAATGTCACCGAACCGGCGAGACAGAAATCCTGCGGCTGGATCAAACCGCCCTGCTGCAGAATCAGCGCGCGCTGAATTGCGTTGTCCAGCTCACGCACATTGCCCGGCCACGGGTAAGCGGTCAGGCACGCCTGCGCTTCAGGCGACAGTTTCGCCGCCGCGTGCTTCATTTTATTGACGTGCTTGGCCAACAACTTTTCGGCCAGCGGCAGGATATCGGCAGTGCGCTCGCGAAGTGGACGCCACGCCAGGGGGAAAACCGACAAGCGGTAAAACAGGTCTTCCCGAAAGCGCCCCGCCGCGACTTCGCCGGCCAGATCGCGGTTGGTGGTCGCGACCACGCGAATGTCCAGGCTGATCGGCTTGCGCGCGCCCACTCGCTCAACCTCACGCTCCTGCAAAACACGCAGAAGCTTGGCTTGCAGACCCAAGGGCATTTCGGAAATTTCATCGAGCAGAATGGTGCCGCCATCTGCCTGCTCGAACTTGCCGGCCTGCGCAGCGATGGCCCCCGTGAACGAGCCCTTCTCGTGGCCGAATAACGTCGCTTCAAGCATGTTGTCCGGGATCGCTGCACAGTTGATTGCAACGAACGGCTGATCGACACGGGGCGATTGCTGATGAATGTAGCGCGCGAGCACTTCCTTGCCCGTGCCGGATTCGCCAGAAATCAATACCGTCGAATCGCTGCGCGCAACGCGTGTGGCAAGGTCGAGCAACTGCACACTGGCAGGTTCCACCGCTATCGGACCTTCGGTGTCGCTGGCGCCGATCCGGCCCAGCGCATGCCGCGCCACCAGATCCAGCAGTGCCTTGGGTTCAAACGGTTTGACCAGATAATCCGCCGCCCCTTGGCGCATCGCATCGACCGCGCGTTCGACGGCGCCATGCGCAGTCATCAGCAACACCGGCAACTGCGGCTGACGCGCGCGCAACAGTGCGAGCAGTTGATGCCCATCCATTCCAGGCATGTTGACGTCGCTGACTACCAGACTGAACGCTTCGCGGGCCACCGCCGTCAGCGCTTCTTCCGCGCTGCCGACCGCTTGATAATCATGGCCGGCGAGCAGCAGCGTATCGGCCAGTGCTTCGCGCAATGAACGGTCATCTTCGACCAGCAACACCTTGATGCCCATGACGTTCACTCAGCTCCCTGGACAGCGGAAAACAGCGGCAGGGTCACTTGCGCACAGGTGCCGCGCCCGACTCGCGAGCGCAACTGCAATTCTCCTTGATGCGCCCGTGCAACCGCTTGGACAACGGTCAGGCCGAGGCCGGTGCCTGTCACTTTGGTGGTAAAGAATGGCTCGCCCAACCGCGCCAACACTGCGGGCTCGATGCCGCTGCCGCTGTCGCTGATGCACAGGCGCAGAGTGTGATCACGTGTATAGCAATGCACTTTCAGGCGCGCGTTACCGCCACTGGCCTGAATCGCGTTCTCGATCAGGTTCAGCAGCGCTCCGACCAGCGTGTCGCGATTGCACAGCAACTCACCGTCATGGCTGTCGCATTGCCAGCGAATCGGCAGATCCTGCACATGAGTGAGCGCCGCCGCTTGCAGCGCTTGCATCAAAGCGTTGGGAGTAATGCGATCGGTCAGCGGCAGCTCGCCACGGGCAAACACCAGCATGTCGCGCACCTGATGCTCGAGTTCGTGCAGCCGTTCTTTCAGGCGGCCGGCGAAGCGCTGCTGGGTGTCGACCGGTAATTGCTGCTCAGTCAAATGACTGGCGTAGAGCAACGCGGCGGACAGCGGCGTGCGAATCTGGTGGGCGAGCGAGGCGACCATGCGCCCTAACGACGACAAACGCTCGTGCCGCGCCAGTTGATCCTGCAGATGACGGGTTTCAGTCAAATCGTTAAGCAGCACCAACTGCCCCGGCTCGGCATCCAGCGAGCGAGTGGAAATCGACAGGCGTCGACCGTTTTTCAAGGAAATTTCGTGACCATCGTCTTCGCGCGGAGCGAAGCAGCGCGCAATCACGTGGCGCCACAGCTCACCTTCCAGCGGCGAGCCCAGCAAGTCGATGGCAGCGGGATTGGCTTCGCGCACCAGGCCGTGGCCGTCGATGACGATTACGCCGCCGGGCAACAGGTCGAGGAGGTTTTGCAGCCGATTGGCCAAGCGCTCTTTTTCCGCGAGTTCCTGCATGCGCTGGGCACTGACCACGGCCAGTTCACCCTTGAGCTCGGTGACCCGCGCTTCCAACATGCTGTAGGAGTCGGTCAACTGGCTCGACATCTGGTTGAACAGCTGGAACGCGTGCTCAAGTCCCTGACGGCTTGCCTGCTCTACGGACGAGGGTTGCCCCACGATATTGGAGGCAGAAGAGATCTGGGCGGCTTGGGGCATTGTGCTCTCTCGCTTGGCTGACCGTCAGTGAAACGGAACGTTGCGAGGGATGTAGCAATACCCGTGCCTAAAAAAAATCGCTTATAAATGAAGGAATTGAAAAACAGGCGTCAATCATCCGCCTGTTCATCACCTTCGCGCCGGCTCATGCCGTATTTGCGCATCTTCTCCACCAGCGTGGTGCGACGAATGCGCAGCCGTTCGGCAGCACGCGCCACGATGCCATTGGCGTCGTCGAGCGCCTGCTGAATCAAGCCCTGCTCCAGACCACCGAGATAATCCTTGAGGTCCAGGCCTTCCGGCGGCAGCAGTGCATTGGCGCTGAAGTCCGGCGTGTGGCCGTTGATTGCCACGCGCTCTTCCAGATCGCTGCGCAGGCTGTCGACCATTTGCTCGTCTTCGTCATCGACGTAGCGGAATTTCTTCGGCAACTCGACCACGCCGATCACCCCGTACGGATGCATGATCGCCATGCGCTCGACCAGGTTGGCCAACTCGCGAACGTTGCCAGGCCAGCCGTGACGGCACAGCGACATGATGGCGGCGGAGTTGAAGCGGATCGAACCGCGCTTCTCGTGCTCCATGCGCGAGATCAGCTCGTTCATCAGCAACGGAATATCTTCGACGCGCTCACGCAACGGCGCCATCTCGATCGGGAACACGTTCAGGCGATAGTAAAGGTCTTCGCGGAAGGTGCCGATCTCGATCATGCTTTCGAGATTCTTGTGCGTTGCAGCGATGATGCGCACGTCGACGCTCTGGGTCTTGTTGCTGCCCACACGCTCGAACGTACGTTCCTGCAGAACGCGCAGCAGCTTGACCTGCATTGGCAGTGGCATGTCGCCGATTTCGTCGAGAAACAGCGTGCCGCCGTTGGCCAGCTCAAAGCGCCCGGCACGGCTGGTGATTGCTCCGGTGAAGGCGCCTTTTTCATGGCCGAACAATTCACTCTCGAGCAGTTCCGCGGGGATCGCCCCGCAGTTGACGGGCACGAATGGCCCGTCGCGGCGCTTGGAATGGTAATGCAGGTTGCGGGCGACCACTTCCTTGCCGGTGCCGGACTCGCCAAGGATCAGCACGCTGGCGTCGGTGTCGGCCACTTGCTGCATCATCTGACGCACGTGCTGGATCGCACGACTGGTGCCGACGAGGCTGCGGAACAGGTTGGGTTCGCGATGACGGCCGCGCTCGCGGGCCTGGTCATACATCTCGCGATAGACCTGGGCACGGTGCAGTGAGTCAAGCAATTTGCTGTAGCTGGGCGGCATCTCGAGGGTCGAAAGCACTCGACGACGTTGGTCTTCAGGCAAGTCAACGGAAGAATTATCGCCCATTAACAAAACCGGAAGGAACTCATCCCAGGTTGAGAGTGTCTTTAGCAAGCCCAAAAGTGCACCAAGAGCATTGACCGTCCCGATCAGTACACAGATGACCTCACGACTAGACGACAAAGAGCCGACTGCCTGCTGCCAGTCATGGCTGCCGCAGGGTAAATTTTCTTCGCCAAGAAAATTTAAAATCACCGCCAGGTCGCGGCGGCGGACGCTATCGTCATCGATCAGCAGAATTTTGGTTTCACGCCACATGCAATAGCAACTTCCCTAGTCAACTCAATGCCCGAAAATTAGGGGCAAGCGAGACGCTTGCAGGACACCATGTGCCTGTAGACGCCCTAAACCTGATAATAGCCACTAGTTAAGTCAAAAAACCGTGCACAGTCAAATTTATGGCGCACATCTCTGGTTTAACTGACGGTTAATCAACCAAACAGATGGTAAACCTTTGCCGCGTTTTGCGCTTGGGTGATCTGCGACATTTCATTGGCTATTGCCTGCCGCTCCCCCATCGCCACTTCGAGCAGATCTTTGTATACGTGGAGCAGCTCTTCAAGATTGTCGCGCAATGCGACTTCATCCAGCGAAGCTTCAGCCATGACGTCTTCCATGCAGGAACGGCAAGCCAGATCCAGTTCGCCGATGGCTTCCCAGTTTCGCTCGGCCAACGCTCCGACCAATGCTTCACGGGTATCGGCGATTCGCTGCAATACAAGACTCATGGTGATCTCCTTCAGAACTGCGGCGCCGGCACGGGCGCAATGGCGTCCCAGCCTTCTTTTACCGTACTCAGCAGGCCTGCAACCTCATCGAGAATGCGTGGATCACTGCTGATGTTCGCCTCGGCGAGACGCTTCATCATGTAGATATACAACCCGTCCAGATCCGCCAGCGTGTCCGCGCTGTTTTCCAGATCCAGGCCTTCGCGAAGACCGCTGACGATGCCAATCGCCTTGCTGATGGCAGTGCACTTGGCAGGCACATCCTTGCGCTCGATGGCGCCTTTGGCCTGAGCGATACGGGAAAGACCACCTTCCATCAACATTTGCACCAGGCGGTGCGGGCTCGCTTCGGACGTCTGCGCGTGAGCGCCGACTTTCTGATATTGCCGAAGGGCTAACATTGGGTTCATGTTCTACCTCATTGCCACAATGACTCGTATAACCAGTGTATCGCCAACGAATCGGAAAACTTTAGATCAAAAGACAAAAACCCGGCGCACGCCGATAAAGCGTAGCCGGGTTTTTGTCGCAATTGCAGCTTACTTCGCGGACTGCTGAGCGTTCAGCGAGCTGAAGAACGACGTGATGTTGCTCGCCGTCGCCTTCATCTGCCCTACCAGCAAATCCATGGCGTTGTATTTCGCGGTCAACGTCTTGGTCAGGTTGGCAACACGCAGATCCAGCGCCAACTGCTGGTTGGTAAGGGTGCGCGTGTTGTTGGTCAGAATGGTCAGACGCTGATCCAGCAAACCGCTGGTGGACTTACCATCGGCAGAAGCTTTGAGATACGGGTCGACCGCCTTGCTCATCCGCGCCAGCAGACCATTGGTATCGTTGGTTCCGGAGAACAGTTGCTGAACCTGGCCAGTCATGCCCGGCTGAGCCATGGCTTTGGTGAACGCCGCGCTGTCCAGCGTCAACTTGCCAGTGTCACGATCGGTCAGAACGCCGATCTGCGACAACACAGACAGATCGCCTGGTGACGAAGTGGTCAACTGAGCGCGAAGATCGGCAAGCAGCGTGCGCGGCATGGAGTCGCCGGTAAACGCCGCTTGCACCGTCAGCCTGCCATCTTCGTCCGGCGTCGCCTTGGACAGCGTGTCGATGGTGGTCTTCAGCGTGTTAAAGGCATCGACGAATGCCTGGACCGAGGACTGCAGACCCTTGGTGTTGGTGTCGACAGTCACTTTCACCGCGGTGGGACTGGCTTCGACCAGGTTCATGGTCAGGCCGCTCACGGCGCCGGTCACGGTGTTGCTCTTGCTGGTCACGGTCAGACCGTCGATGGTCAGCTTGGCGTCCATTGCGACAGAACCCACAGAACCCGAATCACCGGCAGCCGGTGTCGACGACATCACTTTGGTGCCATCGATTGCCAGACCGGCGATGCCGCTGGTCGAAAGGTCGGAGCCGGCGCCCGTCTTGTTCGAGCTGATCACCAGACGCGACGCGCCCGTGCTGTCAGTCACGATGTTGGCAGAAATACCATTGGTGCCCTGCTGGGTGTTGATAGCGTCCCGAGTGCTCTGCAACGTGGCATTGGCAGGAATCGTGACGTTGTAATCAGTGCCATTCTGACTGATTTTCAGGGTACCACTCGGAATGGCACTGGCCGCACCGCCGGCAAACGATGCACTGGCCACTTTCGAGCCGGTCGCCAGGTTGTTAACCACAACACTGTAAGTGCCGGATACGGCAGTGTTGTCGGAGGTCGCGGTCAGCGTGGCCGGAGTACCCGAAGTCGCCGTGTAGCCGGCAAACGCAGGGTTGGTCTTGCTGCCCAGATCGGTCATCGCCTTCTGGTAAGCGGCCAGGGCGCTTTTCAAGGTACCGATACCGGAGATCTTCAGGGTATTGGTTTTGGTCGCGGAGTCGATCTGGGTCTGCTTGGCAGACTTGTCGGCGTTGACCAGCGCAGTCACGATCGCGCCGATGTCCAGGCCGGAACCCAGTCCGGAACCCGGTAGAATTGGACTTGCCATGTGCATCTCCCTTCAGTTTGCTGCCAGTCTTTTGACCCCTGTCGGCATCATCAAGAAAGACAGACACTATTCATGCCAGCTATCAGACCTTGGCGTCGAACAACACATGACTTGCGTTGGCGAGGCTGTCTGCGAGCTTGAGCGCTTCTGCGGAAGGAATCTGTCGAACGACTTCACCCGTCTCGCTTGCGATCACCTTGACGATGACCTTGCCGGAATGCTCGTCGATCGAGAACTCCAGATTGCGCTTGATCGATTGAACAAACTTCTCGATCTCTTGCACCGCCAGTTTCAACTTGGCGTCGTCCGATTCCTGACTCTTGGCAGCGACCGGCGCTTCAGTCTTGGCAACTTTAGGCGTTTCTGACGGCTTGTCAGCAACCGGTGGCACTGGCTTGGGAGCAGGATAAGACAGGTTAAGCTTTACGCTCATGTCCATGCCCATCACCTCTCAACGTAAAAAAGCGAGAGAGCACGACAAGCGCACTCCCCCGCTCAAACTTGTTCCGAATTACTGAAGCAGCTTCAGTACAGCGGAAGGCAGTTGGTTGGCTTGAGCCAGAACCGAAGTGGAAGCTTGCTGCAGAGTTTGCTGCTTGGTCAGGTTAGCAGTTTCTGCGGCGAAGTCGGTGTCCTGTACACGACCCTGAGCAGCGGTGGTGTTTTCAGTGATGTTCTGCAGGTTGGAGATGGTGCTGGTCAGACGGTTTTGCGAAGCACCGAGGCTGGCGCGGGTTGCACCGATCGAAGCGATAGCGGCGTCGATTGCAGTGATCGCGTTGTCGATGTTCTGCGAAGCCGAACCAGCGCCAGTACCCGAAGTACCGGTCAGAACTACAGTGCCGCTACCAACCGACAGGCTGACGGCGTCGAACTTGGAGCTCAGTACCAGGTCGATGTGGTTAGCCGAACCGGTGTTCGCGCCTACTTGCAGGGTCACAGTACCAGCCGAACCGTCCAGCAGGTTTTTGCCGTTCAGGTTGGTAGCCGCGGAGATACGGGTGATTTCGTCAGACATCTGAGCGAATTCAGCGTTGGTTGCGGTCTGGTCAGCAGTGCCGTTGGTACCGTTACGTGCTTTAACAGCCAGTTCACGCATACGCTGCAGGATGTCGGTCGAAGCTTGCAGAGCGCCTTCAGCGGTCTGAGCTACGGAGATACCGTCGTTGGCGTTCTGGATAGCCTGGGTGTTACCGCGGATCTGCGAAGACATACGGTTGGAGATTTGCAGGCCAGCGGCGTCATCTTTAGCGCTGTTGATTTTCAGGCCGGAAGACAGGCGCTGCATCGAGGTGGACAGAGCGTCGGAAGCGCGGTTCAGGTTTTTCTGAACGTTCAACGATGTGGTGTTGGTGTTTACTGTTAAAGCCATGACGAATTCCTCGTTGGTTGGGTACTGCGGCTTCCGGCCCTGGCAACCGCCGGGTATGGCCTAGAGAACCTTCGTAATAGTTATCGTCGGGTTTGCAGGTTGCTTGAGGGCTTTTTAAAAAAATTTTGCCATCACCCGGCCACTCCCGAGAAAACAAAGACTTAGCAGCACATCAATCGCTGAAAAATGGCGTCATAAAACCGGCTGATCCGCAGAGCCGCGGGCCAGTGCCCCGCAGCGGTTCAGCGTCGGGCCGTTTCCAGCAATTCAACCAGCTCATATTCCAGATAGTCAGCAAGGCCCAACCAGTCCTGCCGTTCCTGGCACTCGAGCATTGAGGTGAGTAACTGTGCCCAACCTTGCCGCACACTTGCGGGCGCGGACGCCAGGCATTGCTGAACCTGTTCGAACACATCGACCATCGTCAGTGCAGCCTCGACGTCACGCCCCAGACGAAACAACGCCGCGCATTGACGGCACTGCGCCTGGCTCTGGCTCTGGCTCAGCGCACTCATTTCACGAACTCCGGATGGAAAGTCGTTCCGGCGATCAACGCACCCGCGCGGCTACTGTTGAGAAATTCGACCTGTGGATGCGCGGCAATGAAGCGCTCCAGCACACACAGATAACCGCGAAAATTCAGCTGCGTGCTGACGCGCTGACCATGGCCATCGTGCACCCAGTGCCGTGCCTGAGCCAGCGGTGGCCCGAGGTCGCCATCGTTCCAACCGGCATGGGTCTTGTTCATCGGGAAGGCGAAGTCAGCGCCAAACAGCGTGACCCGCGCCGCACCCATTTTCACCGCGAGATCCACCGCCGGATGGATCACGCTGCCGCCGACGTGCAACTGGCCGCGCGGATATTGTTCCGTCAGCCCGGCATAAATCGGGCTCGCCGAATATCCGCCGAAGCGCTTGCCCTTCCACGCCTTCAGCACCCGCGGGTCGCTCATCGGCAGGTACACCAGCGTGATGCCGTCAGAAGCCTCGAACGGTAGATGGCGCAAGCCGATGCGCTGATCGATGCTCACCACCAGGTCAGGTACGATGCCGTGCTCGCGCAATGGCCGATAAGCGGTATCAACGCAGATGAACAACGGGCGCTCGGGACGCTGACGGATCGCTGCCAGACGTTCGAAATGCTGCTCCAGCGTCGGCCCGGTAGCAATCACGTAGATTTCCTGGCCGGCGCAGGTGCCGAACAAATGCGCCACATCGGCATCGCCGAGCAGTACCGGCAGACAATCCTGCAAGCGCTGACGGATCTGCGGTGACTGGGGATCGAAATCGCGATTATTGAATGTCAGATGGACTTCATTGACCAGCCGGTCGCGGATCTTCGCATTGAAATCATCGGCCAGCAGCATCTCGGCCGGCAGCGCGAAGAACGGCGTGAAAAAGTCCGGGTGATCACCGGCGTAAAACAGCTCGACACGAAGATCATCCAGCCACTGCCGCTGATCGAGCAGTTGCAGGACCAGCGCGAACAGCGCGCCATTGAGGATGTGCACGTAAAGCCGCTCAAGGCTTGCACGCTCGAGCAGCACGTTAGGCAAGTCGCCGAGCCCGGTGCCATAGACGTGCAGTTGCGGTATCTCCGGCAGGCTCGCCGCTTGGGTTTGCGCCTCGCGTAGACGATCACGGCGGCTGGTCAGCTGGATACCGTCAACGCTCAGCGTAGATCCCAGCCCTTGCACGAGTTCGGCCTGCACGGCCGCACTGTCTTCCGCCAACAGACGCTCGAACAGCGTCGGCCAGCGCCGCTGCAGCACTTCGGCATTGGCCTGGAAAATCTCGCTCATGTTGCCTCACACTCCTTTTCAGGCAAAAAAAATAGCGCTCAGAGGTCAGCCTTTGAGCGCTATTTTCATATCTACCGCTTTCGACTGTCTCAAGGGCGATAAATGATCGCCGAGCCCCACGACAGCCCCACACCGAAACCGCTCAGTGCAATGCGCTGCCAGTCGGAATCGATGACGTGTTTTTCCAGCAGCAACGGAATGCTCGACGACACGGTGTTGCCGGTCTCGACCATGTCCTTGATGAATTTCTCCGGCTCGCCTTCGAAACGCCGCGCCACCGCGTCGACAATCGCCGCGCTGCCCTGGTGAATGCAGAACGCGTCGATGTCATCTGCCTTCAGCCCGGAATCATCGAGCAACTCATGCAAGTGCGCCGGGACTTTCAGCAAGGCAAAGTTGAATACCTGACGGCCGTTCATGAAGAACACGCCATCGGTGACTTTCAGGTGCGGAGCGCCAGAGCCGTCGGTGCCGAACTTGGCTTTGCCCAACGCCCAGGTCGGATCTTCGCCCATCCACGTTGCGGTGGCGGCGTCGCCAAAGAGCATGGTGGTGTTGCGGTCTTCCGGGTCGACGATTTTCGAATACGGGTCAGCGGTGATCAGCAGGCCGTTCTTCAGGCCGGCGGCTTCCATGAAGCCCTTGATCGCGTAGATGCCGTAGACGTAACCGGAGCAACCCAGCGAAATATCAAACGCCGCGACATGGGTCGGCAGGCCGAGTTTGTCCTGGACGATGGCAGCCGTGTGCGGCAGACCTTCTTCGTCACCGTTCTGGGTAACCACGATCAACGCGTCGATCGATTCACGCTTCAGTTCCGGGTTGCTGGCAAACAGCGCATTGGCCGCTTCCACGCACAGATCGGAAGTTTCCTGCTCAGCGTCTTTGCGCGGCAGGAATGCCGAACCGATCTTGCCAAGGATGAATTCTTCATCCTTCTCGAATTTTGCACCTTGTGCGTAATTGTCCACGCCGGCTACAGGAACGTAGCTCGCAATGCTTTTTATGCCAATCATTACGGCTTCCCAATAAAAAACAGCCCAAAACCACCGCTCGCAAGGATTCGAGGGGCGCCGACAAACAAAAAACGGCCGCCACAACGGGCAGCCACGGGAAGCGCAAAGGGCTATCACTGGCACCGAAAACGGCCCAGGCGCCATCTCCCCGGTCAATACAATACAGTGAAGATGCGCGTTATGACTCGCAGGTCACGCTATTTTGCCGAATCGGTGCAGATCGACTTATTCGACCAGCGACCAATCAAGCGGCGTGCCCCGCTTGATTGCGGTCCGCGCGCGACGGCCGAGAACCGCTTCGGTGTGCTTGGGCGGCAGACCGAGACCGGGGCGGATGGCGCGCAGATTGTCCGGCGAAAAAGCCTCACCGGCGGCCATATCGGCGCTGACGTACAGCGAACGGCGATAGACCAGCGACTTGCGCTCGGCTTCGGTAGGACCGTACTGCACCTGCCCCATGGCTTGCCAGGCGCGTTCGGTTTCCAGCACAAGACTGGCCATATCCGCCGGCTCCAGGGAAAAACTCGCGTCGACACCACCGGCCGAACGGTCGAGCGTGAAGTGTTTTTCTACTACCGTCGCGCCAAGCGCTACCGCCGCCACTGACACCCCGACGCCCATGGAATGATCGGACAGCCCCACCTCGCAGCCAAACAATTCACGCAAATGGGGAATAGTGCGCACGTTGCTGTTGAGCGGCGTTGCCGGGTAGGTGCTGGTGCATTTGAGCAAGACCAGATCCGTGCACCCCGCCTCGCGCGCAGCACGCACGGTTTCATCGAGTTCGGCGATGCTGGCCATGCCGGTGGAAATGATCAGCGGTTTACCGGTGGCCGCAACGCGGCGAATCAGCGGCAGATCAGTATTCTCGAAACTGGCGATCTTGTACGCCGGCACGTCGAGACTTTCGAGAAAATCCACTGCGCTGTCATCGAATGGCGTCGAGAATGCCAGCATCCCCAATTCCTTGGCCCGAGCAAAAATCGGCGCGTGCCATTCCCACGGCGTGTGGGCTTTTTCGTACAGCTCATACAGCGAAGTGCCCGCCCAAAGACTGCCCGGATCCTGGATGAAGAACTCGCCTTCGGACAAATCCAGAGTCATGGTCTCAGCGGTATAGGTTTGCAGTTTCAAAGCATGCGCGCCGGCCTTCGCGGCGGCCTCGACAATCTGCAGGGCGACGTCCAGAGACTGATTATGGTTGCCACTCATCTCTGCGATGATGAACGGCGGCGCGTCGGCACCGATGGTGTGGTTGCCGATCTTGAAACTAGGCATGCGGGTGATCCTTCAAAACACGGGTAAACGCGCAGGTTTCCTGAGTGAACCCGGCGTCGCTGAACAATTTCAGTGAGGACTGATTGGCTGGCAGGACCTGGGCGTTGATGAGCGTCAATTGCGGCCAGTGCGCGGCAACAAACGTCTCGCCACGACTCAACAGCGCCCGCCCCCAGCCAAGGCCGAAACGACCTTGCAACAGATAAACCGATACTTCGGCGGCAAACCCGCGCAAATCGTAACGCAGCACGCCGACCGGACCGTCATCCGCCTCGGCGATCAACAGCAGCCGCTGCGGATTGCGCAAACTCGCCGTCAGCCAGTTGAGGTGTTGCGACCAATTGATCACGCCCGTCTCCAGCGACCAGCGCCGCACCGCTTCGGCATTGCGTCCATCGAAGAGCAATTGCGCGTCGTCCAGCGTTGCCGGGCGCAGCTTGAGCACGGCACCGGCCAATGCGGCCGCGACCCGCTCGGCGCCACGCCCATCGACCAGTCGCCGCGAGCGCTCAGCCAGGCTGCGGCGCAGGAAATGATTGTCCACCACAAAGCCGACCGCATCCCGCAATTGCTCGACACTGACATGTTCCCGCGCTCCCATGAACACATGCGCGCCGGCCGCCGCCATCACTTCGCCGTTGGCCTGTTGGTTGTTTGCCACGGCAATACAGATCGTCGGCAAACCGAGCGCCGCGCGCTCCCAACTGGTGCCGCCGCCGGCGCCGATAAACAGATCGGCTTGCGTCATGCGCTGGTAGAAATCGCTGACGAAACTGTGCAGGCGCCAGTTCGGCCGCGTCTCGGCCAAGGCCTGCATTTGCGCCCACGCCGGGTTGTCGGCGCCGGCGATGAAGTCCACTTGCAACTCGCTGAAATCAGCCAAGGCAAGCATCGCGTGATGGGCCTGCATCGCCGCGTCGAAGCCGCCGAAATTCACCAACACCCGGCGCGCCTTCGGTCTGATTTCGATGGCTGGGCAATTGAATTCTTCACGCAGCATGGCGTAGCGCGGGCCGAGCAAAGTACGACAGCCCTGCGGCAGCAACGGCGCATAGTGTTCGCTGACACCGGACAGATTCTGATTGAGCAGCAGATCGACGCTGTAGCGTCGCGTGGCCAGATCGTCCACCGCCGCAATCCGATGCGCCCAGCGCCGCGCGGCGGTCTGCCAGTGATGATCGAGGCCGTAATGATCAGCGATGATCCAGTCGAACGCTTCTTGACCTTCAAGCAACGCCCCCAACGCCGCGATGTCGGCCTGCCACGGCAGCATCGATTCGATCGCCTGCTGCGGGTCTTCATCAGCATAACGTTCGGGCAACGCGAAGGTTTCGAAGCCCTCGGCGTTGAGCACATCCAGCCGATGTCCGGGCAGACGCCGGCAAGCGAACGCGACATGGCTGCCCTGCCCGCGCAGCACCCGCGCCAGCGTCAGGCATCGGGCAATGTGGCCGCTGCCGATGGTCGGCGAAGCGTCGGCGCGGATCAGCACTCTCATGACAGTTCTCCGCCGGCCTTGAGCGCGGCGTACAGGTATTCGGCGCGCTGCCAGTCTTCAGGCGTGTCGATATCCTGCACCAGATGGCGCGGCAGGATTACCGGCAGACTCGCCGGCGAAAACAGCGTCTCGCCACGCAACCACGCTGCGCTGCGGCCCCAGTAAAACTGCCCGGCATCCTGAAACGCTTCGGGCAGGTCCTGCGAACGGGTGTGGCGAAACTCGGGATACATCGAAGTCAAGGCGCCCTCTCCGTCGAGGGTCAACGCGCGCTGCACCGGGAAACCGAACCTACACACCGAAAAGGCAAACGATCTGGACGGATGCCGCGCGAGCAACTCCAGCCCCTTGCGCAGATAGCGCGCCTGCAGCAACGGCGCCGTGGCGTAAATGCAGCAGGCGTAATCGAAGGCCGGCAGGTGCTGCAAGGCATGCACGATCACCGCAGCCGTGCCGGTGAAGTCATCCGCCAGATCGGCGGGACGCATGAACGGCACCTCGGCGCCATTAGCCCGGGCGATCTCGGCAATTTCCTCATCGTCGGTGCTGACCACAACCGCCTTGAACAGCCCTGAGTCCAGCGCGGTGCGGATCGAGCGGACGATCATCGGCACACCGTCGAACAGCTTGAGATTCTTGCGCGGGATGCGCTTGCTGCCACCACGGGCGGGAATGATCGCAACGCAGCTCACGGTGCCTTACTCCTCAAGCAGCAGTCGGCGGAGTTGTTCGACCACCTGCTCCTGTTGTGCGTCGCTGAGCAAAGGGAACAGCGGCAAGCTGATCGCCTCGGCGTAGTAACGTTCCGCCTCGGGGAAATCCCCTTCGGCAAAACCCAGGTCGCGATAGTAAGGCTGCAGGTGCACGGGAATATAGTGCAGATTCACGCCGATGCCGGCTGCGCGCAAACCCTCGAACACCTGGCGATGACTGAGGTTGCAGCGCTCGGTCTGCAAGCGCACCACATACAAGTGCCACGCCGATTGCGCCTCCGGCTGTGCGCTGGGCAAGGTCAATGGCAGGTACGCCAGCAACTGATCGTAACGCGCGGCCAGTTCGCGGCGCCGCGCGACGAACTCGTCCAGTTTGCGCAGCTGCGACAACCCCAGCGCTGCTTGCAAATCAGTCATTCGGTAATTGAAGCCCAGTTCAATCTGCTGGTAATACCACGGCCCGTGACTGGGCTCGGTCATCTGCTGCGGATCGCGGGTCATGCCGTGGCTGCGCAGACGCTGCAAACGCTCGGCCAGCGCCGCTCGATTGGTCAGGACCATGCCGCCCTCGGCACTGGTGATGATTTTCACCGGATGAAAACTGAACACCGTCATCGCTGCAAACTCACCGCAACCCACCGGGCGTCCCGCGTACGATGCGCCGACCGCGTGAGAAGCGTCCTCGATCACGGTGAAGTTGTAGCGCTCGGCCAGTTCGGCAATCCTGCGCATGTCGCAGCTCTGCCCGGAGAACGCCACTGCCACCAGCACTTTCGGCAGGATGCCGTCGCGTTCGGCCTGTTCGAGCTTCGCCGCGAGGGCGAACGCATCGAGGTTCCAGGTCAGTGGATCGATGTCGACGAAATCAACCTCGGCACCGCAATAGCGTCCGCAATTGGCTGAGGCGAGAAAGGTGTTCGGCGTCGTCCACAACCGGTCGCCCGGCCCCAGACCCGCCGCCACACAGGCGATGTGCAGCGCCGCTGTGGCATTGCTCACCGCCACGGCGTAATCGGCCTGGCAACACTCGGCCATCGCCTGCTCGAAACGCTCGATGCTCGGCCCTTGGGTCAGCCAGTCGGATTGCAGCACCTCGACGACGGCGTCGATGTCTGCCTGATCAAGGCTTTGCCGACCGTAGGGAATCATTGCGAGAGCTTCGCGTGCAGGTCAGCAATCTGCTCGACCGAGAGAAAATGCGGATTGGTGTCGGAGCGATATTCGAAATCTTCGCCGACCGCCCGCCCGCGCTCACCGACGTTGTCGACGGCAAAATCGACATCGACGCTGGTGAAGCGGATCGACGGTTGAATGGTGTAGTGATCTTCAAACTCGAGGGTCATCCGCGCGTCGTCCAGCGGCACCATCAATTCATGGAGCTTTTCACCGGGACGAATGCCCACGTTCTTGCGCGGCAGATGTTCAGCCATGCCACGCGCCAGATCGACGATGCGAATCGACGGAATCTTCGGCACGAACACTTCGCCGCCGTGCATCCGCGCGAAGCTGTCGAGGACAAACTGCACGCCGTGGTCGAGAGTGATCCAGAACCTTGTCATGCGTTCGTCGGTGATCGGCAACTCCTTTGCACCATCGGCAATCAGTTTGCTGAAGAAAGGCACCACCGAGCCACGGGAACCGGCCACGTTGCCGTAGCGCACCACGGCAAATCGGGTTTCCTGCTCGCCGGCGATATTGTTCGCCGCGACGAACAACTTGTCCGAAAGCAACTTGGTCGCGCCGTACAGGTTGATCGGGCTGGCAGCTTTGTCGGTAGACAGCGCCACGACTTTCTTCACGCCATTGTCGATGGCCGCGGCGATGATGTTTTCCGCGCCATTGACGTTGGTGCGGATGCATTCGGTCGGGTTGTATTCCGCCGCCGGCACTTGCTTGAGTGCTGCTGCATGCACCACATAATCGATGCCGCGCATGGCTTGACGCAGTCGATCGGCGTCGCGCACATCACCGATGAAGTAGCGCATGCACGGCGCGTTCAAGGTCTGCTGCATCTCGTACTGCTTCAGCTCATCACGGGAAAACACCACCACGCGCTTGGGCTGGTATTGCTCGAGCAGGCGGGCGATGAATCTACGCCCGAACGAGCCGGTGCCGCCGGAGATGAAGATCGATTTTCCGTTGAACATGTGTCGATTCCTGTCTCCTGTTCGGACGATTCAAGCGAGCAACTGCGACCAGTCGAGCACCGCGCTGTCATTGAGCACAAAGCCTTTGCCGTTCAGGCTCAAGTTGGCGTTATAGGCCTGATCCTGGGCGAACGCGGCTGACCATTTTTCCTGCAAGGCCGCCAGCGCTTGCGGAGCCTCAGGCATGCTGCCCTGATGAATCACCTGCACGGCGGGTGTCCATACGGTCAGATAACCGGCCTGACCCGCGCTCAGGCACAGGTCGACATCGCTGAAGCCGTCGCCGAAGCTGCTGTCGTCCAGACCGCCCAAGGCCTCGAACAATTCTTTGCGCACCATCAGGCACACGCTCGATACCGCCGAATAGTTCTGCTCCACCGCCAGGCGATGCAAGTAGCCCTCAGCATCGTGTTTGTCGCCAACGAATGCCGAACCGACCGCACCGTTCATGCCCAGAATCAGGCCGGCCTGGCTGATCTCGCGCTCGCGGTTGATCAGTTTCGGCCCGACGACGCCGATCTCCGGGCGCAAGGCATGGTTGAGCAACGAGTCGAGCCAGTTCGGGTTGACCACTTCGGCGTCAGCCGCCAGCAGCACCAGGTACTCGCCGCGCGCCTGACGGCTGGCCGCGTTGTACAAGGCCGGTTCGTTCAGCGAGCGGTCGCTGCGCAGCACCTGGACTTTGGAGTGTTTATAAGTGCCGAGCCAGTCATTGACCGCGGCCGACTGATCAGCCGAGGTGGCGACCAGCACTTCGTACGACTGATAGCGAGTGCGCAACAACACGCCTTCGATGCAGCGTCGCAGCGCCGCAAGATCGTTGCCCGCTGGAATCATGATCGACACCAGCGGACGTTCGCTGTGGTGATAATCGATCTGGTAAATGCCGGGAACCGCCGAGGTGACCTTGGCCTTGTAGCCGCGGTTGCCCAAGTGACGCAGCAACGCCAGACGCTCGTCCGGGTTTTCCTGCAGAGTTGGCGCTTGGGTGATCAGCAGCGGCTCGTCGAGATGCGCCAGGCTGTTGAGGCCATGCTCCTCGATCAGGCGCAACAGCACGTCGAGTTCCAGTGCCTTGCCGAAGTCGGCGCGATAGCCACCGATCTCCGTCAACGCATCGCGACGTACCAGCCAGTGCCGCGCCATCAAGGTCGGCAGGCTCAGCAGCAGATCCAGATTGAAGCCCGGACGGAACACGTCCCGCAGCGCACCGTTTTCCTCGCGCTGGATTTCATCGGTCGACACAGCGCGGCAGTCGCCGGCGTTGAGCAATTCCAGACTGGCGCGCAGCAGGCCGCTGGCGGTGAATTCGTCGCCAGCCTCGGCCAGCAGCAACCAGTCGCACGGCGACTGCCGCGCGCTCTGATTGAGTTTGTCGACGAGGTTGGCCGGCGTCACCCGAACGAAGTGCAGGGTGTTCTGTGCGGTGGTCGCGGCCGGGGCTTCGCCGGTGGTGAACACGACGATGCGGAAGGCCTTGCACTGGCCTTCCAGCAAGCTATCGAGCGAGACCTGGAGCTTGTCGATGTCGTCGTCCAGATCCAGCAGGAAAATACCGAATTGCGGGCCACCGCCATTGACCGCCAGATGTTGGCCGATCGCTTCGACTTGCTGCTCGCCGGGCTTGCGCGCAGCCAGCCATTTGAGCAGGCGTCCGGACTGCGTGTTGTCCATGACCGCGTGATGATCTTCGCCGCTCAACGCCTCGAGACGCTCGATCCATGCCTGCATGTCTTGCGCTTCTTCGGCCTCGCCCATCGACGCCAGTTGCGCCGCCAGACGCTTGACCACGGTGCGGTTGAACGCGTTGAGGTCGTGGGCCTGCCACAGACGATCGAGCACACTTTCCGGCGTGTCGTTGTTGCGCGCTTGCAGCAAGTGCGCCTGGCGAGTCCAGACGCCTTCAAGGCCTTCCAATTGAATGCGTCCCGCCGGCATCGCGTGCAGCATGAATTCGAACTGTGCCAGCCGATCGAAGAACGCCTCGTTATAGAACGGCATTTCGACGTACTGCAATGGCCCGAAGCGACGATCCGGGCGTTTGAGTTCCTGATTCCAGGTGGACTGGATGATCAGTTCCGCCGTCAACGCGCGGCTCGATTGCAGGCTATCGACCATCGCTTCGAAACTTTGCAGGGCAAGCGCCTTGCCCTGTGCGGCGTCCAGACCAGTGATCGCGGTAGGCAATGCGGCGAGAAATTCGGCGAATGCCTCGCGCTCGGCCACGGACTTGGCGTCGACATAGGTCAGCGAGTGGTACACCTCGGTGCTGTGCTCGGAGACGCCATAGTTGATCTCACGGACCACGTAAGGGATCGGCAGGATTCGCGCCTTGGCGCTAGCCAGCAGGAAGTAGACATGGCCGATTTCCTGCCACTGGAAACTGGTGCCCGGCGGCAGCGCCGTATGCCAGGTTTTCATCAGGTCGGTGCGAGTCACCGCGTAAAACGGCGGGATGTACTGGCTCATGTAATCGATGACGCGATCCTGCGCGTTCTCGGACGCGTAGTCCTCCTGGACTTTCTTGTCGCGGCGGTAGTAGCTCACACCGCCGGCCAGCGTCAGGTACATCAGGCAATAGCCGTGGCACATGCCGTAATCCGGGTTGGCCTGTAGAAAGCCCACGGATTCGGTCAGCGAATCGTGCAGGATAAAATCGTCATCGGCCGCCAGCACCATGTACGGGGTGGTCAGTTGCTCCACGCCGTAAGCCAGTTTCGCTTGCATGCCCCAATAGGCGAACTGCGGCACGTGGTGATAATCGACCGAAGAAAAATCGCCCTGCGCAGGCTCGGCGGTGGAGTCCAGCACCATGATTTTGCACGGCAGGCTGCTGTAATACTTCACCGCCCGGCGCAGAAACGCCGGCCGGTTATGAGTAATAAGCACCACGGTCAACAGCTCGTTGAGCGGTTGCGTCAGTTCGGAACTGTACTTGCCTTGCATAACTTCTCTCCACAACCGGCGACTCGCCAGGATAACGCTTCGGGGATGTTGCGAATTAACGAACGCGACGCAGATATCCATCCGGCGCCACAGTGATCAGCAGCTTGTTCTGCAGCTGTTGGTCGATCTCGAAATCACCATTCTCTTCCAGGTATTTCCACACCGCGGTTTTCGGGTTGTCGCCCGGGCCCCATGGACGGTCCGGGAAGAAATCGGCCGGCATGTCTTCAACCACGGTGTCCATGACCACGCAGTAGCTGTCGACCGATACCAGCGGTGCGTACAGGCGCAGCTCTTCGAGCACGTGGTCGTGGGTGTGATTGGAGTCCAGCACCAGAATGACTTTCTTGCCCTTGGCCGCAGCCTGCACCTGCGCAGCAATGGCCGGGTCGATACTCGAGCCTTCGATCATCTTGATGCGCTTGGCCATCGGGTGGCTTTCAATCGCTTCACGGTTGTGCGGGCGGATGTCGAGGTCGATGCCCAGCACTTCGCCGTGCCCTTGCAGCTCCAGCAACGAGGCGTAGTAGATGATCGAACCGCCGTGGGCGATGCCACATTCGATGACCAGATCCGGTTTGACCTGCCAGATGATTTCCTGCATCGCCATCATGTCTTGCGGCAACTGGATGATCGGACGGCCCATCCACGAGAAGTGGTAGCTGTATTTATGCTTGGCCGATTCGTTGAAGAAGTCCCGCGCCAGGCCGGTGAGTTTCTGGTCCTCACCCTGCTGGGCGATCTGTTCCCGGCACTCGGCTTCGAAGGCTTGGTTGATGCTGTTGTCGGTCATTTTGATAGTCTCAAGGGTCACTGAAACGAAGCGCTGTCGACGGCGTGATAGACGTAGCGTCCACCGGTCATCCGCTTGATCTCTTCGAGGTAATTGGAATTCATTACAAACAGATTGGCGCCTTCAGGCAGCGCATCCATCGCCTCCTGAGGCGAGGACACTCGGGCACCGCTCAATGGCAGATAACGCCCCTGTTTGGCCGGGTTGATGTCCACCACGCGATCTACCGCGACGCCGGCGCGCTGCAGAAACAATGAATAGATCACGCCCTTGGACGACGCCCCCCAGATCGCCGAACCCTGCTCAGGCGCGGACCGGATAATCTGCACCGCGCGATCCAGGCTGGCGGTGAACCCGTCCGGCAGGGTCAGGCGCGGCACCGGTTGTGTCGGGGTCAGGCGCAAGGTCGCCAAGTCAGCGACGATGTACAGGTATTGGCCACCGAACAGGTGACCCGCCTCATGCACGGTGCCGAACATGCGGCGCAGATCATCGAGCCGGAAATAATTCACGTGCTCGTAGAACAGATCGAACCAGGCTTTATGGTCGAGGATCCAGTCGAAGCACGGCACTTCAATGTAGATCTGCCCGCCCTGATTGGCGTCGGCGATTTCGGCGAGGAAGCTCAGCGGATCCTGAATGTGTTCCAGCACGTGGCGCAACACGATGCCGTCAGCCGCCAGCCCCAGACCGCGGGTGAATGGCGCTTTGATCACCGCGGCGTTGTTGCCTTCGTAAGCCGGGTCGATGCCGGTGATCGAATAGCCGAGGCCCTTGAGCAGCTCCAGAAAGTAGCCTTTGCCGCAACCGACTTCGATCAGTTCCTGGCCCTTGAAATGCTTGGCGATGATGCCTTCGACGTCGCTCAGGTGCTGCTGGAACTGGCCGGAATGCGCCTGTTCGTTCTGGTAGTCGGCGTCGTAACTGAGCTTGTCGGCGTCGAAGGCCGCATTGAAGATCAGACCGCTGCGTTCGTCCTGCACCAACAGCATGTCGGCGCGGGCCGAGGCCTGCGCCGTCGCCGCGTCGGCAAACGTGCGATTTTGCAGCACCGGCAAGTCGGTGACCCGATACAACTCGTGCTTCATCGCGACGCTCCCAATAACTGTTGCAGACGCTCGGTCACCGCCCAGAACGCCAGCGGCTCGTGGCCGGGATAGGGGTAATGGCCGAGGTTGAGTTGCAGCGCCGCATCGCGTTCACGCAGGCGTTGCTCGACCAGCGCACGGACGGAAACCGGCTGGCCGCTGGCGCAATTGATCACGCCGTTGAAGTCACGTTGTTGCAGGATCGCGGCGAGGTACCCGGCGGCGCTTTCAATGGCCAAAAAATCGCGCAGCTGTTCACCGGCCGACATGTTGAACGACGGCTCGCCGGCATCGATCGCGCGGTCCAGTGCCGCCAACAGGCTGTTGGGGTTTTGCCCTTCGCCATGCAGATAAAACAGACGTGCCCACTGCAAGGTGAACGGCCGCTCCTGCTGCAGGTTTTGCAAAAACAGGTGCAGCGTGTGTTTGGCCAGACCGTAGGGATTGCTCGGCCGTGGTTCGCTGCTTTCGCTGAGCGGGCCGCTTTGCATGCCGTATTCGAAACAGGTGCCGGTCACCAGCACCTGCTTCACGCCCGCCTCCACCGCGCCTTTGATGAAGCGATAGTCGGCCATCAGGTTGTGTTCGAAATGGAACAGCGCCCGATAATTTGGCAAGCCAGGCCAGGCCAAGTGTGCCAGCGCATCGACTCCTTCCATCAGCGCAGCGATGTCGAGATCGCTCGCGTGAAGATCCGCACTCACGAACTCGACGTCATTGATCCATGGCATGCTCTGGGCTTTTTGCAGACTGCGCGCCACGGCGCGAATCTCGCAGCCGCGCGCCAGCAATGCGGCAACCAGATGCCGACCGACAAAACCTGTAGCGCCTGTGACCAGAACCTTCACAGCACTTTCAACTCAGGCACGGCGATCACAAAGCGAGCATCCCACTGACGCACCTGCGCCAGTTGCTGACTGACTTCCTGCAGCAGGTTCCATGGCAGCACCAATACGTAATCGGGCTTCTCGATGTCGATCTGCGCGGGCGCAACAATCGGGATGCGGCTGCCCGGCATGAACTTGCCTTGCTTGTGCGGGTTGGCATCGGCCACCCAGGCGAGCAGATCCGGTTTGACCCCGGCGTAGTTGAGCAACGTATTGCCCTTGGCCGCTGCGCCATAACCGACCACACGCTTGCCGTCGGCTTTGGCCTGCAACAGAAAACGCAGCAAGTCATGCTTGATGCGTTCGGCGGCTGGCGCGAGGGTCGCGTAGTACCCGGCGGTTTTCACCCCGGCTTCCAGTTCGGCCTGCAACTGCTGCTGCACCGCTGGCTGAACCGGGCGACGCTGGCCGTCCTGGCGCTGGACAAACACGCGCAACGATCCGCCGTGAGTGGTCAGTTGGCTGACGTCGAACACTTCCAGAGCATTGCGCTCGCACAGGCGTTGCACGGCGGTCAGCGACAGGTAGGAATAATGTTCGTGATACAGCGTGTCGAACTGCGCGCCGGCCATCAGCGTCAGCAACTGCGGAAATTCGAAAGTGGCTACGCCGGTCGGCTTGAGCAGCGTCGCGAACCCTACCAGAAAATCGTTGATGTCCGGCACATGGGCGAGCACGTTGTTGGCCGCCATCAAGTCGGCGTCCCAGCCTTCGCTGCGCAATTGCGTGGCGGTGTCGCGGCCGAAGAACAGTTCGCGAATCTCCAGGCCTTTTTCTCGGGCTGCCTGCGCAGTGCTGCGGGTCGGCTCAACACCCAGGCACGCAATGCCGCGACCGGCGACGTATTGCAACAGGTATCCGTCGTTGGCAGCGACTTCCACCACACGGCTGTCAGCGGTCAATCCGAAACGCTCGACCATCTCGGCAACGTAGCGCTCGGCGTGGCTCAGCCAAGTGCTGGAAAACGAACTGAAGTAAGCGTATTCAGCATCGAACAGGCTGTCGGCGCGGGTGTAATCCTCGGTCTGCACCAGCCAGCATTGCTGGCACACGGCGACCTTCAGCGGCACCCATTGCTCGGCCTGCTCGAGGCGATCGGCGTGCACGTAGGCGTTGGACGGTGGCGAGGTGCCGAGGTCGATCAGCGGCAGACTCAGCGGTGCGGCGCACCCACGGCAATTCATAGATGCACTCCAGCAAAGTGTTGATCAAGCGCGGGATGGCTGGAATCGCGCGCTGACAAATTATTGACAGGCAATGGCCAGGCGATCGCCAGCCGAGGATCATTCACCGACAAGCCGCCCTCGTGCTCCGGCGCGTAGTCGGCGCTATGCAGATAGAGCAATTCGGCGTCGTCAGTGAGCGTCTGGAAGCCATGGGCGAAGCCGGCCGGGATCAGCAGACTTCTGCCGTCACCGGCCTTCAGGTGCTCGGCGTGCCAGTGCAGAAACGTCTCGGAATCGCGGCGCAGATCCACCGCCACGTCCCAGACCTCGCCGCGCAGGCAGGTGATCAATTTCGCCTCGGGAGCGTTGGCATTCTGATAATGCAGACCGCGCACACTGCCCTTCTCGCGGGTACAGGAATGGTTGATCTGGCGGATGTGAAATTCGCTGCCGAACGCACTCAGGCTGCCCTCGCAAAACAGCCGGGCAAAGTGCCCGCGCTGATCTTCGAAACGCTTGTGCTGAACGCTGAACAATCCGGCCAGCGGCAGCGGCTGCAGAGAGAACTCGCTCACAGCGCGCCTCGGTACAGGTTCAGTTGGCCGAGGGTCACGGCGCGCATGTCATCGCCGTTCTGCCACGCCAGATGCCAATCCAGGGTTTGTGCCAGGCAGGCCTGCAACGACCAGCGCGGCTGCCAGCCAAGCACCTGACGCGCGCGGCTGCTGTCCAGACGCAACAGGCCGGCCTCATGCAACTCGCTCGGTTCGATGCGCAGCCCGCGCGCTTGCGGCCAACGGTTGGCGAGCAACTCGACCACTTCGCCGACGCTGCACATATCCGCCTCGCCCGGGCCGAAGTTCCATGCACCGGCGTATTCCGGGCCGTATTCGTAGAGCCCGGCCGCCAGTTGCAGATAACCGGCCAGCGGCTCCAGCGCGTGTTGCCACGGACGCACGGCTTGCGGATAGCGCAGGGTCACCGGCTCGTCGGCGGTCCAGGCTTTCAGCACATCGGGAATCAACCGCTCGGGAGCAAAGTCACCGCCGCCCAGCACATTGCCGGCACGCGCGGTGGCCAGGGCCAGGCCGTGCTCGGCGTGTTTGTCGGGCGGGAAAAACGACGCGGCATACGACTGCGCGAGCAGTTCGCAGCAGGCCTTGCTGCTGCTGTAAGGATCGTGACCGCCGAGGGCTTCGTCTTCGCGATACGGCCACAGCCATTCCTTGTTGGCGTAGACCTTGTCGGTCGTCACTAGCACGCAGGCGCGCACGCCGCCGATCTGCCGAATCGCTTCAAGCAGGTTCAGCGTGCCCATGACATTGCTGGAGTAAGTACCGAGCGGATCGCGATAGCCTTCGCGCACCAATGGCTGAGCGGCCAGATGCAGAACGATCTCAGGTTCAGTCTCGGCGATGATTTCGAGCAAGGCGCCGAGATCGCGTAGATCACCGCGCTGATCGTTAATGCCTTCGTGCACACGCGCCAGTTCGAACAGGCTCGGTGCGGTCGACGGATCAAGGGAAAAGCCGCTGACTTGCGCGCCGAGGCTTTGCAGCCACAGGGTCAGCCAACTGCCCTTGAAGCCGGTGTGTCCGGTGACAAGAACGCGCTTGCCACGCCAGAAATCCGCACTCAGGCCCACTGCTTCCATGGGGCCTCCCCGCTCTGCCACAGCGCTTCGAGATGGTTCTTGTCGCGCAGGGTGTCCATTGGATGCCAGAAGCCTTCATGCTCGAAGGCTTTGAGCTGTTCGTCCTGAGCAAGGCGTGCCAGAGGTTCGGCCTCCCAGGTCGTGCTGTCATCGGCGATATAGGGCAGCACTTTCGGCGAAAGCACGAAGAAGCCGCCATTGATCCAGCCACCGTCGCCACGAGGCTTTTCGGTGAAACCGAGCACTTGATCACCCTGACGTTCAAGGGCGCCATAGCGACCCGGCGGTTGCACAGCCGTGACGGTCGCCAGTCGCCCGTGGGCTTTGTGGTAGTCGACCAGCCCGGCGATATTGATGTCAGAAACGCCGTCGCCGTAGGTGAAGCAGAACGCCTCTTCATCCTCCAGATAACGCGCGGCGCGCAGCAGACGGCCACCGGTCATGGTTTCCTCGCCGGTGTCGATGAGCGTGACGCTCCACGGTTCGCTGTAATTCTGGTGCACGTCCATGCGGTTCTCGCGCATGTTGAAAGTGACGTCGGAGGTGTGCAGGAAGTAGTTGGCGAAGAAGTCCTTGATCGCATAGCCCTTGTAGCCCAGGCAAATCACGAAGTCGTGAATTCCGTGCGCGGAATACTGCTTCATGATGTGCCAGAGAATTGGCTTGCCACCGATCTCGATCATCGGCTTGGGCTTGAGGTGCGACTCTTCACTGATGCGCGTGCCGAGGCCACCCGCCAAAATTACTGCCTTCATCGTCTCCCCTCTCGTGCGTCACCGGGCCGCATGCGGCTTCGTTGAGCTGCGCGGGCCGTCTGGCCAAACCTTTTGCCGATCCGGGCGCAGGTGGGATGACCGCGAGCGCTCGTTTTATGGCGATTTACCGGGCACTTGCAGGAAACGCGCCAGCTCCGTAAGAGGGGGTTTACAGCCAGCCTCTGACGCATCGGCGCCACGCCTTCCGGTGTAGGAGCTGCCGCAGGCTGCGATCTTTTGATCTCAGATTAAAAGAGCAAAAGATCGCAGCCTGCGGCAGCTCCTACAGGGGGGCGTTTTCGGCGGGAGGTTTTGCGGACCGCCAGCTCGGTGAGAGCTGGTTTATAGCCTGCCTCTGACGCATCGGCGCCACGCTTTCCTGTGTAGGAGCTGCCGCAGGCTGCGATCTTTTGATCTCAAATTAAAAGAGCAAAAGATCGCAGCCTGCGGCAGCTCCTACAGGTGGAGATGTTTTCGGCGGGAGGTTTTACGAATGGTCCGCCTGCCAGCGCCAGCTCGGTGGAAGCCCGGTTTACAGCCAGCCTCTGACGCATCGGCGCCACGCCTTCCGCTGTAGGAGCTGCCGCAGGCTGCGATCTTTTGATCTCAAATTAAAAGAGCAAAAGATCTCAGCCTGCGGCAGCTCCTACAGGGGGAGATGTTTTCGGCGGAGGGTTTTGCGGGAGATCCGCCTGCCAGCGCCAGCTCGGTGGAAGCCCGGTTTACAGCCAGCCTCTGACGCATCAGCACCACGCCTTCCGGTGTAGGAGCTGCCGCAGGCTGCGATCTTTTGATCTCGGGTTAAAAGAGCAAAAGATCGCAGCCTGCGGCAGCTCCTACAGGGGGAGATGTTTTCGGGAGGGGATTTTGCGGAGTGATCCGCCTGCCAGCGCCAGCTCGCTGGGAGCCGGTTTACAGCGAGCCTCTGATGCATCAGCGCCACGCCTTCCGGTGTAGGAGCTGCCGCAGGCTGCGATCTTTTGATCTCAAATTAAAAGAGCAAAAGATCGCAGCCTGCGGCAGCTCCTACAGGGGGATGTTTTTAGTGGGCGTTATCGCGAATCAATCCGCCAGCCAGCCATTTTCCCAATACCGCAGGTTGTCGCCGCGCAGCACGTAATCGCGCAGCACCACTTCGCGCAGATCATCGCCCATGCGGTAGCTGGCATCCGGGTCAGCCAAGTGCATGCGAATCGCTTGCAGCCACTCATCCGTGCTGTTGGTCTTGACCCGCGTACACGGCAAGTAGCCCTGATACGCTTCGGTATCGGTGCAGACCACCGGGAAACCGCAGGCGCCGTACTCGAGCAGACGCAGGTTGCTCTTGCAGTCGTTGAAGATGTGGAATTCCAGCGGTGCCAGAGCCAGGTCGAGATTCAGGCTCGCCAGTTTGGCCGGGTAGACATCCAGCGGAATCACTCCGTGGAACTCATGCATATAAGGACGCAAGTCATCCGGGCACATGCCGAAGAATACCCAGTCGACCTCATTGGCCAGCTCGCGCACGACATCGGCGATCACGGCCAGATCGCCGTGGTGACTGGTGCCGCCACCCCAACCGACGCGCGGCTTTTTCGAGGTACGGCGCTGGCCACGCAGGTTGCTCCACAAGTCCTGCGCCAGCATATTCGGCACCACACGAATATCGTGGTGCATGTCCGCCAACGCATTGGCCAGCGGCTGGGTCGACACGACTACGCGATCGCACAGACCGATCGCCTGGCGCACCATGCGCTCCATCTCATGTTTGTTGGGCATGTTGCGGATATGCGCGTTGCGATGAGGAACATCGATCACGTAGTCGTCGAGTTCGAAAATGCGCCGCGCATGAGAGAACTTTTTCAGCGGCGGAATCTCGTCGATCGCCCCTTGCGAATAGCGCCCTTGCAAGACGATGACGTCCGGTGACTGGCGCTCGATATCGATGATCGACGGCAAGCCGTAACAGATCCGGCCCTGCGCACGGTTCGCCGCTTCCAGCTCGATCAGCGGCTGGCTCATGCGGTAGTGACCGATGGCAGAAGCGTTGATCGGTACCGCCAGTACGTTCGGCAACTGCGCGGTGGAAAATGCGCTCCAGCCGGTACGCAGGCCTGGCTCGAGACTGAAACTGGTGGCGCCGACACCTTGCAACGACAGATTGACGTTGAACGCCGGATCACGAGCAATGCGCGGCAACCAGCGCTTGTAAAAAGTTTCCTGCTCATGCACGTGCTGCTGGTCTTCGTCAGCACTCGCCGCCACGCTCGGGCGGGTGCCCAATGCGAGCAAGGCATAGGGCGTCCATACCACCAGATAACCTTCCTGGCCGATCCGCAGACACAGGTCGGCCACGTTCAGCGATTGCTTCAAATCCTGCTCATCGAGCCCTGCGACAGATTGGTAAACGGCTTTGCGCACCATCAGGCAATCACCGCCCACGGCGCTCAGGTCATGCACTGCCTGCAAGCGGAACATGTAGCCGTCGGCCTGCAAGGCCTGACCATAAAACGGCAGTCCGACCGCACCCTGCAGGCCGAGAATCAGACCGGCGTGCAGCACACAACCGTCGGGGTTGAACACTTTGGCGCCGACCACACCGACTTCCGGACGCTGCGCCTGATTGAGCAGCTCGTCGAGCCACTCGGCGTGGGTGATCACCGCGAAGGTATTGAGCAGCAGAATGTATTCGCCTCGGGCCTGCTGCACCGCAAAGTTGTGCAAAGCCGATGTGTTGCCGTGTTGGGGATAACGCAAGACACGAATGCGATCACTGCCCAATTGCGCCATGCCATCGAGCCACGCCAAGGCTTCGGCGCTTTCGCTGCCTTTATCGACCAGCAACAGCTCGTACTCGCTGTAGGCAGTTTTTTCCAACAGCGTTTCTACGCAACGCTGGACGGCGGCGGTCTGATCCTGGGTGACGATGATGATCGACACCAAAGGTCGCCGGGCATGGCGATAATCGGCGCGATTGAGCAAAGCAGAACTGCCGCGACGGATCTCGTGAGCGATCCCCAGTCGTTGCAGATGGGCTTCGAGCACACGCGGGTTTTGCGCAATGACGCCTGGGTGGGCAAGCCAGCCACCAAGATCGAACGGCGATTCCAGCAAAACCTCGGCAACGTGCCCGACCACTTGCGTGCCGTCGCTTTCGACCATGCGCCAGAGCATGTCGTGCGGCGCCAGTTCGGCGAACGTCGCGGTGAATCCACCGAGCGCAAGGAAGCGTTCACGCTTGAACGCCAAAGCACGTCCGACGTACGGATAGCTGCGCAGCAGGTCGAGGTTGAAATCCGGTTTGAACGCAGGCTCGGCGGACTCGCCGTTGCGCAGGCTGCCTTCGTCGCTATACAGACAGGTCAACGACGGGTCATGGGCGATTCGGTCAGCCATCACCAGCAATGCCGGCATCACCAGACGGTCGCCAGCCTGTAACAGATAGAACCAGTCGGCGCCCTCCAGTTGCGGCAGCAGACTGTTGATCTGTTCCAGACCATCGTCCTGCAAAGGCATGCGGAACACGCGCCCATCCAGCTGCGCCTCGGTGCTGGATGCAGACAAAAGCAAAATCAGCTCTGGCGAGTAATCCTGCGCGGCCAGCGCCTCAAGTGTGCGCTCGACAGCGTCGCGACTGCCTTCAGCATCAATGACGATCGGCACAATCCGCGGCTGGTGCGACCACGCGGCGAGGGTTTCGGGCAGCACTTTGCGTTGCCCTTCGGTGAGGGCGCGGCATTCGAGCCAGTGCGCGTACAGTTCGGCGAAGCTCCAGCTATCGATACCGACGCACCACTCCTGACGGCTTTGCTTGGTGCCGAGCGTACGGCTCAGCGGCAGCTCTTCCCACGCTCGCGGCGCCTCGTCGGCTTTGCTCAACGGCACATAGCGAACCCAGCCTGGCGCAGGCGCGGCCTCACCGCTGCGAGCCTTGAGCATCTGCAGAATCCACTCGCGCTCGACCTCGACCGCATCCTTCATCGACTGCTGGGCGCTAAGGCGTTCCGGGTAGAGCCGCTCGGCACTCAGGACGTTGTTTGAGACGGCGATGTTGCCGCGGCGCATCAGGCACACGAACAGGGCGAAATCCAGTGTCGCGACAAAGCAATGACCTTCTTGCGTCAGGGCCGGCAACAGCTCCGCAAGATCGGCACGACGGAACAATGCGTTGCTGAATCCACCGAGCACATTGACCGGGAATTTCTCGAAGATCCCCAGCAGGTCATCACCCTTGAACAAGCCGCTGGCCGGCGACAACGAAGTATTTTCCAGCCGCGCCGGAAGAATGATGTCATCGGCATCCCACAACAGCCGCTGCGCCAGCACCAGGCTGACTTCCTCGCGCAACATCTCTTGGGCCTGCTGCTCGATGCAGGCGGCATAGAGGTGATCGTCGTCGCACAGAAACTTGACGAATTCGCCCTGCGCCTGCTCCAGGCACGCCTTGAGGTTACCGACCATGCCCAGCGTGCGCGGGTTACGCACATAGCGCACGGCAACGCCGGACTGCTCGACCACTGACGCGACAATGGCTTCGATCGCCTGACCGCGACTGTCGTCGCAAACGATGATTTCGAGAGGCGCGTAGCTCTGGCTCACGGCACTGTTCAGCGCGCGCTCGAAAAAGCGCGGATTGAATGCGGGGATGACCAGACTGACGAGGGGGAGTGAATTCACGGCGGGCTCACAGGCGGTGCGAGCCCGCTCAGAAAGCGAGCCCTTGAAACCGCAAAAAGACATTAACTATTGAAGGAACAGGACAACACGGGCGCTTGCGCGCCCGCTCACGGTCAGATCTTGTTGAACAGACCCAACTGGGAGATTTTGCTGAAGGCCAGTTGCGAGGCTTGCAACATGGTCTGTTGCAGCGTCAGGCGCGTCATCACTTCGGCCGGATCCGAATCGCGGATCGAACCTTGCGTGGTTGAGTTGGCCGTGCTCAGGCTGTCGTTGGTAATGGCCTGCATGTCCAGCGCCTGACCACGCGCACCGATCTCGGTGACCGCCGTGCCGATCTGATTGCTCGCGGCATCGATGTTGCCGATCCCGGCCTCCATCGCGTTCTGGAATTTCTGCTTGGCCACCGGATCACCGTCGCTCGGCGTATTCAGCGCGGTAATCATCTGGCCCAAGGTGTCGAGCACGTTCTGGGTCTGGTGATCGTTCGCCTGGATCGAGAACTGATCGCCTGCAGCCGGGGTATTGCCCAGCGCGAAGGTCACGCCCGCGGCAGTCGCGTTGCCACCCACTACAGTGCCCGAAGACACCGGTTTGCTGTCGGCCGTGACTGGCGCAGCGTACAGATCAAACGCGGTGGCGCTGGTGAACTTGAGAACGGCGCCGCCCTGCGGGAAGCCCGCGGTGTAGGCTGCCTGATCGGTGATATTCGAACCGGTGATGACTGCGGTCGACGGGTTACCCGGGCTGCGCGCAGTGGTGAACGAGTCAGATGCGGTGGACAACTCGAAACTGTGGCCGGCGATGACTGCGTCCGGGTTGGTGTCACCAGCCTTCAGGTTGACGTTCAGCTTCATGTCGATGCCACGGAAGCTGATCGTCTGGTTGGCCCCGCTGCTGTTGCTGACCAGACCGTTCTGGCTCGCTTCAGCGGTCACGTCGTTGCCCAAGGCATCAGTGATTTTCAACTGGGTGCTGCTGACGAAACTGACGGTGTATGGCTGGCCGGCGGTGAACTTCGAATCGTAGGTCGCGGCGGTGCCCACCGTGCCGTTGGACAGCACAACGCGGCCATCATCCACGGCCGGAGCGGTCATGGTGACGTTGGTGCGCGCGGTATTGATGGTTTGCTGAAAAGCTGCCCAACCGGTGGTGTTGGTGCCGACGGTCATGCCATCGCCAATGCCCAGATTGATGGTGGTCTGGTCACCGTTGTAGGAATACGTGCCATCGGCATTTTGCGAGTACGGCGCGGTGTCGGTTTTCGAACCGGAGAACAGATAGTTGCCGCCGGCATCCTTGGCGTTCATCAGGCCCAGCACTTGTTGCTGAATCTGCCCCAGTTCCGAGGCGTAAGCCTGGCGGTCCTTGTCGGTGGCCGTGCCGTTGTTGGCGGCCAAAGCCAGTTCCTTGGCGCGCGCCAATGCCGTGGTGATGGATTCCAGCGTAGACTCCTGCACGGTCAACGAACTTTTGGTGGTGTCGACATTGGTCTTGTACTGATCCAGCATCGCGGCCTGCTGGCCCAACTGCAGCAAACGACCGGCGCCAATCGGATCATCGGCCGCCGTGTTGATGCGCTGCAGGCTGCTCGCTTCGCTGGCGCTGGCCACAGCCTTGTTGAAGTTACGCTGATAGTCCGACGCTTGCGTGCCGTAATACTGGGCGGTGGAAATGCGCATGAATTACGACTCCTTAAAGGCTGTTGATCAGCGTGGCGAAAGTTTCCTGCGCAGCTTTGATGATCTGCGAAGACGCTGTGTAGTACTGCTGGTATTTGACCAGGTTGCCGGTTTCTTCATCCAGGTTGACCCCGGACAGCGAATCGCGTGCACCTTTGGCGTTATCCAGAATTGCTGTGGTCGCGGCGCTGTCGGACTTGCCTTGGGCGGTCTTGGTACCGACGTTGGTCACCAGGGTGTTGTAGGCGTCGGTCAGGCTGATGCCCTTGCTCGCCGAACCGGTGTCGACGGTCTGCTTGGTTTGCAGGGCGACCAGTGCCTGGGCGTTGCGGTTGTCCGAAGACGCCGCGCCGGTCAGGTTCATGGTGAAGGTTTCGCCGGACTTCGGCGTACCGCCCACGGTGGTCTGCACGGTGAAAGTCTTCTGCACGTTCGGCGTGACGGTCGTGTCCATCACCGGGTTGCCGCTGGCATCGACGATGCCGACTTTCAGGTTCAGCGTATTCGCCTGGCCGGGCACGATGGTGCCGGTGCCGATGGTCGCGCCTTTGGCGTCCACCAGGTTGTACGACTGGCTGCCACCACTGGCCGCACCGAAAACCAGTTTGACCGGCGTCGAATTCTTCAGCGCTGCCTGCATGTCAGCCTGGGCAGTCGGGTTGTAAATGTCGATCTTGTCGCTGAGCGTCGGCTGCGTGTAAGTACCCAGGCCGGCGGCGCTGGCCGTACCGGTCAATGGCGCTGCTGCGGCAATCTTCTTCGGATCGCTGAGTACCGTCTGAATGCTCGCCGCGGCGCCACGGGTCGGGGTGATCTTGAAGCTGTCACCGGCGCTCAGGGCGCCGCCGTTCAGCGCGAGGCTGAAGCCGTCGATCACCGGCGGCGGATTGGTGGTGGTGCTGAACGCGCCCAGGTCGGTGCCGTCGGAACGCTTGACGGTGTAATCAGTGGCGCTGGTGAACGTCACCTGATAGTCACTGGTGGTCAGCTTGCCGGTGTCCTTGATGGTCACATCAAGGTTGCCCGACCCTGCGCTGTTGCCATCTTTGGCAATGCTGCGCTGGCTGATCAACGCGGCGCTGTTGATGTTGTTGAACAGCGCGGCGCCGAAGTCACCGTTCTTGTCGATGCCCTGCGCCTGCTGGCTGTTGATCTGGTCAGCAACCACCAGCGCAACACGCCCCAGCTCGTTGAGCGAAGGGTCGAGGACTTCCTTGCGATAGGTCAGCAGACCGCCGATTTCGCCACCGCTGATCACCGAAGTGATGTCGATGGTGCTCGAACCGCGATCCATCTGAATGCCCACGCGCGACGGGTCGTCTTTGAGCGGCACAGTGCTCAGGGTATTGGTGGTGTTGCCGATCACCAGCGGCTGACCGCTGCCGACATAGATGTCGAAACTGGTGCCGCGCTCGACGACCTGCGCGCCGGTCAACTCGGACAGTTGGCGCACGGCTTCGTTACGCGAATCGAGCAGGTCATTCGGCGCGCCGCCGCTGGTGGAAATCTCACCGATCTTCTGGTTGAGATTGGCGATCGAGGTGGCGAGTTTGTTCACCTGCGCCGCCATGTCGGCGAGGCTGCCGTTGATCGTGGTGTTCTGATCGTTCAGCTGTTTGGCAAGGGTATTGAAGCGGCTGGTCAGCGCCTGTGCACCGGTCAGAACCGACTGGCGCGACGTGTCATCAGTAGCCGAGGTCGATACACCCTGCAGCGAGGTGAAGAATTTCTGCAGCACGCCGGTCAGGCCGGTGTTGGTGTCCGACAGCATGGCGTCCAGCGGGGTCGCCTGCTTCAAGAACGCGGCCGACTCGCTGTCGAGCGAAGTCGCCGTGTGCAATTGGGTTTCCAGATACGAGTTGTAGACCCGGCGTACATCGGCCAGGGTTGTACCGGTGCCGATGAACACAGTGCCGAACTGCTGCGACGACTTGGTGCCCTGCACGGTTTGCTGACGTGAATAACCGGCGGTGTCGACGTTGGCAATGTTGTTGCCTGTCGTAGCCAAAGAGGACTGGCTGGCCGACAGTCCTGACATCCCGATATTGAGCAAACTCATGGTTCAGACCTTATACCTTGTGCCTTATAAAGGCGTGGTGGATACACCCGCCGCAGCGTAGTTTTGGAAACTGTTCATCTGCTTGGCAATCTGCGAAATCTTTGTCGCGTAGTTCGGGTCGGTGGCGTAACCGGCCTTCTGCAACTCGCGTACAAACTGTTCTGGGTTATCGGCAGACTTCAGGACATCTTGATAGCGATTGTTGCTCTGCAGCAAAGTCACCAGATCATGGAAACTGTCTTTGTACGAGGCGTAGGAGCGGAACTGGGCCGTCTCCTTGACCATCTGCCCGTCGCGGAATTCGCTGGTGATCGCTCGCGCCGAATCGCCCTTCCAGTTGCTGCTCGCCTTGATGCCGAACAGGTTGTGGCTGCTGCTGCCATCCTGGGCGCGCATGACCGATTTGCCCCAGCCGGTTTCCAGTGCCGCTTGCGCCACCAGATAACGCGGATCGACGCCGATGCGGTCGGCAGCTTCCTTGGCCATCGGCAGCATGGTGTTGACGAATTCGTCGGCGGAGCTGAAGGCTTTCTTCGCCGGCGCCAACGGAATCTGCGCCATGGCGCGGCCATACACCTGCATCTGTCCGCCAGCCGCTTTTGCATCTTCGGCGCGGGCCAGCCAGTCGCCGTTGTACAACGGACCGGCACCTGTGGCGACGGCGGTCGGCGCCGCGGCGGCCGTGGGGGCGCGCGGCAGCAAGTTGTTCGGCGCCGGCGTGGCTGTCGGCGTCGCCGACGGCACCAGACCTGCGAGCAAACGATCAGCCAGTTTCGGCGGCAACGCCAGGCGACGCTTGTTGATCATCGCCATGTCATTGCTGTGCGAAACATCGGCGCTGTTCGACACCCGCCCGGAACGCGACGCCCACAGCGGACGTTCGCCATTGACGCGCGACAGCGGGCCGTTGATGGCGGTGGTTCCGGCAGCAATCGGCGTCGCCACGGCAGCGGCTTTGGCCCTGGCTTCTTCTTGCTTGGCGGCGGATGCGGCAGCAGCCTCACCCGGAGCCATCGGTTTGTTCTTCTGCATCTGGCGCAACAGCACGTCAGCCAGGCCGATACCACCGCCCTCGCGAGACATGGACACAGCGAGTTGCTGGTCAGACATTTCCTGATATTGCTTGGCCGCCGGGGTGTTGAGCGGATTGTCCTGCCCCAGCGTATCGGTGGCCGAGCGCATCGATTTGAGCATTTCACCGATGAACAGCGACTCGAATTCCTGCGCCACTTTGCGCATGTTGCCGTCGCTGTTCTTGTCGCCGACTTTCAGCTGATTCAGGCGATTGAGGTCGGAGTACGAACCCGAATCGCTGTTGCTGACCAGACTGCCTTTGCGCATATCCATGATGGCTGTCCTCAGATCACGATCAGGTCGGCTTGCAATGCGCCGGCCTGCTTCAGTGCTTCGAGAATCGCCATCAAGTCACCCGGTGCCGCGCCAACCTGATTCACCGCCCGGACGATTTCGTCGAGGGTGGTGCCCGGGCCGAACTTGAACATCGGTTTGGCTTCCTGCTCGGCGTTGACGCGCGAACGTGGCACCACCGCAGTCTGCCCGTTCGACAACGGGCCTGGCTGGCTGACAATCGGGTCTTCGGTGATGGTCACGGTGAGGCTGCCGTGAGTCACGGCGGCTGGCGAAACCTTGACGTTCTGGCCGATGACAATCGTGCCGGTACGCGAGTTGATGATGACTTTCGCCACCGCCTGACCCGGGTCGACTTCGAGGTTTTCGAGGATCGACAGATAGTCGACGCGCTGGCTCGGATCGAGCGGCGCAGTGACCCGGATCGAACCACCATCGATGGCTTGAGCGACGCCAGGGCCGAGCATGTCGTTGATCTTGTCGACGATGCGCTTGGCCGTGGTGAAGTCGGAGCGGTTGAGGTTCAGCGTCAGGCTGTTGCCCTGGTTGAAACCGCTCGGCACCGAACGCTCCACCGACGCACCACCAGGGATGCGACCGGCCGACGGAACGTTGACGGTGATCTTCGAGCCGTCGCGACCTTCGGCATCAAAACCGCCGACCACGAGGTTACCTTGAGCGATCGCATAGACGTTGCCGTCAATACCCTTGAGCGGGGTCAGCAACAAGGTGCCGCCGCGCAGGCTCTTGGAGTTACCGATCGACGATACGGTGATGTCGACCTGCTGACCTGGCTTGGCAAACGCTGGCAGATCGGCACTCACCGACACTGCCGCAACGTTCTTCAACTGCACGTTACCCGAACCCGGCGGCACCTTGATGCCGAACTGCGAGAGCATGTTGTTGAAGGTCTGCAGGGTGAACGGCGTCTGCGTGGTCTGGTCACCGGTGCCATTTAGCCCGACGACCAGGCCATAGCCGATCAACTGGTTGGAGCGCACGCCGGAAATGCTCGCGATGTCTTTCAGTCGCTCGGCATGTGCAGCGAAGGCTGCGGACATCAGCGCCGCCGCCAGCATGAAGCTTTTCAGATTCAACGTAGCCACCTAGAAAGGGAACAGCGGGCTGAGGAAGAAACGGTCGAACCAGCCTGGCTGACTCGTATCGGCAAACGCGCCGGTACCCGAATAGGTGATGCGGGCATCGGCGACGCGGGTCGACGACACGGTGTTGTCAGTGGCGATGTCATCGGCGCGGACCATGCCGGCGATGCGCACCAGTTCGTCACCGGTGTTGAGCGTCAGCCATTTCTCGCCACGCACGGCGATGATGCCGTTGGGCAGCACGTCAGCCACGGTCACGGTGATCGAACCGGTCAGGCTGTTGCTCTGGCCGGACTTCGCGTCACCCTTGGTCGAGCGGTCGGCGCTGTAGCCGGCGTTCAGGCTCAAGTCACCGCTACCAATCGGATTGTTGGTGGTCAGGCTGGAACCGAACAACGATGTCAGACCGATCGAGTTGTCGCTGTTCTTGTCCATCTGCGAGTTGGCGTTCTTGCTCGCCTGGGTGCGCTCGTTCAGGGTGATGGTGATGATGTCACCGACCCGGAATGCCTTGCGGTCGCTGTACAGGTTCTGCTCGAAGCCCGCCTGATAGATGGAGCCATTGTTGGCCGCTGCCGGCAACGGTGTGCGCGGCAACACCGGAGCGTAGTAAGGGTCATTGGGCTTTGGCGTCGGTGCGACACAGCCCGCGAGCGAGACGACCCCACCCAATGCCAGAACAGATACGAAGCGTTTCATGACCCTACCTCACGGTGTTGCAGGCAGCCGCATGGCTGCCACATAGACTTGATTACAGATTCTGCGTTACGAACGAGAGCATCTGGTCGGCGGTCGAGATCACTTTGGAGTTCATCTCGTAAGCGCGTTGAGTGGTGATCATGTTGACCATCTCTTCAACAGTGCTGACGTTGGAACCTTCCAGGGTGTTCTGCAGCGTGGTGCCGAAACCGTTCAGGCCTGGGGTGCCGATTTGCGGCGCGCCGGAAGCAGCGGTTTCCAGGAACAGGTTGTTGCCCACCGCTTGCAGACCGGCCGGGTTGATGAAGTCGGCGGTCTGCAGGTTGCCGATCACTTGTGCGGCCGGGTTGCCCGGAACGGTGATGGACACAGTGCCGTCAGTGCCAACGGTGAAGCTCTGCGCATTGTTCGGAATGACGATCGCAGGCTCCAGCGCGAAACCGCTGGCGTTGACGATCTGGCCATTGGAATCGAGGTGGAAAGTGCCGTCACGGGTGTAGGACGTGGTGCCGTCCGGCTGCAGGATCTGGAAGAAACCGCGACCGTCGATGGCCATGTCCAGCGGCTGCTCGGTGGTTTGCAGGCTGCCGGCGGTGAAGTTTTTCTGCGTGCCGACGATGCGCACACCGGTACCCAGCTGCAGACCCGACGGCAGTTCGCTGTCCTGAGTCGACTGGGCGCCAGGCTGACGCTTGATCTGATACAGCAGGTCCTGGAACTCGGCACGGTCACGTTTGAAACCCGTGGTCGACACGTTCGCCAGGTTGTTGGAAATGGTGGTCAGGTTGGTGTCCTGGGCGGACAGACCGGTTTTGGCAACCCATAGAGCCGGAAGCATTCGATTCTCCTCGTGCGCCTGTTTTACGGCGCGACGTTCTGATAATTAGCTGATCTGCAAGACCCGAGCCATGGCCTGGTCATCATCTTTGGCGGTGTTCATCATTTTGATGTGCAGCTCGAACTGCTTGGCCAAGGCCAGTACCGAAGTCATTTCTTCGACGGCATTGACGTTGCTCGACTCAAGGAATCCCGACACCAGTTTGACGTTGGCATCGGCTGGCGCAGGCTGGCCGTCCTTGGTGTAAATCGAGCCGTCGAGGCCTTTGTTCATGTTCTTGATGTCCGGGTTGACCAGCTTGATGCGGTCGACTTCGGCCATGACGCGCGGGCCTTCGCCCATCGCCCGAATGCTGATGGTGCCGTCTTCGCCGACTTCGACCTGCTGCTCAGGCGGCACGGCAATCGGACCGCCATTACCCATCACGGCCATGCCGTTGCCGGCGCGCAATACGCCGAGGGCGTCGATGTTGAGGCTGCCGGTGCGCACGTAGCTTTCGCCACCGTTGGGGTTCTGCACGGCGATGAAGCCGTTGCCGGTCACGGCAACGTCCAGGTCACGCCCGGTTTCCACCAGCGAGCCTGGCGAGAAGTCAGTGGCCGGACGTTCACTCATGGCAAACGCACGCGCCGGAAAGCTGTCACCAAACACCGGCATCGAACGGGCCTGTTCCAGGTCCTTCTGAAAACCGTTGGTGGAGATGTTCGCCAGGTTGTTCGCATGAGCCTTTTGCGCCAGCGCGTTCTGGCTGGCGCCGGTCATTGCCACATAAAGGTACTTGTCCACACTCTTTCCTCTGCATGCCGGACGTTTGCCGCCCACCGCTGTACTGCTGAGCCATAAGCAATTTGCAGACCAACTTTTTTCTGGCAGCCAAAGGCCCATGAAACAAAGGACTTGAGGGATAGCGAGGGGAAATTTGCAATGTATCGAAGACGAAAAACCGGCGGTGTCATGCCGCTTGGCGGCAAAAGATCAAAAGATCAAAAGATCGCAGCGTGCCGCAGCTCCTACATCGGAAATGGGGTAATCCTGTAGGAGCTGCCGAAGGCTGCGATCCTTTGATCTTAAGCTTCGAGGTCTTTGCCGACCTCGTATTCGCGCAATTTGTTGGCAATGGTCGTGTGCGAAACGCCAAGCCGCTTGCCCAATTGCCGACTGCTCGGGTGTTCGGAATACAGACGCTCCAGTACCGCTTTCTCGAAACGCCCGACGATCTCGTCCAGCCCGCCTTCCAGCGAAAAATCGCCAAGCGGCTGACGCACGCCGTAGTCCGGCAGGCGAATGTGTTCCGCCTTCACCGTGCCGCCGTCGCACAGCGACACCGCCTGAAACAGCACGTTTTCCAGTTGCCGCACGTTGCCGGGCCAGTGGTAATGACTGAGCCGATCCATCGCCGCCGGCGCCAGTTTGGGCAACGCGCAACCGATCTGCCGACTGGCCTGATCGAGGAAGTGCTCGACCAATGGCGTCAACCCGTCGAGGCATTCGCGCAGCGGCGGAATGTGCAGCGACAGCACGTTCAAGCGGTGATACAAATCCTGGCGAAACTCGCCGCGCGCGCACAGCTCGGACAGATCCACCTGAGTCGCGCAGATCACCCGCACATCGAGATAAACCTCTTCATCACTACCGACTCGCCGGAAGCAACCGTCCTGCAGAAAGCGCAGCAATTTCACCTGCAAACGCGGGCTCATCTCTCCAACACCGTCGAGGAACAATGTGCCGCCCGCCGTCAACTCGAGCAACCCGAGCTTGCCTTCGGCGCGTGCGCCCTCGAAGGCGCCGGGGCCGTAGCCGAACAATTCAGTCTCGGCCATAGACTCAGGCAATCCCGCGCAATTGAGCGCCATCAACGGCGATTGGCCGCGCGGACTGGCGAGGTGACAGGCACGCGCGAGCAACTCCTTGCCGGTGCCGGTTTCGCCTTCTATTAATAGTGGCGCATCGAGCGGCGCCATTCGGCGGGCCTCACGCACAACGGCCGCCATGACCTTGGAACTCTGGAAGATGCTGTCGAAGCCGCGCAGCTCTTGCTTGCGCACGTTGTAGATACGCTCGCCGACCCGGTCGGCGCGGTGCAAGGTCAGCACGGCGCCGGCCATGGCTTCACTGTCGTCGTGTTCCGATTGCAACGGCGCGATGTCGGCGAGAAAGATGTCACCCTTGACCTTCACCCGCATGCCGTTGATCCGCGACTTGTTGGCGCGCACCAGCTCCGGCAGATCAAAATCCTCGGCGTAACGCGACAAGGGAATACCCGGCACTTCATCGACCCGCACGCCGAGCAACTGGGCGGCTGCGCGGTTGGCCGCAACGATCGAACCGCCCATGTCGATCGACAACACCGGAAACTCCAGGGCACCGAGCAAGGCATTCAACTCCATGTGCCGACGTTCGCTCGGCATCAGCCCTACCCGCTTGACGCCAAACACCCCAGCAATCGCCTCGAACTTGGGGCGCAATGCCTGGAACTGAATGTTGATCAGGTTCGGGCAGTGCAGGTAGATCGCATTGCCATGCTCGCCACCGACTTCACCACGGGCGACGTTGATCCCGTATTCCACCAGCAGATTGAGGATGTCGCGCAGGATGCCGATGCGGTTTTGGCAATGGACTTTGATTCGCATAGGTAAGGATCCGGATGAACGAAGACAAAACCCTGTAGGAGTGAGCCTGCTCGCGATAGCGGTCGTGACTCACCGCTATCGCGAGCAGGCTCACTCCTACAGGGGAACGACGCCGGCATTTCTGTCGAGGCGCGCAGATAGTTGTCAAGATTATGTGACAGTAGCCAAGCTTTTCAAACCTGCATATCCGCGTAAACGCGAGTAATCGGCGAAAGCGTAACGATTATTTTACGAAAACCGCAGAATTTTCCTACGCAGGTGATTTTCAACCTGATGCGCACCGCCCCGCTCTCCGGTATTTCTAAACCCATCGCTGGACATAACAAGAACGAATTCCCCTAGCAGGAGAGCAGCATGAAGCAGACGCAATACGTGGCCCGCGAGCCCGATGCGCAAGGTTTTATCGATTACCCCGCCGAAGAACATGCGGTGTGGAACACGCTGATCACGCGCCAGTTGAAAGTGATCGAAGGGCGTGCCTGCCAGGAATATCTGGACGGTATCGAAAAACTCGGTCTGCCCCACGACCGCATTCCGCAATTGGGCGAGATCAACAAAGTGCTCGGCGAGACCACCGGTTGGCAGGTCGCTCGCGTACCGGCGCTGATTCCTTTCCAGACCTTTTTTGAATTGCTCGCCAGTAAACAGTTTCCGGTGGCGACGTTTATCCGCACCCGCGAAGAACTGGATTACCTGCAAGAGCCGGATATTTTCCACGAGATCTTTGGTCACTGTCCGCTGTTGACCAATCCGTGGTTCGCCGAATTCACGCACACCTACGGCAAACTCGGTCTGCAGGCGAGCAAGGAAGAGCGCGTGTATCTGGCGCGCCTGTACTGGATGACCATCGAGTTCGGTCTGGTCGATACCCCACAAGGCAAGCGCATCTACGGCGGCGGCATTCTGTCTTCGCCAAAAGAGACTGTTTACTCGCTGTCGGACGAGCCGGAGCACCAGGTTTTTGATCCGCTCGAAGCGATGCGCACGCCTTACCGCATCGACATTCTGCAACCGCTGTACTTTGTCCTGCCCAACCTCAAGCGCCTGTTCGATGTCGCCCATGAAGACATCATGGCCATGGTTCGCCAAGGCATGCAGCTGGGTCTGCACGCGCCGAAATTTCCGCCAAAACCCAAAGCCGCCTGAACCGCGACTTTTGCTGACAATTGCGCCTGTCAGTTGCCGTCACTTTGCTTTAGCGTGACGGCAAATACGCTTTAATAAAAAAAACACACTCGATTTCAGGAATAAACCATGTCGACTTTGAACCAAGCCCACTGCGAAGCCTGCCGCGCCGATGCGCCACAAGTCAGCGATGAAGAACTGCCGATCCTGATCAAGCAGATCCCCGACTGGAACATCGAAGTACGCGACGGCATCATGCAGCTGGAAAAGGTTTTCCTGTTCAAGAACTTCAAGCACGCGTTGGCCTTCACCAACGCGGTCGGCGAGATCTCCGAGGCTGAAGGTCATCATCCGGGCCTGCTCACCGAGTGGGGCAAAGTCACCGTGACCTGGTGGAGCCATTCGATCAAAGGTCTGCATCGCAACGACTTCATCATGGCCGCGCGCACGGACGAAGTGGCGAAGACTGCAGAAGGACGCAAGTAATGCACTTCGACGCCATCGGCCGGGTACCCGGCGATCCGATCCTCGGCTTGATGGAGGCGTATGCGCAGGACAGCAACCCGCGCAAATTCGACCTCGGCGTTGGCGTCTACAAGGATGCCCAAGGCCTGACGCCGATCCCTGAAGCAGTGAAAATCGCCGAAGCGCGTCTGGTCGAAAGTCAGGACACCAAGACCTACATCGGCGGCCACGGCAATCCACTGTTCGGCAAAGTCATCAACGAGCTTGTGCTCGGTGCCGACTCGGCGCTGATTACCGAACAACGTGCCGGCGCCACCCAAACACCGGGCGGCACGGGCGCATTGCGTCTGGCCGCCGACTTCATCGCGCAATGCCTGCCGGGCAAAGGCGTGTGGCTGAGCAACCCGACCTGGCCGATCCACGAAACCATTTTCGCCGCTGCCAAGGTCAAGGTCAGTCATTACCCTTATGTAGGCAGCGACAACCGCCTCGACGTCGATGCAATGCTCGCCGTACTCAAGGAAGTGCCCAAAGGTGATGTGGTGCTGTTGCACGCGTGCTGCCACAACCCGACCGGTTTCGACCTCAGCCACGACGACTGGCAGCGCGTCCTTGAGGTCGTGCGCAGCCGCGACCTGCTGCCGCTGATCGACTTCGCTTATCAGGGGTTCGGAGATGGGCTGGAGCAGGATGCGTGGTCGACTCGTTTGTTCGCCGCGCAAGTGCCAGAGCTGCTGATCACCAGTTCGTGTTCGAAGAACTTCGGCCTGTACCGCGACCGCACGGGTGCGCTGATTGTTTGCGCAAACAGCGCCGACAAGCTCATCGATATCCGCAGCCAGTTGGCCAACATCGCCCGTAACCTGTGGTCGACGCCACCGGATCATGGCGCTGCGGTGGTCGCAACGATTCTGGCCGATCCCGAGCTGAAAGCCCGTTGGGCCGACGAAGTGGAAGCCATGCGTTTACGCATCGCGCAGCTACGCAGCGGCCTGGTAGAAGCGCTGGAGCCGCACGGCCTGCGCGAGCGCTTTGCGCACATTGGCGTGCAGCGCGGGATGTTTTCCTACACTGGCCTCTCGCCGGAGCAGGTGAAAAACCTTCGTGAGCGGCACAGCGTGTACATGGTCAGCTCCGGCCGGGCGAATGTCGCCGGCATCGACGCTACCCGCCTGGCCCTGTTGGCCGACGCGATCGCCGACGTCTGCAAATAACCCACTCCCCGCATTCCCCGGTAGGAGCTGCCGAAGGCTGCGATCTTTTGATCTTTGTTTTTAACATCAAGATCAAAGGATCGCAGCCTTCGGCAGCTCCTACAGGGGCGTCTTCCTTCAGACCGGCAACAAATAACCTGTGGGGGTCCCCGCCCCTGCGGCCATCTGTCGCATTAATTTGAATTAAAAGTCTGATTGTCATTTTTCCTGCTGTATCCTGCGCAGGCTTTGTAGAAGCGCGGATCTACCAGATCTATCAACAGACTTAGCGAGGAGCGCAACCATGCACGAGATTCCTAATCTCCCCTTCCCAAGCCTGCACGTACCTGAGCAGACGACCACGCAACAAGCCGGCGCCCAACAGCCCGAGCAGAAAGAAGCCGTTGAGAGCCGCCCGGCCGACAACGAAGAGTAAGACCACGTCGTACAGACCGTGTGGAAAGCGCTAACATGCGCTTTCCACACTGCCTGAACCGCGAGCCCGCCATGACCGACGAATTCTCCGAAAGCCAAGCTGCCGTACTCATAGGCACCACCGAGAAGATGATCGACATCTGGAACCGTCTCTCGCCTGAAAAACAAGCCGCTCTGCTAGAGCGTTTCGGCAGCGAAGAGAATGCCCTCGCCGCGCTCGTCACCACGCACCTGGTTGCCCCGGCAAAACCCTGAAAGCGCCGCCCGGCAAATAGTTTTACTTTTACCCGCCCGTGATCGGTTCACGTCGGTATCATGAGCAGCCTATCTAATCTGCTGCTCCCGTGGATCGTTACCCATGTCGTCCTCTATATCCGAGCCCCAGCGCCCGCTGGCGGTCACGCTGCAAGTCGTTTCCATCGTCCTCTTCACCTTCATCGGCTATCTGAATATCGGCATTCCGCTCGCGGTGCTGCCCGGTTATGTCCACAGTGAATTGGGTTTTGGTGCGGTGATCGCCGGTCTGGTGATCAGCGTGCAATACCTCGCCACCCTTCTCAGCCGCCCATATGCCGGCAAGATCATCGACAACCAGGGCAGCAAACGCGCGGTAATGATTGGCTTGGCCGGTTGTGGCTTGAGCGGTGTGTTCATGCTGATCTCAGCGTGGACGCCGACGATGCCGATGTTCAGCCTGATCAGCCTGTTGATCGGCCGGCTGGTGCTCGGCAGCGCTGAAAGTCTGGTCGGCTCCGGCTCGATTGGCTGGGGCATCGGCCGCGTCGGTGCGGTCAACACTGCCAAGGTGATTTCGTGGAACGGCATCGCCAGTTACGGCGCGCTGGCGATCGGCGCGCCGTTCGGCGTCTGGCTGGTGAGCCGGTTGGGCTTGTGGAGCATGGGCGTCAGCATCATCCTCCTCGCCTTGCTCGGTCTGGCGCTGGCATGGCCGAAAACCGCTGCGCCTGTCGTTGCCGGGGAGCGACTGCCGTTCATGCATGTGCTGGGTAAAGTCTTCCCTCATGGCTGCGGGCTGGCGCTGGGCTCGATCGGCTTCGGCACCATCGCCACCTTCATTACCCTGTATTACGCGACACAGCATTGGGATAACGCGGTGCTGTGTCTGAGCCTGTTCGGCGCCAGCTTCATTGGCGCGCGTCTGCTGTTCGGCAACCTGATCAACCGTCTCGGCGGTTTCCGCGTGGCGATTGCCTGCCTGGCGGTGGAAACCCTCGGCCTGTTGCTGCTGTGGATCGCACCAGACGCGCACTGGGCGTTGGCCGGGGCGGCGCTGAGCGGGTTCGGCTTCTCGCTGGTGTTCCCGGCGCTGGGCGTCGAAGCGGTGAATCTGGTGCCGGCGTCCAGTCGCGGCGCTGCGGTTGGCGCTTATTCGCTGTTCATTGATTTGTCACTGGGTGTCACCGGGCCACTGGCCGGCGCGATTGCGGCGGGATTCGGCTTTGCCTCGATCTTCCTGTTCGCTGCCCTCGCGGCGTTGAGCGGCTTGGGGTTGAGCGTTTATTTGTACAAACACACGGCAAAATATCGCGAGGATTAAAAATCCACTTTGCCGCGCCCGGCCTTGATGTTGCCGCGCTTGGTTTTCGACTCCAGCCGACGCTTCTTCGAACCCAGTGTCGGCTTGGTCGGGCGGCGCTTCTTTTCAACTTTGGTGGCGCTGAGAATCAGCTCGACCAACCGCTCCAGCGCATCGGCGCGATTGGCTTCCTGCGTGCGGTATTGCTGGGCCTTGATGATCAGCACGCCCTCGCTGGTGATGCGACTGTCACGCAGCGCCAACAGTCGTTCCTTGTAAAACTCAGGCAACGACGAGTTGGGTATGTCGAAGCGCAGGTGCATCGCACTGGACACCTTGTTGACGTTCTGCCCACCGGCGCCCTGGGCGCGGATGGCGGTCAATTCGATCTCGGCATCGGGCAGATGCACGTTGTTGGAAATCACCAGCATGGAAAAGCGTCCGTAATCAGAACGTGCAGGATACGCCATGAGCCCTGTAGGAGCTGCCGCAGGCTGCGATCTTTTGATCTTTTAACAAGCAAGATCAAAAGATCGCAGCCTGCGGCAGCTCCTACACAGAAACGACAAACCCGGCACTCTGGCCGGGTTTGTCGTTTCTGCTCGCGCGTTTATTTCGCGGTTGCAGGCAACGCGTGTTGGGCATCGCGCTTGTTCTTGATCACGTAGCAGATCCACATGAATGCGACCCATACCGGGATCGCATACACCGAGATCTGAATGCCCGGAATCAACAGCATCACGCCAAGAATGAACACCACAAACGCCAGGCAAACGTAGTTGCCGTACGGATACCACAGCGCCTTGAACAGCGGTGTCTGCTGCGTCTTGTTCATGTGCTGGCGGAACTTGAAGTGCGAGAAACTGATCATCGCCCAGTTGATCACCAACGTCGCAACTACCAGCGACATCAGCAGTTCAAGCGCATGCTGTGGGATCAAATAGTTGAGCAGCACCGCAACCAGCGTCACTGCCGCCGAAGCCAGAATCGAACGTACCGGCACGCCGCGCTTGTCGATCTTCGCCAGGCCTTTCGGCGCATCGCCCTGCTCGGCCATGCCCAGCAGCATGCGGCTGTTGCAGTAGGTGCCGCTGTTATAAACCGACAGCGCTGCAGTCAGTACGACAAAGTTGAGGATGTGCGCGGCGGTGTTGCTGCCGAGCATCGAGAACACTTGCACGAACGGGCTGCCACTGTAGGAATCGCCGGACGCATTGAGGGTTTGCAGCAGGCTGTCCCATGGGGTCAGCGACAGCAGAATGACCAGCGCGCCGATGTAGAAGATCAGAATGCGGTAGATCACCTGATTGATCGCTTTCGGGATCACGGTCTTCGGCTTGTCGGCTTCGGCTGCAGTGAAGCCAAGCATTTCCAGACCACCGAAAGAGAACATGATGATCGCCATGGCCATCACCAGGCCGCTGACGCCATTCGGGAAGAAACCACCGTGCGACCACAGGTTGCTCACCGAGGCTTGCGGGCCGCCGTGGCCGCTGACCAGCAGGTAGCTGCCCAGCGCGATCATGCCGACAATCGCCACGACTTTGATGATTGCAAACCAGAACTCGGCTTCACCGAAGACTTTGACATTGGCCAGATTGATCGCATTGATCAGCACGAAGAACGCCGCCGCCGATACCCAGGTCGGAATATCCGGCGCCCAATAGTGAATGTACTTGCCGACCGCCGTCAGCTCCGACATGCCCACCAGAATGTACAGAATCCAGCAGTTCCAGCCCGACAGGAAACCGGCAAAGCCGCCCCAGTATTTATGCGCAAAATGGCTGAAGGAACCGGCCACCGGCTCTTCGACGATCATTTCGCCGAGTTGGCGCATGATCATGAAGGCGATGAAGCCGCAAATGGCGTAGCCGAGGATCATCGACGGACCGGCGGATTTCAGCACCCCGGCAGAACCGAGGAACAATCCGGTACCGATCGCGCCACCGAGGGCGATCAGTTGAATATGGCGATTTTTCAGGCCGCGTTTCAGCTCGCCTGAATGCGAGGGTTGTCCACTCATGAAAAAGGTCTCACGCAAGGTTTGATGATGTTCAGTAGACGTTGCTGCAAGGTTGCGATTTCAGGCAGCCCCGATCAAACCCCAGCGCAGGCACCAGGAGTTCAGCTTTTTTACAACGGTCATGCGTCACCTGTTTGTTTTTATCTGTGACGAAATCGAACCCGAAACGCTTGTGGCGTCACGGAGTGAACAAGGCGGATAGCCTTGAGATTCGCGATTACGCAGAGGGTCACAGTTAAAACGCGGCGCATTGTACACCGCTAACCCCCTGCTGCCAGACCTCGCTGGATCAGCGTGTCGGTTGCCGGGATTGCGCGGGGCCGCCCCGAGCGACTCGAGCGGCTGCAAAAATTGAGTCAGGCCTTTGCGGGCCATCGACGTGGACGAGGAAAAAACCGTCCCACGGAGAGAAGTGGAAATCAGTCGCGGCGTTCATTGCGCCTCCTTCTTGTTATTCACCTGCACGACAGGCGTGGAACGCATCTCACCCTTCAATCACCTTTGAAACAAGCGGGCCAGAGCCTTTCGCGGGCTATGGGAATCAAGATCGCGGAAGGTTTTCCTTACGCGCTCGCTGATGCCGGCGATTCATGGGATTCCAAGGCGGTTTTCGTAAATTTTTCTTTACGGCGCGTAACGCATTATTTCCAAATCAGTATTTTCCGTAGGACCTCTGCAAATTGACGCTAGCAAGTGTGCTAAGAAAATTCGCCGATAGTTTTTTGTTTTCAAATAATAAAATTGACGGCAGCTTTGTCTCCTAAATGCGTACTAGCCTCCTGTAGGAGCTGACGAGTGAAACGAGGCTGCGATCTTTTGATGTTGTTTTTGAGATGCAAAGATCGCAGCCTCGTTTCACTCGTCAGCTCCTACAGGGCGAGTGGATGCCGTGCCGGACAGCCAGACAAAAAAAAAACGCCAACCCTGAGGTTGGCGTTTCTGCTCTAGCTTGCAGCTTGCAGCTTACAACTCACCGCTGCCTCACTCCGGCTTCTTGCGGCCGAAACCCGGACGCTGACCGGCACCGGCCGGTGCACCGCGACGCTTGCCCGACGGCTTGTCACCGTCAACCAGTTTGATCCCTGGACGCTTCGGCGCTGGTTTGGCCGGGCGCTTGTTGGTGGTGTCGGCCGGGCGATCCGCTACCGGCGTACCGCGACCGGCAGGAGCGCCACGTTCGCCACGCTCAGTACGGCCATTGGCTGGACGAGGAGCGCGCTCGCCGTCACGAGCCACCGGTTTGCGCGCCGGGCGTTCGCCTTCGATCTGCGGCTCACGGCTCGGACGTGGGGCGGTCGGTGCGCCAGCGGCGGGACGCAGGGTGCGCACACGCTCGGTCTTGCCCATCGGACGCGACGATTTACGCTGCATACGCTCGAGCTTGTCCTTGCTCTTGGCGTTCAGTTGCGGCATCGCGACCGGTGTCAGGCCGACTTCGGCACTGAGAATGTCGACTTCATACTGGCTCATTTCGCGCCAGCGACCCATCGGCAGGTCGGAGTTGAGGAACACCGGACCGAAACGCACGCGCTTCAGACGGCTGACCACCAGACCCTGGGATTCCCACAGACGACGAACCTCACGGTTACGACCTTCCATCACCACGCAGTGATACCAGTGGTTGAAGCCTTCGCCACCCGGGGCCTGCTTGATGTCGGTGAACTTGGCCGGGCCGTCTTCCAGCACGACGCCGGCCTTCAGGCGCTCGATCATTTCGTCATCGACTTCACCACGCACACGCACGGCGTACTCACGGTCCATCTCGTAGGACGGGTGCATCAGACGGTTGGCCAGTTCACCGTCGGTGGTGAACATCAGCAGACCGGTGGTATTGATGTCGAGGCGACCGATGTTGATCCAGCGGCCTTCTTTCGGACGCGGCAGTTTGTCGAACACGGTCGGACGGCCTTCCGGGTCGTCACGGGTGCAGATTTCGCCGTCGGGTTTGTTGTACATGATCACGCGGCGCACCATTTCGGCGGCTTCTTCGCGCTTGATCACCTTGCCATCGATGGTGATGGCGTCGTGCATGTCGACGCGCAGGCCGAGGGTGGCGTCTTTACCATTGACCTTGATCCGGCGTTGGCTGATCCAGGATTCCACGTCACGGCGCGAACCGACGCCGATACGGGCGAGAACCTTCTGCAGTTTTTCGCCTGCTGGGCCGATTTCCTGGTCGTCTTTCTGATTGATGTCACTCATCTGGGCACCTCCCGGTGTGGTCTGTTCAAGCGCTCTGAATTGGGCGCCTGAAGCATTGGAATCTGGGTACTTGGCCGAAGGGATCGGCGAAGGGTCGCGAATCATACGCGGATGTGCGTCTTTGCGCATCAGAGACTAGTCGATCACGACAAGGTTATTTCTTTTTCCGCCGACCGGCACCGCCGAGTTTGATCAAGCGCAGCGCGGCTTCGGCCAGCACCGTGCGTTTGTCATCCTTGTCGAGCTTTTTCCAGGCCTTGATCTCGCGCTTGCTGCGGCCACAGCCGAGGCAGATGTCGTCGGAGAATTTGCAGAGGCTGATGCACGGGTCTTTTGTCGAGCTCATTGGGTTACCTTTGGAAGATCAAAAGATCGCAGCCTTCGGCAGCTCCTACCTTGGAATGTGGCCCCTGTAGGAGCTGCCGCAGGCTGCGATCTTTTCGGCGGCCCTCAGTCTTCGAACTCGCGCCGTTCGGCTTCGATGGCTTCGGCCAGGGCGCGGGCCTCGGCTTCTTCTTCGCTTAGCTTAGGTTCGGGCGCCGGTTGCTCGAGGGCGGCGACGGCGGCCAGCAGCTTTTCGCGGGCTTCGGCGACGCCAAGAATGTCTTCTTCCGGTTCGGGTTCGGGCTCGGCTTCAAGTTCAACTTCTATAACCGCTTCAACGTCCACAAGCGGCCCGGCGATTTCGGTTTCGGTTTCAGACTCAGCCGTCGGCGCTTCCCCATCCACCGCATCGCGCAGCAAATCGTCGAAGTCGGTCTTGATCCCCTCTTCCATGCTGTCCAGTTCCAGCAGCAAGGTGTGAAAACTGGTTTCTTCCTTCTCTTCGTCGGGTTCAGCGCTGGCGTCCACAGCATCCTGCAGACTTTGCGGCACCGGCGCGTCGTCGAAATCAAGCACCGGCTCGGCTTCCATCTCGCGCAGTTCTGCCAGCGGCGGCAGGTCTTCGAGATTTTTCAGGTTGAAGTGGTCGAGAAACGCCTTGGTGGTGGCGAACATTGCCGGTTTGCCCGGCACATCGCGGTAACCGACGACGCGGATCCACTCGCGCTCCAGCAGGGTTTTGACAATGTTGCTGTTAACCGCTACGCCGCGCACATCTTCGATTTCACCGCGGGTAATCGGCTGGCGATAGGCGATCAGCGCGATGGTTTCCAGCAAGGCACGGGAGTAGCGCTGCGGACGTTCTTCCCAGAGCCGGCCAACCCACGGTGAAAACTTCTCGCGAATCTGCAAGCGATAGCCGGACGAGACTTCCTTGAGTTCAAAGGCGCGGCCCTCGCAGGACTTGCCCAGCAGCGTCAGGGCTTTCTTGAAAACCGCTGGCTCGGGGCGCTCGCCCTCTTCGAACAATTCGAAAAGGCGATCAAGGGATTGCGGCTTTCCCGAGGCCAACAGAAAGGCTTCAAGCAGGGGCGCCAGCTCGCGGGGTTCAGTCAGGTTCATGTTTGGACTCGTTATTCGGCTCGGGCTCGCACGTGGATCGCGGCGAACGGCTCATTCTGCACCAGCTCGACCAAAGATTCCTTGACCAGTTCAAGGATCGCCATAAAGGTCACCACGACCCCGAGGCGACCTTCTTCGGCGGTGAACAGCTCGACAAACGGCACGAAACCGCCGCCCTTGAGCCGTTCCAGCACATCGCTCATGCGCTCGCGGGTGGACAGTGCCTCGCGGCTGACCTGGTGGCTTTCGAACATGTCGCCACGGCGCAGCACGTCGGCCATGCACATCAGGATTTCTTCCAGCGCGACATCCGGCAGCAGCTTGCGCGCCCGCGCTTCCGGGGCGTCGAGCTTGGGCACAATCACATCGCGGCCGACCCGGCTCAAGCCGTCGATACCTTCGGCGGCAGCCTTGAAGCGTTCGTATTCCTGCAGACGGCGGATCAGTTCCGCGCGCGGGTCGTCTTCTTCGTCTTCGACGGTTTCGGCGCGCGGCAGGAGCATGCGCGATTTGATCTCGGCGAGCATCGCCGCCATTACCAGATACTCGGCGGCCAGTTCCAGGCGCACCGACTGCATCAACTCGACATAGCCCATGTACTGCCGGGTGATTTCCGCCACCGGGATGTCGAGGATGTTGATGTTCTGTTTGCGGATCAGGTAGAGCAGCAGGTCGAGCGGGCCTTCGAAGGCTTCAAGAAAGACTTCCAGCGCATCCGGCGGAATGTACAGGTCCAGCGGCATTTCCAGGACTGCCTGGCCGTAGACCATGGCGAACGGCAGCTCCTGCTGAGCGCCGGCCTGGGGATCGACGACGGGTTCCACTGCGGACATTCAGGCCTCGACCATGAATGGCGTCGGATCGCCGCAACCCACGCGCACGACCTCGGGATCATCCCCGGTCAGATCGACCACCGTGGACGCCTTGATCCCGCCGAAGCCGCCGTCAATGATCAAGTCCACTTGATGTTCGAGCAATTGACGCATTTCGTACGGATCGCTCAGCGGATCTTCATCGCCGGGCATGATCAGCGTCACGCTCATCAGCGGCTCGCCCAGCTCGGCCAACAGCGCCAAGGCAATCGGATGGCTCGGCACGCGCAGACCGATGGTGCGTTTTTTCGGATGCAGGAGCAGCCGTGGCACTTCGCGCGTGGCGTTGAGAATGAAGGTGTAAGGCCCCGGCAGGTGCGCTTTGAGGATACGAAAGGTGCCAGTGTCGATCTTCGCGTAATTGCCCAGTTGCGACAGATCGCTGCAGATCAGCGCGAAGTTATGCTTTTCATCGAGCTGACGCAGGCGACGCACACGCTCGATCGCGGTCTTGTCGCCGATCTGGCAACCGATAGCGTAGGAAGAGTCCGTGGGATAAACCACCACCCCGCCCTTGCGGATGATCTCGACCGCCTGTTTGATCAGGCGCGCTTGCGGGTTTTCCGGATGTATCTGGAAAAATTGACTCACGTTCTCTACCTGTTCAGACGGCGGCAATATCTGTGTCATGTTTGAACCGACACCACAGGGGTGGAAGGTCCTCGGGAACCGGCCGGTACTGGCCGATCTCAGACCAGCCGCCAGGGCCATGGAAGTCACTGCCGGCGCTGACCAGCAGACCGAACTCACGGGCAAGAATCGCCAGGCTGCCGACCTGTTCTGCGGGTTGATGGCCATTGACCACCTCGATTGCATGCCCGCCTGCTTGAATATAGTCGGCAATCAGCTTGCGGCGTTTGCTACGGGTGAAATCGTAGTGCCACGGATGCGCCAGACTGACCCAGGCGCCAGCGGCGCGCAGGGTGCCGACGGTGTCTTCGAGGGTCGGCCAGTGCAACTTGACGTCACCCAGCTTGCCGGCGCCGAGCCATTTGCGAAACGCCTCGGCGCGATCCTTTACAAACCCTTCGCGCACCATCCAGTCAGCGAAATGCGGACGGGCCGGTGCATTGCCGCTGTCGCCCAGCTCCTGCTGGACTTGCCTGGCGCCGTCGAGGGCGCCGGGCATGCCCTTGAGGGCGAGCTTGCGGCTTATTTCTTCCGACCGCAGCCAGCGGCCATCGTGCAATTTCGCGATCGCCTCGACCAACGGCGCGGCATTGACATCGAAACCGTAGCCGAGCACATGAATGGTCGCCCCGCCCCAGGTGCACGATAATTCGACGCCGTTGACCAGTTGCATACCCAGCGCATGGGCAGCCGTACGCGCTTCGGCGAGGCCTTCGAGGGTGTCATGGTCGGTCAACGCCAGGACTCGCACGCCGTTTTCAAACGCACGCGCAACCAGAACCGCAGGCGCCAGGGCGCCATCGGAGGCCGTGCTGTGGCAGTGCAAATCGACATTCACGGGGAGTTGTAACCTCAAATCAGCTGGCGCTATCGCGCGCCCATATGTTTGTTATTATGCCGCCACATCCAGCTTCTGGCTCTCACTGTGAAACAATTCATCGATTTCATCCCGCTTCTGCTGTTCTTCATCGTTTACAAACTTGATCCACGGGTCGTCGACATCGCCGGCCATGAAGTGACTGTAGGCGGTATTTACAGTGCGACGGCGATGCTGATCATCAGTTCTCTGGTGGTGTACGGCGCGCTGTTCATCAAACAGCGCAAGCTGGAAAAAAGCCAATGGCTGACCCTGATCGCCTGTCTGGTATTCGGTAGCCTCACGCTGGCTTTCCACAGCGAGACCTTCCTGAAATGGAAAGCGCCGGTGGTCAACTGGTTGTTCGCGATCGCCTTCATCGGCAGTCATTTCATCGGTGACCGCCTGCTGATCAAACGCATCATGGGCCACGCGCTGACCCTGCCGGATCCGGTCTGGACGCGCCTGAACATCGCCTGGATTGCCTTCTTCCTGTTCTGCGGCGCGGCGAATCTGTTCGTTGCCTTCACCTTCCAGAGCATCTGGGTGGACTTCAAGGTTTTCGGCAGTCTGGGCATGACAGTGTTGTTCCTGGTCGCACAGGGCATTTACCTGTCGCGTCATCTGCACGACGCCGATACCACAACACCAAAAACCGAGGACTGACATGCTCTACGCCATCATTGCCACCGACGTCGCCAACTCGCTCGAAGCCCGCCTCGCCGCGCGCCCTGCCCATCTGGAACGCCTGCAAGCGCTCAAGGCCGAAGGCCGCATCGTATTGGCCGGCCCTCACCCGGCTGTCGACAGCAATGATCCGGGCGCAGCGGGGTTCACCGGCAGCCTGATCGTTGCCGAGTTCGACTCCCTGAGCGCCGCCCAGGCCTGGGCTGATGCCGATCCGTACATCGCCGCCGGTGTCTACGCCAACGTGATCGTCAAGCCGTTCAAGCAAGTCCTGCCTTAAGTCCTTGCGCACGATGAACCTTCTCGGTTCATCGTGCTCTCAATCGCTCATTATTCTCGTTTGCCTGCCGACAACCTGCCCAATAACCATTTGGAAGCAGGTGTCGCGATGCGCAAGGGTCCGTTGTGTCTGATGTTGCTCACGTTGTCGATCATGGCCCCCGCCCATGGTGAGGAAACCACCGAAGGTGGCAGCTCTACGCCATTGTCACTGAGTGCCGGCAGCCAGATCACCGAGCTGCAACAGCGCCTCAAGGCCAGTGAACAGCAGCGGGAAGAACTGAACAAACAACTGCAGAATGCCGACAACACGCGCGAAAGCGCCCAACTCGCCCGGCTACGCCAGGAGAACCAGCGCCTCAAGCTGCAACTCAAGGAAGCCCAGGCCAGTCCGCTGCCGCGCTTGTTGACCGATCAGCAACAGTGGTTCGTCACTGGTGCCGGGGTAGCGCTATTGGCGCTGCTCTGCGGTATCTTTGCCAGTGGTGCAAGCCGAAAACGTCGGCAATGGCTAAATTGAGTGAGTCATGAGCGAGCTGTTACTGATTGATGATGACCAGGAGTTGTGCGAACTCCTGAGTAGCTGGTTGAGCCAGGAAGGCTTCCAGGTGCGCGCCTGCCACGACGGCCAGAGCGCCCGCAAAGCCTTGGCCGAAACCGCCCCGGCGGCGGTGGTGCTGGACGTGATGCTGCCCGATGGCAGCGGTCTGGAACTGCTCAAGCAATTGCGCAACGACCATGCCGATCTGCCGGTGCTGATGCTCTCGGCGCGCGGCGAACCGCTGGACCGTATCCTCGGCCTCGAACTGGGCGCCGATGACTATCTGGCCAAACCTTGCGACCCGCGCGAACTGACTGCACGCCTGCGCGCGGTGTTGCGCCGCAGCCATCCCGCCGCCGTGTCGACGCAGCTGGAACTGGGTGATTTGAGTTTCAGCCCGGTGCGCGGCGTGGTCAGCATCGACGAAAAAGAACTGACCCTGACTGTTTCTGAAAGCCGCCTGCTGGAAGCCCTGCTCAAACAGCCCGGCGAGCCGCTGGACAAACAGGAACTGGCGCAACTGGCCCTCGGCCGCAAGTTGACCCTGTACGACCGCAGCCTCGACATGCACGTCAGCAACCTGCGCAAGAAGATCGGCTCCCACCCCGACGGCCGTCCGCGCATCGTCGCCCTGCGCAGCCGCGGCTATTACTACAGCCTCTGAGCCGCACACGAGATCCTGTAGGAGCTGCCGAAGGCTGCGATCTTTTGATCTGTTTTTTAAAAGCGAAATCAAAAGATCGCAGCCTTCCGCAGCTCCTACAGGGATATGTGTAAGGGCGGGACCGAAGGGTCTTTACCGAAGCTTTACGCTGCGCTGACCGCCGCTGACCTTGATCTGCGTAATCTGAACTCATCCGGAACGTACCGGGAACGAGACAAGGAGATACACCATGCGCAAGACTCTTATCGCTCTGATGTTCGCTGCCGCTCTGCCAACCGTCGCTATGGCGATGCCGCAAGATGGCGGTCCGATGGGTGGCCCGCTCGACGGCCCGCGTCACGGTGGTCAGATGCACGGCGGCATGCACGGCAAAGGCCCGTACAGCCAGCTCGACCTGTCCCGCGAACAGCGCGAGCAGATCCGCAAGATCATGGGCGAGCAGATGCACGAGCGTAAGCAGGTGGTCGACAAATACCTGGAAAAACTCTCGCCGGCTGACCAGAAAGCCATGAAGGACGAGATCGCTGCCAACCACAAGAAGGCCGAGTCCGATGTCCGCGCACTGCTGAAACCCGAGCAACAGAAGCAGTTCGACCAGATCCAGAAAAAACGCGCCGAACGTCGCGCCGAATGGGCCGAATTCAAGGCCTGGAAAGCGCAGCAGCCGCAAAAAGCGCAATAATGTTCTGACCCGGACCCGACGGTTAACGCCGTCGGGTCTATTTTCATCGCAACCCTGTAGGAGCTGCCGCAGGCTGCGATCTTTTGATCTTGTTTTTCGAAAGCAAAATCAAAAGATCGCAGCCTGCGGCAGCTCCTGCAGGGGGTTTTGCATCGTTTTGAGGGCTTTCTGTGCGTTCACTGTTCTGGCGTATTCTCGCGAGTTTCTGGCTGGCCATCGCTCTGGTCGCGGGCCTGTCGATTCTGCTCGGGCATATGCTCAATCAGGACGCGTGGATTCTCAGTCGCCATCCGGGCCTCAATACCCTGGCCGGCGAATGGACGCAGACCTATGAAGCCCAAGGCGAGGAAGCCGCGCAGGACATCCTTGAACAACGCAAACGCCAATATCACATCGACGTTCAAGTGCTCAACGAGAGCGGCGATCCAGTGGTGCGCGGCACCTTCCCGCGCCGCGCCGCCGCGTTCGAAGCTCGACAGAACAATGATGACCGGCGCCTGCCGTGGCGGCGTCTGACCGACGAATTCACCAGTGACAAGACCGGTGACACCTACCTCTTCATCTATCGCATCCCGCACCCGGAACTTGACGCCTGGCACCGCGACAGTCTGCTCTGGCCATTGAGTGCGTTGGGCATCGCACTGGTGGTGCTGACCCTGTTCAGTCTGCTGGTGACGTTCTCCATCACCCGTCCGCTCAGCCGTTTGCGCGGCGCGGTGCATGACCTGGGACAGACCACCTATCAACAGAACAGCCTGGCGAAACTGGCCAACCGTCGCGATGAATTCGGCGTGCTTGCCACCGACTTCAACCGCATGGGCGCGCGTCTGCAAAGCCTGATTGGCAGTCAGCGTCAGTTGCTGCGCGACGTGTCCCATGAATTGCGTTCGCCACTGGCACGGCTACGCATTGCCCTGGCCCTGGCGGAACGCGCCAATCCTGAAGAACGCGAGAAACTCTGGCCGCGACTGACCCGAGAGTGCGATCGCCTCGAAGCACTGATCAGTGAAATTCTGGTGCTGGCGCGCGTGGATGCCGACAACGCCAGCGCGGAAAACGTCGACCTGAACGCGCTGCTCGCCGCGCTGCAAAAGGATGCGAAACTGGGCTCGCCCGAGCAGACCGTACGGCTGGAGGCCGAGCCGCAGCTCAATCTGAAAGGCTGGCCAACGATGATCGAACGGGCGGTCGATAATCTGCTGCGCAATGCCCAGCGCTTCAATCCGCCGGATCTACCGATCGAGCTGCAGGCCGCGCGGCAGGGCGAAAAAATCATCGTCAGCGTGCGCGATCATGGCCCGGGGGTGCAGGCTGAGCATTTGAGCCAGTTGGGTGAGCCGTTTTATCGGGCGCCGGGGCAAACCGCTGCTGGCCATGGCTTGGGGCTGGCGATTGCCAAGCGCGCGGCAGAGCGGCATGGCGGGAGTTTGACGCTGGCCAATCATCCGCAGGGGGGCTTTGTGGCGAGCCTGGAATTGCCGCTGGTGCCGGGAGTTATCGTCCAGCCTTGAAAAGCCCCTCACCCCAGCCCTCTCCCTCTGGGAGAGGGAGCTGCCGAGGTGTCTGGCGTAATGCATCGACGTGAAAGACCGGGTCGATTATGGACTCGCAGAAACAACACGTCCGGTACCCCGACTCTGGATTCAGCGAAGGTCGCTCAGGTCGGTGTAACTCCAAAGCATCCCCCAATCAGTCCCCTCTCCCTCTGGGAGAGGGAGCTGACCGAGGTGTCTGGCGTAATGCATCGACGTGAAAGACCGGGTCGATTATGGACTCGGAGAAACAACACGTCCGGCATCCCGACTCTGGATCCAGCGAAGGTCGCTCAGGTCGGTGTAACTCCAAAGCATCTCCCAATCAGTCCCCTCTCCCTCTGGGAGAGGGAGCTGACCGAGGTGTCTGGCGTAATGCATCGACGTGAAAGACCGGGTCGATTATGGACTCGCAGAAACAACACGTCCGGGTTCCCGACTCTGGATTCAGCGAAGGTCGCTCAGGTCGGTGTAACTCCAAAGCATCCCCCAATCAGCTCCCTCTCCCTCTGGGAGAGGGAGCTGACCGAGGTGTCTGGCGTAATGCATCGACGTGAAAGACCGGGTCGATTATGGACTCGCAGAAACAACACGTCCGGTATCCCGACTCTGGATTCAGCGAAGGTCGCTCAGGTCGGTGTAACTCCAAAGCATCTCCCAATCAGTCCCCTCTCCCTCTGGGAGAGGGTTAGGGTGAGGTAAAAACCGGATACATCCTTTACGTTTGAGACCGGGGACATGGTTTACAGGTATCAATCGTGGTCAGGAGGTGCTGACCATGCCCTGGAAACAAGAGTCCCCAATGGATCAACGAGTAAAGTTAATCAGCGATTGGCTTAGCGGCAGCTACACCAAAAGCCAGTTAAGCCGGCGGTATGGTGTCAGCCGCCCTACCATCGACAAGTGGTTGGACCGATACGCAGCGTTGGGCGTTGATGGTTTGAAAGAGCAGTCGCGCAAGCCGCTGAACTGCCCTCATCAAACTTCCGACGAAATCATTGCCAAGTTGTTTGCCAAGAAAAACGAACATCCCGATCGAGGGCCCAAACAGATCATCGATCGCCTGCGCGTTTCCGATCCGCATATCCAGTGGCCGGCGGCGAGTACTGCCGGAGAGTGGTTGAAGAAAGCTGGTTTGGTCATGGCGCGACGACCTTATCCCCCACGTCCCCGTGCGCCAACGCATTTGCGTCCGGTCGACGCGCCCAATCAGACCTGGTGTGCTGATTACAAAGGGCAGTTCAAAATGCAGGACGGTAACTGGTGCTACCCGCTTACCATTACCGATCAGATGAGCCGCTTTTTATTCGTCTGTCGAGCTTTGCCCAGTACGCATGGCGCGCCGACGCGGGAAGGCTTCGAGTGGGCTTTTCGAGAATATGGGCTGCCGGATGTGATCCGCACTGACAATGGCGCTCCTTTTGCCTCGACAGGACTGGCGCGACTTTCGAAGTTATCAGTTTGGTTCATCAGGCTTGGAATCCATGTCGAAACGATTACGCCTGGCCGTCCCGACCAAAATGGTCGACATGAACGGATGCATCGAACGCTAAAGGCAGCGGTGCCACCTGCGGAAAACCTTGTGCGCCAGCAGCTGGCTTTTCAGGATTTCATCCAAGACTTCAACCACCACCGACCCCACACCGCGCTGGGCATGAAACCGCCAGCTTCGGTCTATAGCCCGTCGGAACGTGCTTATCCCGGTCACTTGCCTGCCCTTGAATACGGCTCTGATGTTGAAGTACGCAAGGTTCGGTCAAATGGTGAAATCAAATGGAAAGGACAGCTGATTTTTCTCGGAGAGGCTTTGATTGGAGAGGACATCGCGTTGAAGGAAGTGGCAGATGATGCTTGGGAGCTGTACCTTTGCAGCCACTGTTTAGGCAGGCTTGAACACGGCGCTAAACGCGTAGCAAGCCTGTAAAGGTGTAAACGATGTCCCCGGTCTAATTTGTAAAGGATGTACCGGTCTCTACAGTGAGGGGCTTTTGATCTTCAGGCTTTACCCGGCCACGCGCTGACGAACTGTGCCAGATCAACCTTCTCCGCCACCCGCGGTTCCTTCTGCGGCGTGCCGAGGTAAAGGAACGCAATCACTTCTTCGTCGTCCGTCAAGCCCAGGCCCTGAGCCACGTGCTTCGAATACGCCAGATCACCGGTGCGCCACACCGCGCCAATCCCCTGCGCATACGCCGCCAGCAAAATCCCGTGAGCCGCACAGCCGGCAGCCAGCAACTGCTCAGCCTTCGGATATTTGACGTGATCCTGCAATTTCGCGATGACCACTACCACCAGCGGGGCGCGCAGCGGGCCGTTGCGGGCCTTGTCGATCATCGCCTCGGTGACTTCGCCTTCCTGCATTTGCGCCGCTTCGGCCAGCAATTCGCCCATCTGCTCGCGCGCCGCGCCTTCGATGGTGAGGAAGCGGTACGGCTGCAAGTGCCCGTGATCCGGTGCGCGCAAGGCTGCGCCGAACAGGGCTTCGCGCTGCTGAGCGGTCGGGGCCGGTTCGACCAGACGTGGAACGGAAACACGGTTGAGCAAAGCGTCGAGAGCCTGCATCGGCCACCTCCAGAGAAAAATGTGCAGCTATTCTAGCGGTATCTTCCGCAGGGATGCCGGTTTACATGCCGGGCCCCGCGGGTAGAATGGCGCCCTTCCCACATCAGCCCGAGCGGACTTCATGGCGTTGCCGACCTTACGGATCATTGGTTTCATCATCGGCATCTTCCTGATCACCCTGGCTGTGGCCATGGTCGTGCCGATGGCCACCCTGGTGATTTTCGAACGCACCAGCGACCTGCCATCGTTTCTCTGGGCCAGCATGATCACCTTCGTCGCAGGTCTTGCGCTGGTGATTCCCGGCCGGCCGGAACACATTCATCTGCGCCCGCGCGACATGTACTTGTTGACCGTCAGCAGCTGGCTGGTGGTGTGCATTTTCGCCGCGCTGCCGTTTCTGTTGACCCAGCACATCAGTTACACCGACTCGTTTTTCGAAAGCATGTCCGGCATCACCGCTACCGGGTCCACGGTGCTCAATCATCTGGACAGCATGTCCCCCGGCATTCTGATGTGGCGTTCGCTGCTGCACTGGATCGGCGGCATCGGTTTTATCGGCATGGCGGTGGCGATTCTGCCGCTGTTGCGCATCGGTGGCATGCGTCTGTTCCAGACCGAATCCTCGGATCGTTCAGAGAAAGTCATGCCGCGCTCGCACATGGTGGCGCGGCTGATCGTGGCAGCGTATGTCGGCATCACCATCCTCGGCAGCCTGGCGTTCTGGTGGGCCGGGATGAGCCCGTTCGATGCGATCAACCATGCGATGTCGGCGATTTCCACGGGCGGGTTCTCGACCTCCGACCAGTCCCTGGCGAAGTGGACACAACCGGCGGTGCACTGGGTGGCGATTGTCATCATGATTCTCGGCAGCCTGCCGTTCACCCTGTACGTGGCGACATTGCGCGGCAATCGCAAAGCGCTGCTCCGCGATCAACAGGTGCAGGGCTTGCTGGCGATGTTGCTGGTGACTTGGCTGGTACTCGGCACTTGGTACTGGTGGACCACCAAACTGCACTGGCTCGAGGCGCTACGGCATGTGGCGCTGAACGTGACTTCGGTGGTCACCACCACCGGTTTTGCCTTGGGCGACTACAGCCTGTGGGGCAACTTTTCGCTGATGCTGTTTTTCTATCTGGGGTTTGTCGGTGGCTGTTCCGGCTCGACGGCCGGCGGGATCAAGATCTTCCGGTTCCAGGTTGCCTACATCCTGCTCAAGGCCAACCTCAATCAACTGATTCACCCGCGCGCGGTGATCAAGCAGAAATACAACGGACACCGCCTCGACGAGGAAATTGTCCGTTCGATCCTGACCTTTTCGTTCTTCTTCGCCATCACCATCTGCGTGATCGCGTTGCTGCTGTCGTTGCTGGGCGTCGACTGGATGACCGCGCTGACCGGCGCCGCCAGTACGGTTTCGGGTGTCGGTCCCGGGCTGGGAGAGACCATTGGCCCGGCGGGCAATTTCGCCACCCTGCCGGATGCGGCAAAGTGGATCCTGTCGTTCGGCATGCTGCTCGGACGTCTGGAGATCATCACGGTGTTTGTGCTGTGTATTCCGGCCTTTTGGCGTCATTGAGCGCACTGGACGCCTGCAACAGCCGCGTCCGGTAATCGCCGGGCGTGGTGTCGAACCAGCGGCGAAACGCACGAAAGAAATTGCTCGGATCGGCGAAGCCCAACAGGTAGGCAATCTCGAGCAAGGTCATGCTCGGTTGCGCCAGATACTGCTCGGCCAGTTCGCGGCGAGTGTCATCAAGCAACTGCTGAAAACTCGTCCCCTCCTCCTGCAAGCGGCGCTGCAAGGTGCGCTGTGACAGATGCAGCGTCTGCGCCACGGTATCGCGTTTGGGCTCGCCTTGCGGCAGCAAGCGGCACAGCACCTGGCGCGCCTTGTGGGTCACGCGGCTTTCGGAAAAACGCGCCAGATATTCCCCGGCAAACCGGTCATGCAACTGCGCCATCGCCTCGTTGGCCGTGGGCAGCGGTGCTTCCATGTCGGCGCGTTCGAAAATCAAAGCGTCATAGGGTGCGTTGAACACCAACGGCGCGTGAAAGGCCTGTTTATACGGCTCCAGATCGACCGGTTGCTCAGCCTGCACCAGCACTTTGACCGGATGCAAGGTGCGTCCGCTCAGCCAGCCGCACAGGCCCAACGCACACGCCAGCGACGCTTCGGCGCTTTGCCGGGTCGGCGGCAGGTGGTCGCCGTGCACGGTCAGGATCAGCGCGTAGCCTTCTTCGAGCAGACGAAAGCTCAGGTCAGCACTCTCGGCAATGATTCGCTGGTAGCGCACCAGGCGGCGAAAGCCTTCGGCTAGCGTATTGCTCGACATCAGCGCGTAGCCGGCCACATGAAACGACGCCGGGCGCACCACTTTGCCCATGTTCAGGCCGATCGCCGGATTACCGGACAGTTCGACCGCCCGTTGCCAAAGTCGGGTCATGGAATCTTGCGGGAAGCGTGCATCCGGATCATCCAGAGCCGAATAATCGAGCCCCAATTGCTTGAACAGCACCCGGCAATCCAGGCCGTCCATTTCCAGTGCTTTGACAATCCCCATCGCCCAGCTTGCAGAAGTCGTTCGTTCGCTCATGGCGTTTTTCTTTTACAGGTGGGTCGCAGCTTGCGGCCTGATTTTCGAAGGATACTAAAGTGGCGCCGATTGTCACTGGCCCACATCACTGATCACTCTAGACTCAAATAAGCTACCCGCAGAACAACTTGTCGCCAGAACAATAACCACAGAGAAGCGGTCGTGGAAAACATCAAGCGTTTCAACAGTTTCGCCGAGTTCTATCCGTATTACCTCAGCGAACACGGCAACAGCACCTGTCGTCGCCTGCATTTCATTGGCACGACCCTGGTAATTTTCGTTCTGGCGATGGCCATCGCCAAAGGCGCCTGGCCGCTGTTATGGGCCCTGCCGCTGGCCGGTTACAGCTTTGCCTGGGCCGGTCACTTCTTCTTTGAAAAGAACCGACCGGCGACGTTTCAGCATCCGCTGTACAGCCTGCTCGGCGATTTCGTCATGTACCGCGACATGATCCTCGGTCGCGTGGCGTTTTGAAGGAGTTCAGCCTATGAATGCCAATGCACGCTTCACCCATATGCAGGATGGCACCCAGGAAGACTGGGCAATCATTGCTGCGGACTTCAGTGCCTACGCCAGACAATTGCCGGCGCGGATCATGGCGCATCTGAAACTGCTCGAAGGCGACTTTGGCGGTTTCCCGGTCGACCGCCTGACCCACTCGCTGCAAACCGCTACCCGCGCCTTTCGCGACGGGCGTGACGAGGAATACGTGGTCTGCGCCCTGTTGCATGACATTGGCGACACTCTCGGTTCCTATAACCATCCGGACATTGCGGCGGCGATTCTAAAACCGTTCGTCAGTGCCGAGAATCTGTGGATGGTGGAGAAACACGGGATCTTCCAGGGCTATTACTTTTTTCATCATCTGGGCATGGATCGGCATCTGCGCGAGCAATTCAGCGGACATCCGCAGTATCAGGCGACCGCCGAATTCTGCGCCAAATACGACGCTGCAGCGTTTGATCCGGCGTATGAGTCGCTGCCGTTGAGCTTTTTCGAGCCGATGCTGGAGCGGTTGTTTGCTCAACCAAAGAACTCGATTTACAAAGCGGCGATGGAAGAACACACCACGGTTTGATGGTGCTTGTTCTGACCCCATCGCTGGCAAGCCAGCTCCCACAATGTTTTGTGAACGCCACAAAACCCTGTGGGAGCTGAATTGCCAGCGATGAGGCCCCTCACAACCACCCGAGAATCAGGCAAGTTCGGCCACTTTGGCAGCCTTGAGCTCCGCTTCCCGCGCCTGCGCATCCCCAAGGCGATAAAGCTCGATCGTGCCGTCCCAATGCTCGATCAGCGCGGTGCATGACTCCACCCAATCGCCGCAATTGAGGTAATCCACCGCCCCCACCTTGCGGATTTCGGCATGGTGAATATGCCCGCAGACCACGCCGTGCAATTTGCGCTTCACGCATTCATGGGCGATGGCTTCTTCAAAGTCGCTGATGAAACTCACCGCAGTCTTGACCTTGTGTTTCAGGTACGCCGACAACGACCAGTAACCGTAGCCATACCGAGCGCGCCAGTGATTGAGCCAGCGATTGAGCGTGAGCGTAAATTCGTACGCCGAGTCGCCGAGAAACGCCAGCCAGCGGTGATAACGGGTGATCACGTCGAACTGATCGCCATGAATCACCAACAGCTGCCGGCCATCCGCGGTGATATGCACCGCTTCGTCGACGAGCTGAATGTTGCCCAGAATGAGCTTCGAATAACGCCGCAAGAATTCGTCATGATTCCCGGTGACATAAATCACCTCGGTGCCGCGCTTGCTCATGGTCAGCAATCGGCGGATCACATTGGTGTGCGCCTGTGGCCAATACATGCCGCCGCGCAGTTTCCAGCCATCGATGATGTCACCGACCAGATAGATCTTGTCGGCATGGTAGCCCTTGAGAAACTGCGACAGGTGTTCCGCCTGACAGTCTCGCGTGCCCAAATGCACGTCAGAAATCCACAGGGTTCGCACGCGTTGTTTGCGGCTGGGTCTGGCGAGCTCGGCGCTGGTCATGGGCAACCCTCGATGATGTTTGCGCCAGCGTGCGCGCGCCCGGTTAATCGACCATGACAAGGGCAAGTCATTCTTGTGACAGCGCAGCCTGAACGCGTCGGTGTAGACTGACACCGATGGAGAACATTCGCAGCCGGCGCTTTCTCGGCCGCGATCCTACGAGTGTGTGGTACATCGCCCGGCCAACTCCGGCGCGATTCCTACAACAAAAGACGATAGCCTGCCGACAGACTTCTCAACTCCTTCGGTCCAAACTGTAGGAGCTGCCGAAGGCTGCGATCTTTTGATTGATCGTTCCCAAGCGCTGCATGGGAACGATCAGGGCAGGAGCAAAAGATCGCAGCCTTCGGCAGCTCCTACAGTTATTGGTCGTTTCCACGTAGAACGTGGCGACGATCAACGAAAAAATGGCGTTTTGATTAAGGATTGCAATGACTCCGCGTACCGCCCTCGGCGCCCTGCATATCGGCGCTTTGATGTTCGGCCTGACCGGCGTGTTCGGCAAACTCGCTGCCGCCTCCCCCGCTGTGATCGTCTTTGGGCGCGCCGCTTTCGCTGTACTCGCCCTGGCGTTCTTCGCCCGTTTCGCCAGCCAGACCGGCTGGCAAAAACTCCAGGCCCAGGACTGGCGACGTCTGGCCTTGAGCGGCGTGCTGCTGGCCGGGCATTGGGTGAGCTTTTTCGTTTCGGTGAAGATTGCCGGCGTGGCCATCGCGACCCTGGGCTTTGCCAGTTTCCCGGCGTTTACGGTGATTCTTGAAGGGCTGATTTTTCGCGAACGTATCCGAGCCAATGAAATTGTCCTGGTCGTGTTGGTCAGCATCGGTCTGGTGTTGGTAACCCCAGCCTTCGATCTGGGCAGTGGCGCGACTATCGGCTTGCTCTGGTCGGTGCTGTCGGGCTTGCTGTTTTCCTTATTGTCGTTGACCAACCGCGCCAGCTCCGCGCGCATCCCGGCGGTGCAGGCGGCGTTGTGTCAGAACGTCGTGGTGGCGGTGTGTCTGCTGCCGGTCGCCGCGCCGCAACTGAGCGACGTGCGCGCGCTCGACTGGCTGTGGATCGCCCTGCTCGGGGTGTTCTGCACCGGCGTCGCCCACAGCCTGTTTGTCGCCAGCCTCGCGGTGATCAAGGCACGCACGGCCGCGGTGGTGTTCGCCATGGAGCCGGTTTACGGCATCACTGTCGCCTGGCTGCTGTTCAATGAAAACCCGACGCCGAAGATGTTGATCGGCGGCGCGTTGATAATTGTTGCCATCGTCGTGTCAGCGCGGATGTCCGGCCATGCCGACAAGAAAACTGTCGCCGCCGAGGCCGCGTCTCACTGAGAGCGCTCGTTATGGCCAAGGTTGCGGCCCGGATCGATCTGATCGCGAACCCGTTGCTTGAGTACCTTGGCCTCGGGAAAACCACCGTCGGCCTTACGCTCCCAGATCTGCACGTCGTCGCAGGTGATGTGAAACACCCCGCCCGTGCCCGGCACCAGCGAGACTTTGCCGAGGTCATCGCCAAAGGTACTGAGCAGTTCCTGCGCCAGCCACGCGGCACGCAACAGCCACTGGCATTGGGTGCAATAGGTGATGACGATTTCGGCTTTGGCGACGGTCATGTTGACTGAAACTCCTGAGACAGAGGGCGCCGCTATAATAGCCGGCTTTACCGCTTGCCCCGAGACTCACAATGCGCCGTCTGCTGTTCTGCCTGCTCCTGGGTTTATTGCCCCTGTTCCTCCACGCCAGCGTCGAAGCCGCCGAGGCATCGCGGCCCAAGGTCGGCCTCGTGCTGTCCGGCGGTGCTGCGCGCGGGCTGGCGCACATTGGTGTGCTCAAGGCACTCGAGGAACAGGGCATCAAGATCGACGCGATTGCCGGGACCAGCATGGGCGCGGTGGTCGGCGGGCTGTATGCATCGGGTTACAAAATCGACGAACTGGAAAAACTGGCGCTGCAGATCGACTGGCAGGCCGCGCTGTCCGACGCGCCACCGCGCGAAGATGTGCCGTTTCGGCGCAAACAGGATGACCGCGATTTTCTGGTGAAACAGAAACTCAGCTTTCGCGACGATGGTAGCCTGGGTCTGCCGCTGGGTGTGATTCAGGGACAGAACCTCGCGCTGCTGCTGGAAAGCCTGCTCGCCCACACCAGCGACACCCGCGATTTCGACAAACTGCCGATTCCGTTCCGCGCCGTAGCCACCGACATCGCCAACGGCGAAAAAGTGGTGTTTCGCAAGGGTCATTTGCCGCAAGTGATCCGCGCGAGCATGTCGATTCCGGCGGTGTTTGCCCCGGTCGAACTCGACGGCAGATTGCTGGTGGACGGCGGCATGACCGACAACATTCCGCTCGATGTGGCACGGGAAATGGGCGTCGACGTCGCCATCGTCGTCGACATCGGCACGCCGCTGCGCAATCGTAAACAACTGGCCACCGTGGTCGACGTGTTGAACCAGTCGATCACCCTGATGACCCGCAGCAATTCCGAAGAGCAACTGGCGGCGTTGAAACCGACCGATGTGTTGATCCAGCCGGCCCTGGCAGCGTTCGGTGTCACCGATTTCGGCAAGGCCCAGGAGATGATCGACGCCGGTTATCGCGCGACGCGAATTCTCGACGCGCGCCTGGCAGCGCTCAAACCCGCCGATTCGATGGACGCCGAACTCAATGCCGCTCGCTCACCGGGCCAGCGCACGCCGATCATCACCGCGATCAAAATCGAAAACGACTCGAAAGTCGATGATGACGTGATCCGTTACTACATCCGTCAGCCCGTCGGTGAGCGGTTGGATCTGGGACGATTGCACTCGGACATGGGCACGTTGTACGGCCTCGACTACTTCGAGCAGGTGCAGTATCGCGTGGCGCACAAGGGCGACAATCACACGCTGGTGATCAGCGCCCGCGGCAAACGCAGCGGCACCGATTACCTGCGGGTCGGCCTCAACCTGTCCGACGACATGCGTGGCGACAGCGCCTTCAACCTCGGCGCCAGTTACCGCATTAATGGCATCAACCGCCTCGGCGCGGAATGGCTGACCCGCGCACAACTTGGCGACAAGCAGGAACTGTACACCGAGTTCTATCAGCCTCTCGACGTCGGTTCGCGCTACTTCGTCGCGCCCTACGCTGCCTTCGAAGCGCAAAACGTCGAGTCGGTGCTCGACAATGATCCAATCGCGCAGTACCGCGTAGAACGCTACGGCTTTGGCCTCAACCTGGGTCGACAGATCGGCAACAACGGCGAAATACGTTTCGGCGTCGGTGAAGCCTGGGGCAAGGCTGATGTGCGGATCGGCGATCAGGACTTACCGGATGAAAGTTTCAACGAAGGGTTTTATACGTTGAAGTATTCCTACGACTCGCTGGACAACGTGTACTTTCCCCACGAAGGCAAAGACATCAGCCTGACGCTGACCCAGTTCGAGCCCAGCCTGGGTTCGGACACGCGATACCGGCAATGGGAATTCAAACTCGATAAAGCCCTGAGCCACGGGCCGGACACCTTGATTCTCGGCGGGCGCTACGGGCGCACGCTGGACGATGCCAGCGTAGTCACTTCGAGCTTCCTGCTCGGCGGTGCGCGGCAGTTGTCAGGTTTCCGCGAGGATGCGGTGTCCGGGCAGAATGTCAGCCTGCTGCGCGCCGTTTATTACCGTCGATTAACGCCGCGATCGTATCTGCCGCTGGACTTTCCGCTGTACGCCGGCGCCTCGCTGGAACGTGGACGAGCATGGAACAACGACAACGAGTTCGACAGTGGCTACATCAATGCGGCGAGTGTGTTCATCGGTTTCGACACGCCGTTGGGGCCGCTGAACTTCAGTTATGGCTTGAATGATGCGGATGAGCAGGCGATTTATCTGAATCTGGGGCAGACGTTCTGATCAAGCCCGGCAATTGATCGTCTTCGCGAGCAGGCTCGCTCCCATGGGGTAAACCGCATCTCATCGTGGGAGCGAGCCTGCCCGCGAAGGCGTCAGCACTTTCGACACATCAGTCACTGCCAAAACAATCAGCGAATCCCCGCCAACAACGTCCTTGCCGTCTGCTTCAAAGGTTCATCACCTTCCTTGAGCAACTGGTTAAGGAGTGCGATCGCACTATCGATATCGCCGTCATCAATGCACGTCTGCGCCTGTTCGAGCTTCTCTGAGCCGGCCGATACGAGCGCCTCCGAGGGTTGCAGCTCCAGCGGCTCCAGCACCATCGAGGGCGCCGGATCGGCAAACTCATTGAGAAAACCATCATCCAGCGGCTGGGCATCGGGATCGGGAATCCATTCCAGTTCGGCCTCGTCAGCGGCCGTCGATTCGGGCAACTCGAAATCCTGCGGCAGCACCTCCAGGCCTGAACCGAGCGCCGCCGCCCCCTGCACTGGCGCTGAGCGAGTGTCCTCAAGATCCCAACTGGATTCCATCGACAACTCACCCAGATTCAATTCGAAATCATCTTCAGGGGACGCCTGCACAGGAACCGCGGGCTGCACGGCGACGACTGGCGCCAGTGGCACGGTGCTCACCAGTTTCGGATGCCGGGCACGCGTGTCCTGCAGTTGCCGTTCGTCCACCCCAAGGGCGCGCAGGTGATTTTCCTGCTGGTCATACGCGGCGTTATCCCCTTGGCGTCCCAGTACCTCGAGCAATTGCATGCCGAGATCGATGCGCTCGGGCTCTTTCTGCAAGGCGTCGCGCAACAGGCCCACGGCTTCACCGAGCCGGCCATACGCCAGGTAAATCCCGACGGCTTCCAGAACGTCCCCGGTCGCGGGCTCTTCGCGGTGTTCTGCTGCACTGTGTCCACGGGCCGGCGAAGGATGGTCTGGATCGTCTACTTCCGGTTCATCGCGCTGCGCGAAAAACGGCAACGGCTCGTCGCCGCGTCCCCTTTGTTGCCGGCGACGCACGAACAGCGCCGTCAATGCGCCGAGCAATAACAGCAACCCCGCCAGCAACGGCCAGTTCAGCCCCTCCTCCGCCGGTTCGACTGACGCGGCGGCTGGAGCTGGCGCCGGTGCAGCGACGGGGACAGGCGCGGCTTTTTCAAGTTCTGCGAGACGGGTGCGCAGTTCGCTGAGCTGCTTATTGCCCTCGGCGATCTGTACCTCTTGAGCCTGCAGCCGGGCTTTCTGTTCGTCGACAGTCTGTTGCAACTGCTGGTTGAGCAACGTACTGGCGGCCAGTTGCTCGGCCAACGCATCACTGGCGGGGCCCGGTGCTGGCGCCGGTGCGCTTTGACGTCGGCCTTGGGCTGCCTGTGGCGGCGCAGCCACCGGTTCCACCGTGGGAAAGTCGGAGGACTGCGCTCGCGGATCGGGTTCATCAGTGGCCGGCACTATGCCGGGCGAACCCGGCGGATCGATCAGCACCGTATATTCGCGGAGCAAACGGCCATTGGGCTGATTGAGTTCCACGAGAAAATTCAGAAAAGGTTCATTGACCGGTTTGCTCGACGTCACCCGGATCATTTGCCGCGAGCCATGCAGAATCGGGGTGAATTTCAGGTCGTTGAGGAAGAATACCCGCTCGACCCCGGCCCGACCGAACTCGTCCGCCGAGGCGAGACTGACCGAAAGGTCGTTTTGGCTCAGCGCGCCGACGTCCTGCAAGGCAATATCGGCCTTGAGCGGCTGATTGAGGCCCGAATGGACAATGATGTCGCCCAGCCCCAATGCCATCGAACCAGTCGAATAACTGAATACGCCAGCGAGCAGCAGCCATTTGGCGCCACTGCGTAATCCCACGTGCCGACTTGCGAGCATGAGCATCCCTTAAAAATAAGCAAAACCGACTTCTATGCGTTCGCACATCCGGTACGAACACGATATTGCCCAGTAGTTCTTATAGTCGGCTCAGCGCGATCTCTCAAAGATTCGGCACGGGGTTGTGCCTCAAGATTTTTCCAGATTGCCCAGGATGTGCCCGTGAACGCGCATGCACACCTTCAAATCCGCTTCGTCGACGCCGTCGAATAATTCATGACGCAGCTGCGTGGCAATGGTTTCGATTTGTTCGATCAGCGGCAGCGCCGGGGCACAGAGGACGATTTTTTTCGCCCGACGGTCTTCCATTACGGACTGGCGTTGCACCAGACCTTGGCTTTCCAGACTATCGAGCAAGCGTGCAAGGGTCGGACCCTCGACGCCGACGCTCTGCGCCAGCTCACGTTGGGTCGGTGCTTCCTCGAAGCGCGCCAGATGCAGCAGCACCAGCCAGCGTGCCTGAGACAATCCCAGGCCGGCGAGTCGGCGATCCAGTTCAGCGCGCCAGCCACGGGACATCTGGGCCAGTTGCATGCCAAAGCGGTGTTGATCGGTTAACGGCATAAAACACTCACGGTTAGACTGAAATACGGAGAATCTAATTATTAGCCAGCTAAGCATGAGCCGCAGTTATAGGCAAGCGTGGCTCTGTACTGAATCGTTACAACTGTGCTCCGATCAAAAGCTGCTCTCGCCACGAGACCGGGAGGTGGGCAATCGACGTTCAGATAAGGCGCAAAGCCGAGTTACATTTCGAACTCGGATTGCAACGCTGCCCGCACACAATAAAGCACGCCTTCTGGCACCCGCCCGGCAAACAACTCGGCCACTTCGGCCACCGATGGCAGTTCACCCTCGCCATCAAGAAACGCGTCCTGCACCTCGCCCATCAGGTCTTCGGGCAAATCCAGCGCCTGCTCCAGCGACAATTGCTGTTTGCCGATCGCCTCGGCAAGCATGGTGTAAACGTTCTTCTCCGAGCATTGCAGTTGCCCGGCGATTTGCAGCGGCGTCATCCCGGCGCGGGCCAGGGTAATCAGTTCGTGACGGACATCGGCCACCACTTTCGGCGCCTCGGCCTCGCCACCGAGCACTTCGAGGAAGGCATCGCCATAACGCTCGAGCTTGCGCGCACCGACACCGCTGACCCGTGCCATTTCCGCCAGGGTCGTCGGCTGGCTGCGGAGCATTTCCAGCAGCGTGGAATCGGGGAAGATGACGTAAGGCGGCACGCCATGTTCTTCGGCGAGTTTGCGGCGCAGGGCGCGTAGCGCTTCCCACTGTTCGCGTTCTTCGCCGCGCACCAATTGGCTCGCCTGGCTCTTGCTGCCACTTTTGGCCGTAACCTGCGGCTTCAGATCGCGGCGCAGCTCCAGCGTCACCTCGCCTTTAAGCAAAGGCCGGCAGCTGTCGTTGAGGCGCAAACCGCCATACCCTTCGTGATCGACATCCGCCAGGCCACGGGCCACCAATTGGCGGAACAGGGACCGCCATTCGCTTTCGCTCAGCGCCGTGCCGACACCATACACCGACAGGTGCTGATGGCCGAAGCTGCGGATCTTTTCGTTGTCCTTGCCCAACAGCACGTCGACCAGATGACCGACGCCATACCGCTGACCGGTGCGAAAAATCGCTGACAGCGCCTGCCGCGCCGGTTCGGTGGCGTCCCAGGTTTGCACGCCGTCGACGCAATTGTCGCAATGGCCGCACGGCTCGGGCATGTCCTCGTCGAAATACGCCAGCAGGGTCTGACGGCGGCACCGCGTTTCTTCGCACAGCGAGAGCATGGCATCGAGTTTGTGCTGCTCCAGACGCTTGTGGCGCTCGTCGCCTTCGGAGTTTTGCAGCATCTGCTTGAGCATCACTACGTCTTGCAGACCGTAGGCCATCCAGGCATCCGCCGGCAGACCGTCACGGCCACCGCGACCGGTTTCCTGGTAATACGCCTCAAGGGATTTCGGCAGATCGAGGTGCGCGACGAAACGCACGTTGGGCTTGTCGATGCCCATGCCGAACGCCACGGTGGCGACCATGATCAAACCTTCTTCATTGAGAAAGCGCTTCTGGTGATAGGCGCGCAGATCGTTGGGCAAACCGGCGTGATAAGGCAGCGCCGGAAAACCCTGCTCACTGAGGAACGCGGCCACTTCTTCGACCTTCTTGCGCGACAGGCAATAGACGATGCCGGCGTCGCTGCGCCGCTCGGCGAGGAACGCCAGCAACTGTTTGCGCGGCTGCTCTTTCGGCACGATGCGATAGAAAATGTTCGGGCGGTCGAAACTCGACAGGAAGCGTTCAGCATTTTGCAGGTGCAGGCGATCGACGATTTCTTCCCGGGTGCGCTTGTCGGCGGTCGCGGTGAGGGCGATCCGCGGCACATTGGGAAACAGCTCGGCCAATTGGCCCAGTTGCAGGTATTCGCGGCGGAAGTCGTGACCCCACTGCGACACGCAATGCGCTTCGTCGATGGCGAACAGCGCAATCTCCAGGCTTTGCAGAAATGCCAGCATGCGCGGCTGAACCAGACGCTCCGGCGCCAGATACAGCATCTTCACTTCGCCACGCTTGATTCGCGCGGCGAGGTCACGTTGCTGCTCGGCACTCAACGTGGAGTTCAGCGCGGCGGCGGCGACACCGAGTTCTTCCAGGGTGGCGACCTGATCGTCCATCAGGGCGATCAACGGCGAAACCACCACCGCCAGCCCGTCGCGCAACAGTGCCGGCACCTGGAAACACAGGGACTTGCCGCCGCCCGTAGGCATCAGCACCAGTGCATCACCGCCACTGGCCACGCGCTCAATGATTGCACCCTGACGGCCACGGAAACTGTCGTAGCCGAAGATGTCCTTGAGGACGCGTTGAGCCTGTTCGAGCATAGAAACTCCAGAAATCTACCGATACTTCCCTGCTCAGGCTGGTTCAGAACAGCCACGGCTGCTTAAACAAAACGTAAGAGCGCATTGCATGACAAGCGCAATGCGGGCAGGGATCGCAAAACGCGGCAGTATACCCGAGGCCTCTCGTGCGCAGGGTGCCGCTGATAAGACACTGATAAACCTGCCACACACAAAACCGTGTGGGAGCGAGCCTGCTCGCGAAGGCGGTGTGTCAGGTTCGATTGCATTGACTGGACCGGCGCCTTCGCGAGCAGGCTCGCTCCCACATGGACTTGTATACCGTCCAGCAATTGCGGCAAATCTGCCTTGCGGCTGGCTAGAGCGCGCAAGAAGGCCTAGAATTCCCGCATTGTTTATTCCCCAAGGTAGCCCCGTAATGTCCTTCGCTGAGCAACTGACCCGCCTGCAAGTCTTTCTCGACGCCGACGAGCTGCACGACGAGGCGCTGGATTATGTGGCCGCTCACGGTTACCTGACCGCGCTGTCGATCTGCTCCGAAGACGTACCGGAGCGTGAATGGATCGACGCCCTGTTCGCTGAGGAACCGCATTACACCGACGAAGCCCAGCGCGCCGAAATCGAAGCCACGCTGATTGGCCTCAAAGCGCATATCGCTCGTCAACTGGCCTCGGATGAAGAATTCGAATTGCCCTGCGAACTGGATCTGGGCGAAGAGCCGGACGACTCCGAACTGCGCGGCTGGTGCATCGGTTTCATGGAAGGCGTGTTCCTGCGTGAAGCCGCCTGGTTCGAAACCGCTGAAGAAGAAGTCAGCGAAATGCTCCTGCCGATCATGGTCGGTTCGGGTCTGTTCGACGAACAGCCTGAATTCGAAGACATCGCCAAAGATGCCAACCTGATGGACGACATGATCGTGCAGATCCCGGAAGCCCTGACCGCGCTGTACCTGCTGTGCCAGGCACCCGACGAAAAACCGGCGATCCTCAAACCACGCCACCACTAAGACCCGGCCTATGGACAACCCCATAGGCAACCGCCCCCTGATGTTGCGCTACGTCCTGCTGGCCATCGGCTGGCTCAGCGTCGCATTGGGGGTGATCGGCATCTTCCTGCCCGTCCTGCCTACCACGCCTTTCCTCCTGCTGGCTGCCGCCTGTTTTGCGCGCAGTTCTCCACGTTTCTACAACTGGCTGGTCGAGCATCCCCGGCTTGGTCCGTGGATACGTGGCTATCTCGATGGCAATGGGATTCCACTGAAAGGAAAGGTCTACGCGATCGGGCTGATGTGGGCGAGCATTCTGTTCTCTTGTTATCTGGTGCCTATGCCGTGGGCGCGGGGTTTTATGCTGACCAGTGCGGTGCTGGTTACCGTGTATATTCTGCGACAAAAAACCCTGCGAAAGCCCTAGCTGTAGATACCCGCTCTGACTACCGTTCGTCCAAAACCTTCCTTTACCTGTCAGATATGACAGTAGGCACCGATCCCTGCCGGCGTTCTAATCATTTTCCACCGATGCCCGCCCCTCCCGGAGCATTTTTAGGAAAGGAACGTCGCCATGAACAGCCCCATCACCAATGCTGATGCCTCTGCCATTTCCCAAGTCGTGGTGTTCCCGCCCGAGCCTGGTATCGGTGTTTTGGGCGTCGCCCCGCCTCTGCCGATCGGTTACAAATTGCAGGAGGACGGGGCGCTGGGCGTCAACATTCACATGGTTCAGGGCGACCGCGATGGCCTGTTGGTCTACATCCTCGCGTACACGAACATGGCCGAGGGGGATGCCATCGAAGTGTTTATCGACACGGCGAACGCGCCGGTAGCCAAATTCACCGTTACCGACGCGCATTTCGATGACCAGGGATTGGCGAAAAACATCCCCTTCTGCATCTCCGCCACAGATATGGCCTCCCGATTCGACGCATCTGGCACAGACAACAAAAAATTCTGGTATGAAGTGACGCGTGTCAGCGGCAATACCACTGAGAGCTCGCCTCCTGTAGCACTTTTCTACAAATACCCGGCCCCTGGCGAAGCAGACACCGACGGCGGTATGCCCTTTAACCAAGGCCTCAAGCTGCCCGTGTCCTCGGAAAGTTTCATTGACAAGACGGTGGTAAGTGAAGGCCTGTACGTGACCGTGCCGGAGTACTTCAATCAATTTATCGGCGACATTGTTGTCCTGGCATTCGGGTCGCTGACGCTGGAAGCCGAAGTCACTGCATTGGGGGATGTGTTCTTTGACTTGTCGTCCGATCAGCTGGCGACACTGCCGCCGACCAACAGCCTGACGGTGCGTTATCAGATATTCGACACCGTGGAAAACTCCAGCGGCTGGTCCGATGCTCTCGTATTGCCGTTCAAGCCGGGAGTTCTGCTGCTAAGAGCGCCGATTTTCACACAGGCCGATCCAGCCGACGACCTGCATCATGACTGGTTGATCGGCGGCCCAACGACCGTTCTCGTTACGGACGTATTTGCCGTCGATGACGTGATCAATCTTACTTTGCAGGGATACACAAAATGGGGCGACCCTGTCGCGCATGTTTATACGAAAAAGATGGGAGTCGCTGCGAGGAGCGTGGAATTCGAAGTAGAGAATGAGCGGATACGCAATTTGATCGGCGGATGTCTGCGCGCTACTTATGAGCGGGTCAAGGGCACCACAAAACACCTGTCGAAACCGGCCGAAGTTAGGATCCGCGGCACCTCCCAGCCACTTGGCCTGCCCGTCGTGGAACCGCTGGTGGACGAAACACTTCCGGTCGACACTCCTGAGGCGACGGTGCATGTGGCCGCTTACTGGCCATTGAAACCAGGTGCCAAGGTCGGTTTACGTTGGCAAGCTACGGACAATGACGGGATCAGCGCGCTGTTCATTTTCCAGTTGATCGTCGCCGACCCCAGCCAACCTGTCGTATTCAAAGTCCCGGCCAAATACATCTCGCCTTACGCCAATCAGCCCTTGATTGTTCAAAACACCATTACCAATCTGGGTGAAATGGAAGTCGCCTCGCAGTTGCTGGAATTGAAATTCGGCGCTCCGGTAGAGATAGTGTTGTCACCACCCTTCCCGGTGGAACCCGCCACTGTTTTGATCGACCCTCTCGGCCAGCTTCCGACGATACGCGTAAAATTTCCCGCCGCGCAGCCGCAAGACCGGGCGAGGCTGATTCAAAGGCAGGCCCAGCCCGGTTCGCAAACGTTCCCGGCGAAGCTCCTGAACCAGAATCATCAAGCCAACTTTGTTTTAGAGAGGCCACTATTGGTCGCCAGCCAAGGCACAAGCCTCCAGTTGGCCTGGAATCTGCGGCGCAACGAACAACGGATTGCCACTTCCCCAGCCGTCGAGATTGTAGTCAAGGCGATCGCACAAGAAGACGAGAGGCTTCCCACACCGCACATTACCAACATCGACGGTGTCATAGACGTCATCAACTTGAGCAACGGGAATTTACTGGCAGTGGAGGAATGGCCCGGACAAACCCCCGAACAGCCTTTATTCCTGTCCTACGAGGGTATCGATCTAGCAGGCAACGCGGTTCGCTTCGATGACCTGGAGGGCGTAGCTTCCGGTCAGGAAAAAGGCTTGCACAGACCGCTACCGCTCGAGTGGTTGAAGAAACTCAAGAATGAATCCGAATTAAGCATTACGTTCAGCGTGGTCTTTCGACGTGGCGCACAACCGGTAATGTTCCCGAAGCAAAACTATCTGGTGCATTCGCTGATCGAACTCCAACCACTGATCACTTCGGTGAAAACTCCCCAGAACGTTGATATTCCCCATAACAGTCCGACCATTGCCACCAGCGTAGTGATATCAGGAACGGCAAGCGCCAATCAACACGTGCAGATTCTGGTCGATGACGAACCGAAAGTGACGCTGACCACTGACGCCAGCGGTCAATTCATTTCCCAAAGTTTGTCAGGTTTTGTCTACGACAGGGCAACCCACATCCGGATCAAAGCTTTATATGGCAGCCAGCAATTGTCACCTCTTCGTTCATTCACCGTGCACCGCCCCCTTCAGGCGAACATGACGGTAATCAACTTGAACGGCTACAGGGTATATACCGGATGGCCAGAAACAGGACGAGACTTCCCGGGCAATACGCAATCTCTGCAAGTTTTCCACGGTGTCATACCTATCAAATACTCTTCCAGTAATCCATCCGTGGCGACCGTAGATACTAACGGCAAAATTACCGGACTTCGCTGGGGTAGTGCTTACATCACAGTTCAAGACAGATTCCACTCAATCAATGTGCTGGTCAATGTTAGCAACGTCTACATGTTGGAAATGGGTAAAGATCGGGTCAACTACGCACAATCAATCAACTGGATAAATAGCGTTCCGGGAGCGATCCCTTTAAACCATGCCATGAACAGTATGGAAGTGGTCTATGGCCCATCGGGAGGCTGGCCATTGCCAAGCAACGGAATTTTGAGGATGTGCATGACGTCAGGGTGTCCAGCCGGCACCAGCCAGGTCTGGTTCGTTCCCACGGGTATCGTATGCGATCCGGGTCAAAGTACGCCATTAATGGCGCTGGTTCTCATCCCCTACTGACGACGGGTTTAAGTGCTTCAGCAGAGGCAGCTAACTGAGAGGCGCAGATCGCGCGAGTTTGAAACGATCAGACTCGCATAGAACTGAGTCTACCACTCGTCCGAAAACCGCTTACACCTGTCAGATATGACAGTAGGCAGCATCCATCGTCGGCGTTTTAATCATTTTTCCATCAATGCCACGCCCTCCCGGGCGGTTCTGTAAAGGAACGTCGCCATGAACAGCCCCATCACCAATGCTGATGCCTCTGCCATTTCCCAAGTCGTGGTGTTCCCGCCCGAGCCTGGTATCGGTGTTTTGGGCGTCGCCCCGCCTCTGCCGATCGGTTACAAATTGCAGGAGGACGGGGCGCTGGGCGTCAACATTCACATGGTTCAGGGCGACCGCGATGGCCTGTTGGTCTACATCCTCGCGTACACGAACATGGCCGAGGGGGATGCCATCGAAGTGTTTATCGACACGGCGAACGCGCCGGTAGCCAAATTCACCGTTACCGACGCGCATTTCGATGACCAGGGATTGGCGAAAAACATCCCCTTCTACATCTCCGCCACAGATATGGCCTCCCGATTCGACGCATCTGGCACAGACAACAAAAAATTCTGGTATGAAGTGACGCGTGTCAGCGGCAATACCACTGAGAGCTCGCCTCCTGTAGCACTTTTCTACAAATACCCGGCCCCGGGCGAAGCAGACACCGATGGCGGTATGCCCTTTAACCAAGGACTCAAGCTGCCCGTGTCCTCGGAAGGTTTCATTGACAAGACGGTGGTAGGTGACGGCCTGTATGTGACCGTTCTGGAATACTTCAACCAATCCATCGGCGACATCGTGGTCTTGGCGTTTGGCTCGCTGACGCTGGAAGCCGAAGTCACTGCGCCGGGTGATGTGGTTTTCGAGCTGACGCCCGACATGCTGGCCACGCTGGCATCGACGAACACTTTGATGGTGCGTTACGAAATAATTGATCGAGTGGAAAATACCAGCGGCTGGTCCGATGCGCTTGTACTGCCGTTCAAGCCCGGCGTTATTTTGCTCGCCGCGCCTGTCTTTTTAGAGGCGGACTTTAACGACGTCATCGATCATGACGCCCTCGAGGGTTTTGCGAAGGTAGAAGTCAGCGGCAAATTTACCAGCAGCGACCTGATAGAGCTCACCTTGCAAGGCCACGCGAAAGGAGGTGAAGCGGTTACTCACACTTTTCGTAAAACGCTATTGGTCGATGCGAGAGAAATCAGCTTTGAAATCGACAACGAGTGGATACGCAACCTCATCGGCGGCTCACTGAGTGCCACTTACACACTGACCAGGGCGGGGAAAATTCAGCCGTCCAAACAGGCTGACGCGAGGATCCGCGGCACCTCTCAACCGCTGGGTCTGCCAGTCGTGGAACCGCTGATAGACAACACACTTCCGGTCGACACACCTGAGGCGACGGTGCATGTGGCCGCTTACTGGCCACTGAAGGCTGGCGCCAAGGTCGAATTGCGCTGGCAAACCACGGATAAGGACGGCATAGGCGCGCTTTTCATCTTCCAGGTGATCGTCGCCGAGCCCAGCAAACCGGTGGTCTTCAAAGTCCCGGCCAGATACATCTCACCTTACGCCAACCAGCCTTTGCTGGTTCAAAACACGATTACCAATCCGGGTGAAATCGAGGTCACCTCGCAATTGCTGGAATTGAAGTTTGGCGCAGCTGCCAAAATCGAACTACTGGCACCTTTCCTGGTGAAACCGGCAGTCAGTCCGATCGATGTAATGATCTCTCAGGACGGGGTGGTCGTGCGGGTCGAGCATCTCGGGGCGATAGAAGGGGACAAGGCGCGGTTAGTTGAAGTCAACGCGCCTGCCGGGGAACCACCCTTTGAGTTGAAGTTATTCAACAACAACCAACGCACCAACACACTCCTGACCCAAGCGTTTCTCGCCGCCAGACACGGCCGCACGGATGTGCGGTTACGCTGGAACTTGAACCGAGGTGGCCAGCAGGTGGACCAATCCCCAATTCTCACCGTCGAAATAAAGAAAATTGAAAACGAGGACGTGCGGTTTCCCATGCCAGTGGTTGCCGGCCAGACCGGGCAAGTACTGGATATCACGTCATTAAGAGCAACGGATAACTTGACCATCGATCCTTGGATCGGCCAACGGGTCAGGCAGCCGGTCTGGCTAAGCTACGGTGGAACAGGCAATGACGGAAAACCGGTCCAGGACACGGTGTGGAACGGCCAGCCACTCGAATCCGCATCAGGGGTTAAAGTTCCCGTGAATCTACAATGGTTACGCGGGCTCAAGGATGGTAGCGAGGTGACGATCAGCTTTTGGGCAAGCATGAGTGACAAGCCTGAATTGGCAACAGCTGTGCTTTTTCCTGTTCGCAGGTATGCGGTCAAGTCTTTGATACTCACCGCACCCCAGCTGTTGCATTTGCCGTCGCAAAATCTAAACGTTGATGACATCCCTGACACAGGTATTGATATCCAGGTGCCAGCTTATAGCGGTATGTCCGCGGGACAAACTGTGATTGTGCACTTACAAGGTTCCGGACAAAGCCACTCCACATTTCCCCAGACCGTAGCAAGTGTTACTCCTTTGACCTTTTCAATACCCCGTTCAGTCTGCATCGCCAATGCCGGTCGCCGGGTTGAAGTCACCTATCTGGTCAATAACCAGCTCCGCTCACCTGAGCTGTCGTTAAGTTTTCTGCCGGATACCTGGCGCGACTCAGACGGAGATTTGAGCCGCTGGGCGTTCGGACCCGCCTCAAGTACCGCCAGGTTCGTCTACGGTTATTACGAGAATTACACTTACGGTGCAGGAGGAAATTCGGGCGTGTTACTCAGTCAAACGTTCCAATTCAGTGCTGCGAGAACTTACCGGCTGGGCTATAGCGTTGCGAATGTTAGTCCGCAACCCGATAACCTTCCGCCGGTGATAAGCGCCAGATTTTCTTCCGGAGTGCCCATTTTCCCCCCATTCACCGTCCCGAGGACAAGTCAGTATTATCCGCAGACGACGACTTTCAGAGTGCAAAGTAGCGGCACTCACACAATCCAGATTGTGAATCATGAAGACCGGGGCGGCTACGGCGGGGCCCAAGGCGGAAACGACTTCCAAATTGCCAATATCTTTGTGCAGAGGCTTTGAAGTCTGCCGATTGGCCTAAGCGCGTTGTTGGGGATCGCGCAGTTGATCATCCTCGAGTGAATGGCGGCAGTCAGGCAGGCGTGACAGAAACATATCCCCTGTAGGAGCTGCCGCAGGCTGCGATCTTTTGACGTTGCGTGTTTGTTTAAATCAACGTCAAAAGATCGCAGCCTTCGGCAGCTCCTACAGTGCCTGCGTTCAGACAGAAAAAACCCGCCGCCTCGAATCAATCGGGACGGCGGGTTTTGTCGTTTCCGACCTCAGATCAAACCGTATCCACCTTCAACGAATGATCATTCAGCATGCCGCTGATGATCGTCGCTGTGTCGTGGCCGCTGGCAATCATCCCGCCTGCGCCCGGAGTGACGCCATAGTGGCTGGCGAGGTTGACGCCGGCCAGGTCGATGGTCTGGTTTGGCGCCGCGCCGGCCATGGCGCTGACGTCGATGCTGGTCATCACCGATGCGCCGCTGCCGCTGACGGTGAAGTGCAGGTAATCGTCCAGCGACGAGGGAGTGCCGTTTTCGCCTTGCAGCAGTTGCGACAGGTCGAGTTTGTCGATGCCGGGGTTGAAGTCGGTTATCAGGTCGTGGCCGCTGTTGCCCTTGAGCCACTCGAAGGTGTCCGCCCCTGCGCCGCCGGTCAGGGTGTTGTTGCCCATGCCGCCGATCAACAGGTCATCGCCAGCGCCGCCGTTGAGGAAGTCGTTGCCGAGGCCGCCGTTGATCACGTTGTTATTGCCGTCGCCGGTCAACGAGTCGTTGAAGTTCGAACCGATGAGGTTTTCGATTCCGGTCAGGGTATCCGTCCCGGCACCGAGGGTGTTTTGCCCGGTGAGCAGGCTGAGGTTGACCGTGACCCCGGCGGTCGCGTGGGCATAGCTGGCGGTGTCGAGGCCGCTACCACCGTCGAGCAGGTCATTGCCCAGGCCGCTGTAGAGCAAATCGTTGCCGGCGCCGCCGTGCAGTTCGTTGTTGCCATTGCCTGCGGTGAGCACGTCGTTGCCGTCACCGGCATTGATGACGTTGTTGCCGGCGCCGGCCACCAGCACGTCATCCCCTGCGGTGCCGGTCAAAGTGTGGCCGTCCTGATAACTGATGGTCACGCCTGCCGAGTCGCTGCCGCCATGATTGTCATTGGCGGTGTAGGTGCCGTAGTAGTCCGGAGTGATGTCGTGGGCTCCGGCATAGTTGAGGGTCATCGTCAGTTGATAACTTTCGGCAGCATTGGCGCCGCCCCCCGAGGTGTTGGTGATGTTGGTGATGTGGATCTGATAGACGCCATCGTTTGTCGCTGTAAGCGTCTGGCCGTCCGCGAGGGCGATCCAGCTGCCACCGTTGAGCGAATACTCCATGGCGACGTGCCCCGCCCCCAGGTTGCGGTCGAGGTTAAGGGTTTCGCCCTGACGCAGATTGACGGTGATGCGGTCTTCGTCATTGGCGTTGCTGTTGGTCACCGCGCCCAGCCAGCCACTGATCACCAGCACAGCGGTCGTCGTCGCCGCAGTGGCAGAGAACGCACTGCGCACATTGGCCAGGTTCTGGTTGGCCGCAGTATTGACGTTGGTGCCAGTAAAGTTGATTGCGCCGGAGCCTGTGAAGTCCGCCGCTTTCGACACCCAACCGGTGTTGAAACTGGTGGGCGTGGCGTTGAGCGCATCGCCGTTCGGATCGGTGTCATTGGCCAGTAGCAACTCACCCGGCACGACGATGTTGCCCGACAGCACATTGGTGATGACATGATCGTCCATCGCCACTGGCGGCGCGTTGGGAATCACTTTTACCGTCAGCGTCGAGCTGGCGAGGTCGCCGTCGTTGTCGCTGACAGTGAAGCCGACGTTTTCGGTGATGACCACCGCAGTGGTTTTCTGCGACGTGTAGCTGTACTCGCCAGTGTCGAGGTTGACCACTAACGTGCCGCTGTTGTTGGTGGCGATGCTGACGGTGTTGTTCACCGTGTTGAAGGTGCCGTGATTGGCGCCGCCGCTGGCGGTCAGCGAGCCCTGACCACTGAGCGCTTTCGGATCGTAGGTGTAAGTGGTGCCGTCGATCACGATGGATTTGATGAAACCGCCATCGGCACCGAACGAACCGCCGTCGCCGAGCAGCGAGCCGGTGACCGGTGCGCCCTGTACCGTGCCGGACAGCACCGAGTTCAGCTGGTTGAGATCGGTGACCACCACCGCATTGGTATTGGTGTGATTGATGCCGTCATAGGCCAGCGGATCGAGGTTGCCGTTGCTCACGCCACTGCCCAGGCCGATCGCATAGTTCTTGATGTTGTTGGCGTCGAGGAAGTTCTTCAGCGCGGCTTCGTCGGCGGTGCCGATGTCGCCCTCGTTGGGCTTGCCGTCGGAGAAAAAGTAGCCGACGTTCTGCGCCCCGGTGAGTTTGCCCGAGGTGTTGAACGCGCTCTGCATCACTGCCACTGCCGCATCGTAGTTGGTGCCGCCGCCGGCATTCAGCCCCGCGAGCAATGACTTCGCAGTCGCCACATCGACCCACACCGTGGTGCGGTCGGCGGCGTTGCTGCTGAAGGTCACCAACTGCACTTTGACATCGCCCAGATCGTCGTACTTGTCGAGCAAGGCGCCGATCGCCTGCTTGGCCAGAGCCAGCCGCGACAGGCCCGGCACACCGGAGGCATCGGCCATGCTGCCGGAGATGTCGAGAACGATGAGCACGTTGGAATCAATCTCTACCGCCGTCACCGACCGATCCGAGGCAACAGCTTTCGGCACGTCGTCGACGATGTTCACCACCAGCGTGCTGGTGGTGCTGTTGCCCAGCGCATCAGTGGCTTGATAGGTGAACGTTTCGCTCAGGGTGTTTGCCCCGTCGTTGGCGCTCGGCGCGGTTTTCGGCGCCGACGTCAGCGTGTAGGTGTAGGTGCCATCAGCATTGAGCTGCAGTTGCCCGTAGCTGCCGGTGGCGTTGCCGACCAGCGTGTAAGTGATCGCGCCGCTGCCACCGCTGACCGAGCCGACCAGCGTGCCGCTGGCGGTTTCGCCGGTGTTCCCCGGTTCGCTGCCGGTGACCGTGCCGGGGGCGAGATCGGCGCCATCCTTGCTCAGGTCCAGGGCTTTTTCGTAAACCGTGACGTCAGTGTCGCTTGCAGCTGTCAGGCAGCTGTTATGCACATCGATGGTGATGGTGGTGGTGCTCTCGTCCCCGTCGGAATCGCGCACGGTGTAGGTGAACACATCCACTGCGCTTGGGTCATTCACCGCGTTGGGATTGCTGTGATAGACGGCGTTGCCGTTGGCGTCCAGCGTCAGGTAGCCGTAGGTGCCGTTGATCTGGGTGTTCAACCCGCCGATGGCTGAAGTCGATGTATCGGCGCCGGCTCGCACGCCGACGATTGCGCCAGAGATCGCCGGGCCGTCAGCGCCGCCGATATCGTTATTGAGGACATTGCCGCTGACGGTGCCGCCCTCATCGACCGAAGCGGCATCCGCCCTGGCGGTCGGCAAATCATCGACGATGTTGACGTTGATCTGACCGCTGGCAGTGCTGCCGTCAGTGTCTGTGGCCACCACACTGAAGTTCTCGGTGAGGCTGTTGGCGCCGTTGGCACTCGGGTGAGCTTCGTTATCCACCAGGGTGTAGCTGTAACTCACGACACCGGTGGCCGGGTCGTAACCGGTGACGGTGAAGGTACTGCCCAGCGGCGAAACCACCGACTGCGGGAAACCGGCAGTCACGCCATTGCTGATCACCGCAATACCGCCGACGGTGAGGGTTTGCAGACCATCCTGCGCGGTGACGGTAAAGGTGCCGCTTTGGGTCAGCGCCGAAGAATTCGGGCTGGTACCGTCGCCGAGGTTTTTCTCATAAACGGTGATTTCGCCGCCCTTCGCATCGAGGCCGTCGAGGCACACCGGATCGTCGTTGTTGTGCACGTTCAACACCAGGTTGGCGGTGCTGGTGTCGCCATCGGCATCAGTCAGTGTGTAAGTGAACGTCTCGGTAGCGTTGCCGCCGCCATGCAGGTTTTTGAAATCAGCGTCGTTGGTGTCCAGCGTGTAGGTGTAGGTGCCGTTGGCGTTGAGCACCAGTTGGCCGTACGTGCCAGTGAAGGTGCCGGCAGTAATCGGCCCGGCATTCGGCCCGGTCGCCACGACATCGGCGCCTTGCACGTCGTTGCTCAGCACGTTGCCGGTGAGCGTCAGTTGATTTTCCGCAGCGTTGTTGGCGTTGCTGTCGTCCAGCGCCCGTGGCACATCATCGACAATGCTGACAACGATGTTGCTGGTGACAACGTTGCCCAGCGAATCGGTGGCCTGATAGGTGAAGGTTTCCGTCAGGGTATTGGCGCCGTTGTCGGCATGCGGCGTAGTGGTCGCCGGCGACGTCAGCGTGTAGGTGTAGGTGCCGTTGGCGTTGAGGACAATCTGCCCGTAGTTGCCGGTGGCACTGCCGACCAGCGCATAGCTGATCGCACCGACCGCGCCGGTGACCGAGCCGACCAACGTGCCGGACGCGGTTTCGCCGGGGTTGCTCGGGTCGCTGCCGATGACAGTACCGGGCGCCAGATCGGCGCCATCCTTGTTCAGATCGAGGGCTTTTTCGTAGACGCTGACGTCGCTGTCATTGACCGCTTTGAGGCAGCTGTTGTAGACGTCAATGGTGATGGTCGTGGTGCTTTCATCGCCGTCGGCATCGCGCACGGTGTAGGTGAATACATCCACCGCGCCGGGCCCGTTCACGACATTGGGATTGCTGTGATAGACCGCGTTGCCGTTGGCGTCCAGGGTCAGATAGCCGTATGTGCCGTTGATCTGCGAGTTGAGTCCGCCGATTGCCGAAGTGGAGGTGTCAGCCCCGGCACGCACGCCGACCACCGCACCCGTCACCGCCGGGCCGTCAGCACCGCCGATGTCGTTGTTCAGCACGTTGCCGCTGACGGTGTCGCCCTCCGCCACCGATGCGGCATCTGCATGCGCCGTCGGCAGATCATCGACGATGTTGACGTTGATCTGGCCGCTGGCGGTGCTGCCATCGGTGTCCGTCGCGACGACGTTGAAGTTTTCGGTGAGGCTGTTAGCGCCGTTGGCGACTGGATGGCTTTCGTTATCGACCAGGGTGTAGCTGTAGCTGACCACGCCGGTCGCCGGGTCGTATCCGGTGATGGTCAATGTGCTGCCCAGCGGCGTGACGATCGACTGCGGGAATCCGGCGGCCACACCGCCAGTGATGACGTTGATGCCGCCCACGGTGAGCGTTTGCAAGCCATCGAGGGCGCTGACGGTGAAGGTGCCGCTCTGGGTCAGCGCCGAGGAATTCGGGCTGGTGCCATCGCTGAGGTTTTTCTCGTAAACGGTGAGTTCGCCGCCGTTGACGTCCAGACCGTTAAGGACGACCGGGTCGTCATTGTTATGGATGTTCAACACCAGATTGGCGGTGCTGGTATCGCCATCGGCATCGGTGATGGTATAGGCGAACGTTTCAGTGCCGTTGCCGCCACCGTGCAGGTTTTTGAAGTCCGCGTCGTTGGTATTGAGGGTGTAGGTGTAAGTGCCGTTGGCGTTCAGAACCAGCGTGCCGTAAGTGCCGGTGAACGTACCGGGCGTTACCGGGCCGGTTGGCACGCGGTCGGCGCCCTGGATGTCGTTGGTGAGCACGTTGCCGGTCAGGGTCAGTTGAGTTTCTGACGCTGTGCCGTTGCTGTCATCGTTGGCTTTCGGCAGGTCGTCGACGATATTTACATCGAGCGTGCCGGTGGCGGTTGTGCCGTTGTCATCAACGACCGTGACCGCGAATTGCTCAGGCAAATTGTTCGCGCCGCTGGCGTTTGGATGCGCTTCGTTATCGGCCAGGGTGTAGCTGTAACTGACCACGCCCGTGGTGGCATTGAACCCGGTGATGGTCAGCGTGCTGCCGAGCGGCGTGGTGATCGATTGCGGGAAACCTGCCGCGACGCCATTGCTGACCACAGCGATTCCGCCGACGGTCAGCGTAGTCACGCCGTCCAGCGCGGTGATGGTGAACGTGCCGCTCTGCGTCAGCGCGGTCGCATCCGGGGCGCTGCCGTCGCTGAGGTTTTGTTCGTAAACCGTCAGCTCGCCGCCCGCAACGTTCAGGCCGTCGATAATGACCGGATCGTCGTTGTTGTGGATCTGCAGAACGAGATTGGCGGTGCTGGTATCGCCATCGGCATCGGTGATGGTGTAGGCGAACGTTTCAGTGCCGTTGCCGCCACCGGTCAACGCTTTGAAATCCGCGTCGCTGGTGTTCAGGGTGTAGGTGTAAGTGCCGTTGGCGTTCAGAACCAAGGTTCCGTAAGTGCCGGTGAACGTGCCGGGGGTTACCGGACCGGTTGGCACGCGGTCGGCGCCCTGGATGTCGTTGGTAAGGACGTTGCCGGTCAGGGTGAGCAAGGTTTCCGAGGCTGTGCCGTTAGCGTCGTCAAAGGCTTTGGGCACATCGTCGGTGATATTCACGTCCAGCGTGCCAGTGGCGCTGTCGCCATTGCTGTCGGTGGCGATCACGGTGAACTGTTCGCTGAGATTGTTTACGCCATCGCCGGCCGCGTGGGTTTCATTGCCGTTGAGGGTGTAGCTGTAAGTGATGGTGCCCGTCGCCGGGTTGTAACCGGTGATGGTCAGGGTGTTGCCGAGTTGCGTGGTAATCGATTGCGGGAATCCGATGGGCACGCCGCCGACAATCACATTGATGCCGCCGATGCTCAGGCTGCTCAGCCCGTCCGCCGCAGTAACGCTGAAGCTGCCGTTCTGGGTCAGTGCGCCCGGGTTGGCTGCGGTGCCGTCAGGCAAATTGGCTTCATTGAGATTCAGCTCGCCGCCCGCCGCGTCAAGGCCATTGAGGATGACCGGATTGTTCACCGGTGGCGGTGCTACCACGACAGGCGCCGGCGTATCGTCGCCATCGTCGCCATCGTCGATGTCCGCGTCGCGGCGATACTCGGGAAATTCGGGAATGCCGTTGAAGCCAGCAGTGGGGAAACCAATGATCGGATCGACTTGGCCGCCGACTTCTGTCAGCAGAACGAAGCTGTGTCCGCCGCCCAGTTCACCGGTATTGCCGGTAGGCGCGTTGGGACCTGCGGCGGTGGCTTCGGCGGTTTTGCTCGGGTCTTCACCGGCAGCGATTGCCTTCTGGATCTGCTCGACGTCGGTCAGTTGCGCCTGGCTCGGAGTCTGCGCTTCCGCCACGTTCACGGGGACAGCCTGATCGGCAAGCAACTGCCCAGTCATGGTCATGCTGCTGCCGCGACCAAGGGTCAACTCCTGGCCGTTCTGCAGCTTCACCGCCACCGCGCCTTCTGCGCCAGTGATCAGTTGATCGCCCGCATACAGGCGATCGCCCTCGAACAACGGACGCTTGATGCCGTCGCCCGCCTGAGCGAACACCTGACCAATGACTTTCGTGACCGTACCGATGAGCGTTGCCATGTGAAATCCCCCGCTGCCGACCACCGTCGGCACTGGTTCGCGAAGCAGCCCATGGCTCAATCGGGTTGTCGGAAGTGACGCTCGCACCTTCGACAGTTCGCTTCACAGGTCTCGTCTGATAAGAATTGTCAGCGCCATCAAGCACTTGCCAACCCTGTTCAGCGCATCGACCCACTCGCGCTACGTAACGGTGGTGAATCACCCGAGTGACAAAAAAATGTCGCTCATTCGCCGCTACGCGTCCCTCCCCTTCAGCAGTACTTCGCCGTGTCTCGCAAAGTGAATGGAACTTTCCTCAAGCCTTTCCGAGCTCCCTAAAGCGCATAAAACAAAGGCTTTCGAGCTGAACAATGTGCTGCTTTTGAAAAACCGCATAAGTTTTTTTTGGAATAAGCCTTATGAAAATTTTTTCTTAGCTAGGCTCTAGGATGTTCTTAGCTCTGTTGTTACAAGAGTGAAACGCTTACACCCTAATTTTACGTCAAATATTTGGCGACAGTAACACAACATTGAGATCCAGGGAGATGCACCCATGCGCGTTTTAACCCCCCTCTGCAGCGCGGTTTTGCTGGCCATGGCTTGCACTTCCCAAGCCCAGGCGATGAACCTCACCGAGGCGATTCAAAGCACCATCGCAACCCACCCGGAACTGGCTTCGCGCGTGGATGCTCGGCTGTCGGCCGATGAACAGGTCAAAGTCGCCAAGGGTGGCTTCTATCCGTCCGTCGATTTGAACGCCGCCTACGGTCGCGGCTACAGCGACAACACCAACACCCGCGCCTTCGGCAATCACAACACCGAAATTCTTACTTACACCCAATCCGAGTTGCGCCTGCGGCAGATGATTTTCGACGGTTTCAACACCGCCAACGAGGTCGAGCGCACCAAGGGCGTTTCCAACTCGCGCGCCTATTACGCGCAAGGCACCGCGCAGGACCTGGCCCTGCGCACCATCGAGGTCTATCTCGAAGTGCTCAAGCGTCGTGAGCTGGTGACGCTGGCGAAGAACAACCTGCAGGCGCACCTGCGGGTCAACGATCAGATCGGTCTGCGCACCGAGCGCGGCATCGGCAGCACGGCGGACTCCGACCAGTCGGTCGCCCGTCGCGCGCTGGCGCAAAACAACCTCGACACCGCCGAAGTCGATCTGGCCGATGCCGAATCGAATTTCTACAGCGTGGTCGGGCGCATGCCCGATGAGCTGGAAACCCCGGCGTCGACGCGCGGTGAGCTGCCGCCTGATCTGCGTGAAGCGCAGCAGAGCATGGTCGATAACAACCCGTATCTGAAATCGGCGCAGGCCGACGTGCAGTCCGCCGAAAGCCAGTATGAAGTGGCCAAGTCGCCGTTCTATCCACGCTTCGATGCAGAAGCGGCGGTGGGCGCGAACAACAACGTGCAGGGTGACGAAGGCCACGACAACGAATGGCGCGTGGGCGTGGTGATGAACTACAACCTGTTCCGTGGCGGCAGTGACAAGGCGCGTCTGGCGGCGAACGCCCACGATATCAATCAGGCCATGGACATCCGCAACAACGCCCTGCGTCAGCTCAACGAGAATATTCGTCTGGCCTGGAACGCCATGGAAAACGCGAAGAAGCAGACGCCAACCGCCCGCGAATATGCCGAAACCACCAAGCGCGTCCGCGCGGCCTATCAGGATCAGTTCGGCCTTGGTCAACGCACCCTGCTCGACCTGCTCGACAGTGAAAACGAGCTGTACAACGCCAACCGTCGCTACACCGAAATCCGCTACACCGAGGAATACTCGATGTACCGGGTGCTGGCGAATATGGGCCAGTTGCTGAGCAAACAACGGGTGGTGCTGCCGGCTGATGCGATTGCCGCGACCGAAATCAAAAACGAAGCGCGCCTGCCCGAGCTGAAATAACTCTGTGTAGGAGCTGCCGAAGGGCTGCGATCTCTTGATCTTGATGATCGTTCCCACGCTCCGCGTGGGAATGCAGCCCGTGACGCTCCGCGTCACTGGACATAGAGCGTCCTTAGAGGCGTTCCCACGCAGAGCATGGCAACGATCGAAAGATCGCAGCCTTCGCCAGCGCCTACAGGGGCTGTGTTCATCGCGTATCACCGTTCACCAGAGGCGTTCAATATGACCAGCATGGAACCCGGCGCCACCGGGGTCGATCCGCGCCTGAGCTTCGATGATCCGTTACTCGACGGTCTGTTGATTCTCTGCAAACTCCATGGCGCGACGGTCAGTCGTGCCAGCCTGAGCGCGGGGTTGCCGCTCAACAAACAACGCCTGAGCCTCGATCTGCTGCCCCGTGCCGCCGCGCGGGCCGGGTTGCAGGCGCGAATTCTGCGCCGTGAGCTGAAAGACATTTCGGCGCTCAATCTGCCGATTCTGCTGCTGCTCAATGATGGCCGCACGGCTGTGCTGCGGCGCTTGAGCGAGGACGGCAAAGCGCTGATCCTGCCCAGCGAAGCCGAGGGCGGCGAGCAATGGGTCAGCCTTGCAGAACTCAACGAACATTACAGCGGCCAAGCCCTGTTCGCCCGCCCGCGCCATGAACTTGAAGACCTGCGTTCGCCGCTGGTGCCACGGGTGCATGCGTGGTTTCGCGACACCTTGAAGCTGTCGAAATGGCTGTACAGCGACGCGATTCTCGCCAGTTTCCTGATCAACCTGCTGGGCCTGATGGTGCCGCTGTTCGTCATGCAGACCTACGACCGCGTGGTGCCGAATCAGGCGACTTCGACCCTGTGGGTGCTGTCGATTGGCTTGCTGATCGGCACCGGGTTCGAACTGGTGCTGCGCGTGGTGCGCGCGCACTTGCTCGACACCGCCGGGAAGAAAACCGATGTGATCCTTTCCGCGACTTTATTCGAGCGCATCACCGGCATGTCGATGAAGGCGCGGCCCGCGACCATCGGTGGTTTCGCGCAAAGCATTCATGACTTTCAGGGGCTGCGTGAATTTCTCACCGCCGTGACCCTGACCAGCCTGATTGATCTGCCGTTCGTCGTGTTGATGCTGGCGGTGATTGGCTTGCTCGGCGGCTGGCTGGTGGTGATTCCGCTGCTGGCGTTTCCGATCACGATCATCTTCGCCATGATCATCCAGGTGCGCCTGCGTGACACCGTGCAAAAAAGCCTGAGCCTGGGTGCCGAACGTCAGGCGGTGCTGATCGAAACCCTCGGCGGTCTGGAAACACTCAAGGCATGCAGCGCCGAAAGCGAGCGCCAACACAAATGGGAAAGCACCCACGGCGCCCTCGCCCGCCTCGACAGCCACGCGCGCAACCTCTCGGCGCTGGCCACCAACGGCACGTTGTTCATTCAGCAGTTTTCCGGGATGGCGACAATTGTCGCCGGGGTCTACAGCATCATCGCCGGCAATCTCAGCGTCGGTGCACTGGTTGCCACCTACATGCTCGGCAGTCGCGTGCTGGCACCGTTGGGGCAGATTGCCGGGCTGATCACCCGCTATCAGCAGGCGCAACTGACGATGAAAAGCACTGATGCGCTGATGGCCCTGCCGCAAGAGCGCGACGGCAAACAGCGCCCGCTGGAGCGCACACAACTGCAAGGTGCGCTGGACGTCAATGGCGTGACCTTTCACTACAACGGCCAGAGTGCACCGGCGCTGAGTAACGTCAGTTTCAGCCTGACGCCCGGCGAACGCGTGGGCATCATCGGCCGCAGCGGTTCCGGGAAAAGTACCTTGGCACGCTTGCTCATGGGCTTCTACGAACCCGAGGAAGGCCAGCTGTTGCTCGACGGTCTCGACCTGCGGCAACTGGACGTCGCTGACCTGCGCCAGCAAATCGGTTACGTCGCCCATGATCTGCCATTGCTCGCCGGCAGCCTGCGCGACAACCTGACCCTCGGCGCCCGTTACATCAGCGATGCGCGCATGCTCGAAGTGGCAGAGTTGACCGGCGTGACCGAACTCGCCCGCCAGCATCCGCAGGGGTTTGATCGGCCGGTCGGGGAACGCGGGCAACTGCTTTCCGGTGGCCAGCGTCAGGCCGTGTTGCTCGCGCGATCGCTGTTGCTCGATCCGCCGATCATGCTGCTCGACGAACCCACCAGCGCCATGGACAACAGCAGCGAAGATGCGCTGCGCCAGAAGCTGCATGGCTGGGTCCAAGGCAAAACCTTGCTGCTGGTCACTCACCGCACCTCGATGCTCAGCCTGGTAGACCGCTTGCTGGTGCTGGACAACGGCCGGGTCGTCGCTGACGGACCGAAAGAAGCGGTCATCGATGCACTGCGCAAGGGCCGTGTCGGCTCGGCGGCAGTATGAATGCACAGAGATTATTGATGGCACGCACAAAACCTGTGGCGAGGGGATTTATCCCCGATGGGTGCGCAGCGCTCATAAAATTTTTGGGGCTGCTGCGCAACCCATCGGGGATAAATCCCCTCGCCACAGGAAAGTTGTCTGGCTGCGGGGAAACTCTCTGGCCACGATAGTTGGGACACTGATTTGCCACCCAGTTTGATGTTTCTTAATTGAGGGGTATCACCCCATGTCCGCTTCTTCGCAACACAAGCCTCGCGGCTATTTCGACAGTTTCGGCAAAAGCGCCGAGGCCGAGTTCATGCCGGAAACCGCCGGCGCTTCGCTGCAGGATTCGCCGCGCAAATCACGAATTACCGTGTGGCTGGCAGCGGCGCTGCTGATCGCAGCGCTGGTCTGGGCCAAGTTTGCCGTGCTCGAAGAAGTAACCATGGGCGAAGGCAAGGCGATTCCGTCGAGCAAGGTTCAGGTGATCCAGAACCTTGAGGGCGGAATCGTCACTGAGCTTTTCGTTCGCGAAGGGCAAATGGTCAACAAGGGCGACACGTTGCTGCGCCTGGATGACACGCGGTTTCGCTCGAACAAGGGTGAAAGCGAAGCTGATCGCTATGCGCTGACCGCGCAAGTCGAGCGTCTGTCGGCGGAGGCCGAAGGTCGGCCGTTCAAGCTTTCCGCTGAAGTGACCGCCAAGGCGCCGCAAGTCGCCGAAGACGAGCGCTCGCTGTACGAACAGCGCCAGCGCCGGCTCGCCAGCGAGCAGCGCACACTGAGCGAACAGCTGCGGCAGAAAACCCAGGAGCTGGCGGAGTTTCGTTCCAAGCAGGGCCAGTTCAGTTCCAGCCTGGCATTGCTGCAACAAGAGATGAACATGTCCGAGCCATTGGTGAAAACCGGCGCCGTCTCGCCGGTGGAAATCCTCCGGCTCAGACGCAGTGCGGTGGAGATTCGCGGCTCGCTGAATGCGACGACACTGGCGATTCCCCGCGCCGAATCGGCCATTGCCGAGATTCGCAGCAAGATCGACGAATCCGAGCAAACCTTCCGCTCGGAAGCGGCTAAAGAGCTGAATGAGAAACGCACCGACCTGTCGAAAATCACCGCGTCGAGCATCGCCATCGACGACCGCGTCAGCCGCACCACGGTGACGTCACCGGTGCGCGGGGTGATCAAGCAAATGAAGGTCAACACCATTGGCGGCGTAGTCCAGCCGGGCAGCGACATGGTCGAAATTGTGCCATTGGAAGATAACCTGCTGATCGAAGCCAAGGTCCGCCCGCAAGATGTCGCGTTCCTGCATCCGGGCCAGAAGGCGATGGTCAAGTTCAGCGCTTACGACTACACGATTTATGGCGGGCTGAGCGCCAAGCTCGAGTTGATCGGCGCCGACACGATTACCGATGATAAGGGCAACAGCTTCTACCTGATTCAGGTGCGCACCGATAAAAACCACCTGGGCGGCGATGTGAAACCACTGCTGATCATTCCGGGAATGGTGGCGACGGTGGACATTATTACCGGTGAAAAAAGTGTGCTGGATTACCTGCTCAAACCGGTGCTGAAAGCGCGGACCGAGGCGATGCGCGAACGCTAGTCACCTCTGGATTTTGTGGTGATTTGACTGGCCCTATCGCTGGCAAGCCAGCTCCCACAGAGTCCGTGTCGACCACAAAACCTGTGGACACCTCAGAACCTGTGGGAGCTGGCTTGCCAGCGATGGGGCCAGCTACAACAACGGCTATTTTTCAGCATGATTACGCTGAAAGGTCTCCTCCCCCATCGCCGCAATCTGTCCTTCGATCAGCGCTCCGGCTTCAGTAACGGAGCAAACGTGTATGGCGCTTCGAGGGTTTCGAGCGCCTGCACAATCGCCTCAATCGTCGACAACGCCCCCGGCCCCGGAGCCTTGCGCAATCGATAACGCGACACGCCGCCCTCAGCCAATGTCACCCGTGGCAATGCCGCCAACAGCGGATTGAGGTGCAACATTTTGCGCGCCTTGCGCCACGTGCCATCCGGCACCACCAGCAATAACGGCTCATCGGAGTCACTGTAAGCCTGCAAAGGCTGCGCATCCTCAGCCGGGAACAACAACCGCGCCTGATACCCCGGCCGGTTCAACAGCGCCGACAAATCCTCAAATACCTCGCCAACGATCAGCTCGGCATTGCTCAGACCCAGCGCGGCCAGTCGCGCAGTATTAAGCGCATGATTGACCTCGCTCGGATGCTGCAACAGCAACACTCGGGTGCGGCTGTCGAGGCGCGGAATCAGCGCGCACAGGCAATGTGTCTGGGGGCGCAGGCAGCGCGGGCATTGGGGTCGGGACATGATGGGTTACGCCTGATTCAATTGCGCTTTGAGCAGATCGCGAAAGGTCTGGATCAGCGGCTCGCGGCTGCGGCCACGACGCATGATCATCGAAAACGGCGCCTGATAACCGAAGGTTGCCGGCAGCAGGACGCGCAGATCGCCCTTGTCGGCCCAGGCCTGTGCGTAGTGTTCCGGCAGATAACCGATGTAAGCGCCGGAGAGCACCAGAATCAGCTGCGCCTCCATGCTCTCGACCGTCGCGGCGCTGTGCTTGAACCCATGCCGGGCCAGTTCCGCCTGGCTCCAGTAACCGCGCCCGACCATGCGTTGCTGGGTGATGACCTGCTCGGGGATCCGTCGCTCGTTGAACAGCGGATGGCGACTGCTGCAATACAGCCAGTGCTGTTCGCGGTACAGCGGCATGTACACCAGACCGCTCATGCGCGTGGAAAACGCGCCGATGGCCAGATCGAGACGGTTGTCCTGCACGCCGAGTTGCAATTCGTACGGGCTCATCACCGACAAATGCAAATGCACCGCCGGGTGTTCCTGGCTATACGCGCCGATGGCCTCGGCGAATGGCAGGGCCTTGTCGCTGACCGTCGAATCGATCACGCCCAAATTGAGCGTGCCGCGCAACTCGCCCTTGAGCGCGGCGGCGTATTGCTCGAATCCTTCAAGCTCAGCGAGCAGACGCAGGGTTTCCTGATGGAACAGCTCGCCCTTGCTGGTCAGGCTGAACCCGCCACGCCCGCGATGGCACAGCACCAGACCGAGCGCCGCTTCAAGCTGGCTCATGTAGGTGCTGATCGCCGAGGTCGACAGGTTGAGTTCCTGCTGCGCATTGGCAAAACCCTGATGCCGCACCACGCTGACGAAGATGCGCAACAGTTTCAGGTCGGGTAAAGCGTTGGCCATAAGGAGTCCACACATCATCCAATGTAGGAGCTGCCGAAGGCTGCGTTCTTTTGATCTTTGTTTTTAGGGTCAAGATCAAAAGATCGCAGCCTTCGGCAGCTCCTACAGGGGTTCATTGATGTCAACGAGTCTATCTCGGGCCTTGGCATTAGTTTAGAAAAATCTGAACTAAGTTTTTGCCCGTAGCGATTCTTCCCCGCCACTACATTTCGCATCATCGGCCCCACAGCGGCGTCCGAACCTGTGCTCAACGGCGCGCCGGCATAAATAAAACAAAGACGATGAGGCCTTACCCGTGGACAAGATTCTTCACCAACCACTGGGCGGCAACGAAATGCCGCGCTTCGGCGGCATCGCCACCATGCTCCGACTTCCCCACTTACCGACCGCTGCCGGCCTCGACGCTGCCTTCGTTGGCGTGCCGCTGGACATCGGTACTTCACTGCGCCCCGGCACTCGTTTCGGGCCGCGCGACATCCGCACCGAATCGGTAATGATCCGCCCGTACAACATGGCCACCGGCGCTGCGCCGTTCGACTCGCTGTCGGTTGCCGACATCGGTGACGTGGCGATCAACACCTTCAACCTGCTCGACGCCGTGCGCATCATCGAAGAAGCCTACGACAATATCCTCGAGCACAACGTCATCCCGATGACCCTGGGTGGCGACCACACCATCACCCTGCCGATCCTGCGCGCGATTCACAAAAAGCACGGCAAGGTTGGCCTGGTCCACATCGATGCGCACGCTGACGTCAACGATCACATGTTCGGCGAGAAGATTGCCCACGGCACCACGTTCCGTCGTGCCGTCGAAGAAGGGCTGCTCGATTGCGACCGCGTGGTGCAGATCGGTTTGCGTGCCCAGGGTTACACGGCCGATGACTTCAACTGGAGCCGCGACCAGGGCTTCCGCGTCGTTCAAGCCGAAGAATGCTGGCACAAATCGCTGGCACCGCTGATGGCCGAAGTGCGCGAGAAAGTCGGTGGCGGTCCGGTGTACCTGAGCTTCGACATCGACGGTATCGACCCGGCCTGGGCGCCTGGTACCGGCACCCCGGAAATCGGCGGTCTGACGACCATTCAGGCGATTGAGATCATTCGCGGCTGCCAAGGCCTCGACCTGATCGGTTGCGATCTGGTAGAAGTCTCGCCCGCTTACGACACCACCGGCAACACCTCGCTGCTGGCCGCCAATCTGCTGTACGAAATGCTCTGCGTACTGCCTGGCGTAGTTCACCGCTGAGGGTTCGGTCATGCACGAACGTGATCAGGTTTTGCACGCGGCCGCCGAGTTGGTCGCCGCGTTTGCGCGTAATGATCGCGAAGCTTACTTCGGTGCGTTCAGCGCCGATGCCAGCTTCGTTTTCTACACCCTCGACCAGCCGTTGCTGTCGCGCGATGCCTATCAGGCATTGTGGGACAGCTGGCGCGCCGAGGATGGTTTCGAAGTGCTGTCGTGCACTTCGAGCAACGCTTTTGTCAGCCTGCAGGGTGACGTGGCGATTTTCATCCATGACGTGGCCACCGAGCTGCGCATGCAAGGGGAGCAACACTTCAGCCAGGAGCGCGAGACGATTGTTTTCAGGAAACAAGCGTCGAGCCTAGAACAACAAGGCCTATGGCTGGCCTGTCACGAACATTTGTCCGCAATGCCGGAAGGGCTGCCATCCCCTTAGCCAAGACAGGTGACGTTCACGCACGATGAGCGCGCCTTTATGATCGGAGCAGATCATGAATAACAACAACAACGAAAAAAGCCTTAGCAGCATCGAAACAAACGGGGTCGAACAGATCCCCGATCACGAGCGCGACGCCCGACCCAGCGATTTGTTTCGCTTGATCTTCGGCGGCGCCAATACCTTCGCCACCGCTGTGCTCGGCAGTTTCCCGGTGCTGTTCGGCCTGTCGTTTCAGGCTGGCGTCTGGGCAATTGTGCTGGGTGTGGTGGTCGGTGCGCTGATCCTCGCGCCGATGGGCCTGTTCGGCCCGCTCAACGGCACCAACAATGCCGTATCTTCCGGTGCGCACTTCGGCGTGCACGGGCGGATTGTCGGTTCGTTCCTGTCGTTGTTGACGGCGATCGCGTTCTTCTCCCTTTCCGTATGGAGCTCGGGTGATGCGCTGGTCGGCGGCGCCAAACGCCTCGTCGATTTGCCGGAAACCGACCTGACCCTGGGCCTGGCTTACGGTCTGTTCGCGCTGCTGGTGCTGACCGTGTGCATCTACGGCTTCCGCATCATGCTTTGGGTCAACCGCATCGCTGTGTGGGCCGCGAGCCTGTTGTTCCTGCTCGGCATCTTCGCCTTCGCTCCCGCTTTTGACAGCCAGTACGCCGGTAGTGTGGCGCTGGGCCAGGCCGGGTTCTGGGCGGCGTTCATCGGCGCGGCACTGGTGGCGATGAGCAACCCGATTTCCTTCGGTGCGTTCCTCGGCGACTGGTCGCGTTACATCCCGCGTGAAACGCCCAAGGGCCGGATCATGCTGGCGGTGATTGCTGCACAACTGGCGACACTGATTCCGTTCCTGTTCGGGCTGGCCACCGCGACCATCGTCGCAATCAAGGCGCCGGATTACATTGCGGCGAACAACTATGTCGGCGGTTTGCTCGCTGTGTCGCCGAGCTGGTTCTTCCTGCCGGTGTGCCTGATTGCGGTAATCGGCGGCATGTCCACCGGCACCACGTCGCTGTATGGCACCGGGCTGGACATGTCCAGCGTGTTCCCGCGCCTGCTCTCCCGGGTCAAGGCGACTTTGCTGATCGGCGTGCTGTCGATCGCCTTCATCTTCATTGGCCGTTTTGCCGCGAACCTGGTGCAGAGCGTGTCGACCTTCGCCGTACTGATCATCACCTGCACCACGCCATGGATGGTGATCATGATCATCGGCCTGCTGGTGCGGCGCGGCTTCTATTGCCCGGATGATCTGCAAGTGTTCACCCGTGGCGAACAGGGCGGACGCTACTGGTTCAACCATGGCTGGAACTGGCGTGGCCTCGGTGCGTGGATTCCGAGCGCGCTGGTCGGCCTGTGCTTCGTCAACCTGCCGGGGCAATTCGTTGGCCCGTTGGGCGAACTGGCCGGCGGCATCGACATCAGCTTGCCGGTGACACTGGGCCTGGCGTCGCTGGTGTATCTGACATTGCTCAAGCTGTTCCCGGAACCGCGGGAAGTGTTTGGGCCGACGGATGTGCGCAGCCAAAGCAACGATGCCCCGGCTAAACCCGCCATGCGCCAGGCCGCCTGAACACACGCAATTCCCTGTGGGAGCGAGCCTGCTCGCGAAAGCGGTCTGTCAGTCACATCCTTATTGAATGTACTGCAGCCTTCGCGAGCAGGCTCGCTCCCACACAGAAATTCGACTTTAGCCTCACCATAAAAAAGACAATCGGAGACACGCCATCATGGCTTTGGATTTATTCGTCGTACTCATTTATGCCGCTGCGATGCTGATACTCGGCTACTACGGCATGCGCAAGGCCAAGACCCACGAAGACTATCTGGTTGCCGGGCGTAACCTGGGGCCATCGCTGTATATGGGCACCATGGCAGCGACCGTACTCGGTGGCGCATCCACCGTCGGCACGGTGCGTCTGGGTTATGTGCATGGCATCTCCGGTTTCTGGCTGTGCGCGGCACTGGGTTGCGGCATCGTCGCGCTGAACCTGTTTCTCGCCAAACCGCTGCTTAAACTGAAAGTCTTCACCGTCACCCAGGTTCTGGAAAAGCGCTACAACCCGATGGCGCGCACCGCCAGTGCGACGATCATGCTCGCTTATGCACTGATGATCGGCGTGACCTCGATCCTCGCGATCGGCACCGTGCTGCAAGTGCTGTTCGGTCTACCGTTCTGGATCTCCGTGCTGCTGGGCGGCGGTATCGTGGTGATTTATTCGACGATTGGCGGCATGTGGTCGCTGACCCTGACGGACATCGTCCAGTTCGGCATCCAGACCGTCGGCCTGATGTTCGTGTTGCTGCCGATCTGCCTGTACCGCGTCGGCGGCTGGGATCAACTGGTCGCGCAATTGCCGGCGGCCAGCTTCAACTTCACCAGCATCGGCTGGGACACGATCCTCACCTACTTCATGATTTACTTCTTCGGCATCCTGATCGGCCAGGATATCTGGCAGCGTGTATTCACCGCCAAAAGCGAAAAAGTCGCCAAATACGCCGGCACTTCGGCCGGGATCTACTGCATCATTTACGGCCTGGTCTGTGCCTTGATCGGCATGGCCGCGCATGTCCTGATCCCGGATCTGGATAACGTCAACAACGCCTTCGCCGCCATCGTCAAAGTCTCGCTGCCGGATGGTATCCGTGGTCTGGTAATCGCTGCCGCACTGGCGGCCATGATGTCCACTGCCAGCGCCGGCCTGCTCGCCGCGTCGACCACGCTGACCGAAGACCTGCTGCCGAAGCTGCGTGGCGGCAAACAGTCCAACGTGGCCGTCAGCCGCCTGTTCACGCTGCTGACCGGGGTTGCGGTGCTGGGCATTGCTCTGGTCGTCAACGACGTGATCAGCGCCCTGACCCTGGCTTACAACCTGCTGGTTGGCGGCATGCTGATTCCGTTGATGGGCGCGATTTTCTGGAAGCGTGCGACCACCGCCGGGGCAATCAGCGCGATGACACTAGGCTTTGTCACGGCGCTGGTATTCATGGTCAAGGACGGTATGGACGCCAACACGCCGATCTATTACAGCCTCGGTGTCAGCCTGGTGAGCTTCGTGCTGGTCAGCCTGTTCTCGCCGCGTCCTGCGACAGTGGCGACTGCGATCTGAATCAGCTGTAAGGATTTGATGTTTTCTTCAGCGGGTGTGGCGTCGGTAGCCACACCCGTTTTTTTCGCCTGGCGAAAAGCAAAAGATCGCAGCCTTCGCCAGCTCCTACCTTTTGTAGAAGCTGCCGACGGCTGCGATCCTGAAATCTTGATCGGCGATATTAACGCCGACGTGGCTGGCGCCGACGCTGTTCGTCGTCCGTGCGAATCGGTACCGGTTGCAGAGGCGGTTCGATCAAACCGAGGGCAACCCCCAAATCGTGCAGCCAGTTCTGGATTTTCTCTTTCATCGTCATGCCCCCTTCAGGGTGGTGCTGAGCGGCTGGAATTCTGAGGCCGCTTCGCACTGATAATAGTCCGAAGTCCTACGCAATGCTCGGCCAAATCCGCAAAGTTCTGTTACTGAATTGAACAGAATCCATGGCCATTGGTTCAGGCAATTTCTCCAGATTCCGCTACAGGCGCGGGATAGACAGCCTGCTGCACCTCGATCCACGCGTTGAGATAAGCGCCGGCCATGCCTTTACGCACCATGAGCCATGTTGTCGCACCCCCGACCGGATCGGCCACGGCTGCGCTGCGACGCGCACGCGACCCGGCAGACTGGCGAGCATCGATTCCGTCATCAACAGCCCTGACGCCGGCCGGTTACTGGCCCAGCGCTTTGCGCAACCGTCGACGCAGCCATTGCTCGGCGCTGACAAAGGTGATGCCAAGCAATACCAGCACGGCGCCGATGACGAAGTTCACGCTCAGTTGTTCACCGAGCAGCAACACGCCGAAGGTCACGCCGAACAGCGGGGTCATGAACGAAAACACTGCAAGGTTGGCCGCCAGATAACGGCGCAGCAGCCAGAACCACACCAGGTAACTGAAGAACGACACCACCAGGCCTTGAAACAGCACGCTCGCCACCGCCACGGTGGTCAGGCTGACATGAGTGATCTGGCCGCTGAACAGCGCGATCAGCAGCAGGCCGACAAACCCGACCATCAGCTGATAAAACAGGGTCAGCGTCACCGGTGCTTCCGACAGTCGCGACGCGCGCACCACCACGGTGGTCGCGCCCCAGCAGGCGCCGGCCAGTACGCCGAAGGCATCGCCGAGCAGCATGCGGCGGTCGAGGTTATCCCACGACACACCGCCAGCGAAGGCAATCGCAATCCCGATAAATGCCAGCAGGATTCCCAGCCATTGCAACGGTCGCAGGCGTTCGCTGGCCAGCAGGAAATGCACGCCGAGCGCGGTGAAAATCGGCGCGGTGTAAAGGAACACCGACATGTGCGCGGCGGTAGTCAGTTGCAGGCCTTCGGCGATGAACAGAAATTCCAGACCGAACAGCGCCCCCGCCAGCAAGCCACCGCGCCAGGTGCTGGCGACTTGATCCCAGCCACCCTTCCAGCAAATCAGCAACCCGACCAGCAGCGCCGAAATACCCGAACGCCCCGCTGCTTGCATCACCGGCGCGATGTCGGTTGCCGCCCATTTGATCAGGACCTGTTGCACACCCCAGATCAGGCACAGGCCGATCATCACTTGCAGGGCAAAACCGTCGGCATTACGCCGCTCGGCACTCACCGCGACACCTCGAACACACACAACATGGCAGGCCATCCAATGGTCAGAAAACTGTGTCGGGGATTATCGATCAGATGCGCAGAAAAAGCCGTCTGGAAAAGACATTTAGTTGGTCAGTGGCGTCAGCGGCGAATGGCTGGCGGCTACGCGTCATTCGCGAGCAGGCTCGCTCCCACAGGGAATCGTTGAACGACCCGGAAAATGTGGGAGCGAGCCTGCTCGCGAAGAGGCCAGCGTTGCGATCACGTTCATTGGATCCGCTCACGCCAGTCGCTTCGCCAGCAAAAAGCCCACCGTGCAGGCAATCGCCGTCGCCACCGTCCCCCACGCCCAATCCATCAAACTCACTTGCATCGACCAGCCACGCAAGGTCGCCCAATTCGTCAGATCGTAAGTGCCATAAGCCACCAGCCCCAACAGCGCACCGAGCTTCGCCGCCCGCTGCCAACTCAGCGCCGGCAACACCACGAACACCACGCAGCCAACGACGTACAGACAATAAAAAACCGCTGCGGGAACCAGCAGCGGTTTTTCCAGCATCAGCGAACCGAGCAGTTCGCGATAGGTCGGCGCCATCAGCAGGCCGAGCCAGATCCCGTCGAGCAGCAGAAACGTCAGCAGCGTTGCGACGTAAGCGATCAGCGCCTTTTTCATTTGCCACTCCCTCCAAATGTAGGAGCTGCCGAAGGCTGCGATCTTTTGATCCTGATCCTGATCCTGATCCTAATCGTGATCGTGATCTTGAAGAAAAAAGATCAAAAGATCGCAGCCTCCGGCAGCTCCTACATGGGCCTGCGGTGGGTCAGGTTAGTTCAATGCGATCGGCGTGGATGACCAGCTTGCCTTCCTTGTACAGCGCACCAATGGCTTTCTTGAAATTGCCCTTGCTGACACCGAACAGGCTGCTGATCAGCGCCGGATCGCTCTTGTCGCTGACCGGCAGGGTGCCGTCATTCTCGCGCAACTTGGCGAGGATCTTCGAGTTGAGGCTGCTGGCCGCTTCCTGACCCACCGGTTGCAGGCTCAGGCTGATCTTGCCATCGGCGCGCACTTCCTTGATGAAACCTTTTTCGCGCATGCCGGAACGCATGAACTTGAAGATTTCATTCTTGTGGATCAAGCCCCAGTGCTTGTTGTTGATAATGGCCTTGAAGCCCATGTCGGTCGCTTCAGCCACCAGCAGATCAACTTCCTGGCCCTGGCTGTACGTCGCCGGGGTTTTGTCGAGGTAGCGATCCAGACGCGCGGTGGCGGTGATGCGCCGCGTGTGCTTGTCGAGATAGACGTGCACCACGCAGTACTCGCCGGCAGTCATCTGCCGCTTCTCTTCCGAGTACGGCAACAACAGATCCTTGGGCAGACCCCAATCGAGAAACACACCGATGCTGTTGACTTCCACAACTTTCAGACTGGCGAATTCGCCGACCTGAACTTTCGGTTTTTCGGTGGTAGCGAGAAGTTTGTCTTCGCTATCCAGATAAACAAATACGTTGAGCCAGTCTTCATCTTCGCTGGGAATATCTTTGGGAATATAACGGTTGGGCAATAAAATCTCGCCATCGGCACCGCCATCCAGATATAAACCGAAGTTAGTGTGTTTAACCACTTGCAAACTGTTGTAGCGCCCGACTAAAGCCATTTCCAGAACCCTCATTGCGTGGGCGGCATTCTACCCGTTTTTAGCAAGGCGCCGGGAGGCAGATCGGCGGTTCGCGGGAAATCCGTGCCGCGCCTTGTTTTTCCTCGACTTGGCGCCCCATGCGGTGCCGCTCGTCAGTCGGCTCGGCACGCTCGCGGCAGATTGTCACATGTTCGGTTCCCCTTGATCTTTTCATTTAAAACAGGGGGTTAGCTGGTTATATCGAATACTGACCGAGAATAATGCAGCGCCGCGTTGGGTTATTTCCGGGGATATTTGCCAAGCAATTGTCAAGTTATTACTGTACGATGCCTGGCCGAGTTACTTTTCTACAGGTTAATGGCCGCCATGCGTGTAAAAGCATCCACCAGCAAAGCAAAGCCAGCTCCAGCCGTTGAAACCAGCGAATCGATCAACGATCAGATCGCAGCGTTCCTCAAGTCCGGCGGCGAGATTCAGCAAATTGCCAAAGGCGTCAGCGGCCAGACGTTCGGCCCGTCCAAGCAGATCAGCCTGGGCAAGAAGTAAAACCGGTTTCATCCCGTCCATAGGCGCTTTGAGCTTCGAAGCGTCTGGACTGGCACCGCGTAATCCCCCTCGCTTTAAACAAAAATCCTTTTCAATCGACGAACGGCCATCAATGCCGAGCATTCGCCGGTATCCTTTCACGCGTCTAGATCAAGCGTTTCAGCAGGCCCATTGTCCTGCGCTCGCTGTTCATGGAGAGACGCATGCGCAAAACATTCTGTTTATTACTCGTAGGCCTGCTGGCGGGCCCGAGTGCGCACGCGCAGATTTTCCAGGCTGAGTTGGGCGACTTCGACCTGAAACTCGGCACCACTCCCAGCCGCAGCATGGCCCAAGGCCTGGTCAAACCAGCGGCAGTCGGCTCCTTCCATGGCGGCCTCGATCTGAGCCACGACAGCGGCCTGTATGTCGGCCAGTACGCGCCGAGCATGGGCATCACGCCCGGCAAGGATCTTGAGATCGACTCCTACGTCGGTTTCAAACAGCCTTTCGATCAGATTCTCGGGTACGAAGTCGGCATGATTCACTACAGCTATCCCAGCGTGGAGACCCTCGACAGCCAAGAGCTGTTCGGTGGCCTGACCCTGCTCGGCAGCCGTTTCGGCGTCGCGTTGAGCAACGACCCGGATAAACAAAACAACACTTTGTTTGCCGACCTCGGTGGCAATCAGCCCTTCGGCATCGGCGTGAGCATGAAATACACCACGCACCAGTTGAATACACCCGTGGCGGTAGACGGCGGATATGTCAGCAGTTTCACTGATTGGTCGGTGCAACTGTCCCGACCGTTCATGGGCGTTGATCTGGATCTGACTTACAGTAATTCCAGCCTTAGCGGCAGCGATTGTTCGGCGTACTCCGGCCACAACAGCCAATGCGACGGCCTCGTCACGCTCAAGGCTGTGCGCACTTTCTACTGATCGGCTGAACTGCCGCGCCCATCCTGCATCACATAAGAATCAGTTTCCCGACGCCAGGCTCTCGCAAGGATTTGCCCATGTCTCGCTGGTTCAAACACATTGCCGCCCTGTTGATGTTTACCCTCGCCCTCGGCGCATGCAGCCGCGTGGGCCTGGCCTACCGCAATCTCGACGTGATCATTCCATGGTCGCTTGGCGACTATGTGGACATGAACGGCGAGCAGAAGGACTGGTTCAATGAGCGGCTCAAAGAGCATCTGAGCTGGCATTGCACCACGCAGTTGCCCGGTTACCTGGATTGGCTGGACCGCTTGCAGGCCATGGTCGAGACCAATCAAGTCACCGACGCCGGGCTGCAGGAACGCACCGCCGAAGCCAAACAGGCGATCGCCGAAACCGCCCGTGAAATCACCCCGTCCGCTATCGAGCTGCTGCAAGGGCTGGACGATAAGCAGGTTGCGGAGATGAACGATGCGTTCGCCAAAGACCTGCGCAAACGCCAGCAGGAATACGTGAAACCGCCCTTGGCGCAGCAAATCAAGGAGCGTGGCGAACGCATGGAAAAACGGCTGAATGACTGGCTGGGGCCGTTGAGCGACACACAGAAACAACGCGTCGTCGCGTGGACCAGCGCCTTGGGCGACCAGAATACCCAGTGGATCGCCAATCGCGCGCATTGGCAGCAACAGTTCAGCGCCGCCGTCGCGCAGCGCAAAAGCCCCGAATTTCCCCAACGTATCGAGACGCTGCTGGTCAATCGTGAGCGGTTATGGACAGCGGACTACCGCGAGGCTTATGCCAAGACTGAAGCACAAGCCCGCGCGTTGTTTGTCGACTTGATGGCGGAAAGCACGCCGCAACAACGCGAGCGCTTGTTGAAAAAGATCGAGGGCGTGCGCAAGGACTTCAACGACCTCAAGTGCCTGAAGGCGGCGCAAAAACCTTGAATATATCGATGTTCCTGTGGGAGCGAGCCTGCTCGCGATAGCGTTTACCCATTCAGCACATCCTTGGCTGACAAACCGCTTTCGCGAGCAGGCTCACTCCTACAAGGGAATACCGTTTAATCAAGCGATTTGAGCTTTGGACGCAACTTCATCAAACGTCAGCTCATCCAGCGCATCGTCTTGATCATCCAGCACCTGACGCGGATGGTCATTGCCCGGAATGCTGCTGTCGATCAGGCTCAACAGGCTGGACCCACGCGGGGTCAGAATGAAGTTGTTGCCGGTACTGCCCTGATCATCCGGACGTGGCTCAATGAATCCGCGTTCCAGCAGGAGCTTCTCATAGTCGCAGGCCAGCGTTTTCAGGTGATCGAGGTTGTCGATCGGCTCGCCAGCGCTGGCCTTCTCTGCCGCGTAGTCTTCGGCATAAGCGCGCGGCGCGAAGCTGTGGCCGGCGCTGTTCTGCACTTCGTGAAGCAAACGTTCAATGAAATCCCAGTTATAAGTCGTCATCCTGATCCAACCTCCGGTGCGGGTGATGTGTGCCGCGTTCAAAGGTTGTGACCGAAGCGGCGCGCAGCGGTTCAGCCGCATATTTTGCCCGCGGCCGACGGGCGGTTTGTCGAATCTGCTGTGCGTCGAACGACTAGTCTGAAACAGCCGGTTCAATCCCGCAGGAGACAGGTCATGAACGTTGCAAACCATCCGGTTGTATCACGCGAAGAATGGCTCGCCGCCCGTCAGCAGCACCTGGCCCACGAAAAAGCCTTCACCCGCGAGCGTGATCGGCTGAGTGCCGAACGCCGTGCCTTGCCATGGGTAAAAGTCGACAAGGACTACCATTTTCAAGGGCCCAACGGCGAACTGCAGCTCAAAGACCTGTTCGGCAAGCACAGCCAGTTGATCGTTTACCATTTCATGTTCGCCGAAGGCTGGAAGGAAGGCTGCCAGGGCTGCTCATTTCTCAGCGACCACATCGACGGCGCCGATCTGCATCTGTCCCATCATGACGTCGCGGTGGTGGCGGTTTCCCACGCGCCGTACAACCAATTTCAGCCGTTCAAACAGCGCATGGGCTGGAAATTCGATTGGGTTTCGTCCGAGGGCTGCGACTTCAATTACGATTTCGGCGTCTGCGCCCGTGCGGGAGACGTTGCCGAGGGAAAGGCTACGTATAATTACGAAAAAACTGACAGCGCCGAGGAGGAAATGCCAGGGCTGAGTGTGTTTTATCGCAACGATCAAGGGCAGATTTTCCACACCTATTCAACCTATGCCCGAGGCCTGGACATGCTGGTCGGCGCTTACAACTTTCTGGATCTGACGCCCAAGGGCAGGAATGAGGACGAGATCATGGAATGGGTGCGGCATCATGATCGGTATGACGGCGCGACGAAATCGGGCTGCTGCCATGGCGATTGAGCGCTCGTTGAATCCACAGTTTGTGAACTTTTCTCACGCTTGTGCCCTCAACCGCTGTACCCGCCTTAACCGGAACTGAGGCCTGCCCATGAAAACCCTGATCAAGCTTACTCTCGCCGCCACGCTCGCCAGCGCCCTGCCCGTCTGGGCCTGTACGCCGGAAGAGGCGACGATCAAACGCGAGCAACTGGCCAAGGAAGTCTCGAAGCTTACCCAGCAGAATCCAGACAAGGCAAAGGAGATCAACGCCGAGTTGCAGAAAATGGATCTGGGCACGGCCAGTGCCGATCTGCCGGACAAATGCCAGTTGATCGATCAGCGGTTGAAGGAACTGGGTTCAGCGGAGAAAAAAGCCGACAGTTGAAGGCAAAAAAAACCGGACATATGTCCGGTTTTTTCATGCGCGTCGAAAGCCTTACTCAGCCGCAGGCTCGGCTGGCTTGCGGCGTTTCAGCGGGGCCATGCCGTCGCTGCTGACCAGAGAATCCGGTTTTGGACGGTTGACGCTCTTGCGCTTGGTCGGCGTCTTGGCAGCGGTTTTCTTCTTGTCGCCCTTGGCATCGGTCTTTTTCTTCTTCACGCCAACGGCTTTGCCAGAGGCCTTGACCTTTTTCGGCCCGCCGTAGGTGCCTTTGACTTCCTTGATCGTACGGCGCTCGAAGCTCTGCTTCAGATAGCGCTCGATGCTCGACATCAGGTTCCAGTCGCCATGACAGATCAGCGAGATCGCCAGGCCATCGTTGCCGGCACGACCAGTACGACCGATGCGGTGCACATATTCGTCGCCGCTGCGTGGCATGTCGAAGTTGATCACCATATCCAGCCCATCGACGTCCAGGCCACGGGCCGCAACGTCGGTCGCCACGAGGATCTTCACGCCGCCCTGCTTCAGACGATCGATCGCCAGCTTGCGATCCTTCTGGTCTTTCTCGCCGTGCAGCACGAACGCTTTGTATTCCTGAGCCACAAGGCGGCCGTAGATACGGTCGGCCATGGCGCGGGTGTTGGTGAAGATGATCGCTTTCTGATAGGTCTCGTTGGCCAGCAGCCAATTCACAATCTGTTCTTTGTGCTGATTGTGGTCAGCAGTGATGATCTGCTGACGGGTCGTCGAGTTCAGCTGGCTGACCGCGTTGAGCTGCAAATGCTCTGGGTTGTTCAGGACCTTGGCGATCATGTCGCGCAGGCCGGAACCGCCGGTGGTGGCGGAGAACAGCATGGTTTGCTGGCGGTTCGGGCATTCGTCGACCAGACGCTGCACGTCTTCGGCGAAACCCATGTCGAGCATGCGGTCGGCTTCGTCGAGCACCAGCACTTCGACTTCTTTCAGATCGAGGTTGCCGGCGTTGAGTTGCTCGATCATCCGCCCTGGGGTGCCGATGAGGATGTCCGGCACTTTGCGCAGCATCGCGGCCTGCACCTTGAAGTCTTCACCGCCGGTGATCAGGCCGGACTTGATGAAGGTGAACTGCGAGAAGCGTTCAACTTCTTTCAAGGTTTGCTGGGCCAGCTCGCGGGTCGGCAACAGGATCAGGGTCTTGATGCTGACGCGAACCTTGGCCGGGCCGATCAGACGATTGAGGATTGGCAGAACGAAAGCGGCGGTTTTGCCACTACCGGTTTGCGCCGTCACCCGCAGATCACGCCCTTGGAGCGCCAGCGGGATGGCCGCGGCTTGCACAGGCGTTGGCTCGACAAATTTCAGCTCGGCCACGGCTTTGAGCAGGCGTTCGTGCAGGGCGAATTGGGAAAACACGGGTGCTACCTCGAAGATATGCAAAAAAACAGCTGCATAGGTTACCGGTTTCGAGCGCTCAGGCCGAGTTTCTTTGTGCAAACGGCGACAATCAGTGGTTTTTTTGTTGCCCGATTTGTCACTCGTTGCAATACACAGCGTCTTAAATGCTCTAATCGGTCCTCGCGTCTTACAGAAGAACCGTTTCGCTTATGGAAATAAAACAGCTCTGGCTCAACGTCCAGGACCTCTGGGGCACCCTCGAAGAACATCCGCTTTTACAATCGGGACTGGCGCTGATGGTGTTGCTGGTGATTGCGCTGTTGCTCGGACGAGTGGCGCGCTACCTGATTCTGCACGCCAGCCGCATGCTCGGCCGACAGCCGGCGCTGCACTGGATCAATGACTTTCGCCATAACAAGGTGTTTCAGCGCCTGGCGCAAATGACGCCGTCGCTGGTGATCCAGTTCGGCCTGCATCTGGTGCCGGAGCTCAGTAAAAACGCGACGAACTTTCTCGGCAACGTCGCGCTGGCGTTCACCATTCTGTTCATGGTGCTGGCGATCAGCGCCCTGCTCAACGCCTTGCTCGACATTTACGCACGCACCGAACATGCCCGCACGCGCTCGATCAAGGGCTACGTGCAGTTGGCGAAGATGGTTTTGTACGTGTTCGGCGCGATCATCATCGTCGCCACCCTGATCGATCGCTCACCGCTGTTGCTGCTCTCGGGTCTGGGTGCGATGTCGGCGGTGATTCTGTTGGTGTACAAGGACACGCTGCTGTCGTTCGTTGCCAGCGTGCAGTTGACCAGCAACGACATGCTGCGCGTCGGCGACTGGATCGAGATGCCGCAAGTTGGCGCCGACGGCGACGTGGTCGACATCACCTTGCACACTGTCAAGGTACAGAACTTCGACAAGACCATCGTCTCGATCCCGACCTGGCGGCTGATGTCGGAGTCTTTCAAGAACTGGCGTGGCATGCAGCAATCCGGTGGGCGGCGGATCAAGCGCAGCCTGTTCATCGATGCCAGCGGCGTGCGTTTTATCCGCGACGACGAAGAAGAAAAGCTCTCACAGGTGCACTTGCTGACTGACTACATGAGTCGCAAGAAGGCCGAACTCAAAGCCTGGAACGAAGCACAGGGCAACGTCGCGGCGATGTCGGCCAACCGCCGCCGGATGACCAACATCGGCACCTTCCGCGCCTACGCGCTGGCATATCTGAAGAGTCATCCGGAGATTCAGCCGAACATGACCTGCATGGTCCGGCAGATGCAGACCACCGCGCAGGGCATTCCGCTGGAGATCTACTGTTTCACCCGCACCACTGTGTGGGCCGACTACGAGCGGATTCAGGGGGATATTTTCGATTATCTGCTGGCGGTATTGCCGGAGTTTGGCTTAAGCCTTTATCAGCAGCCGAGTGGTGGGGACTTGCGCGCGGGGTTGCTGCCGGCGGTGTTGGGTTCGGCACATGTTCCGGAACCTGAAAAACACCTCATGTAACCCACAAATTCCCGTGTAGGAGCTGCCGAAGGCTGCGATCTTTTGATCTTGAAAGTCAAAAGATCGCAGCCTTCGGCAGCTCCTACAGGGGATATGCGGTGCGTCGGATGCCGAGGCGGCTGATCCACACAGCCGCGAAGATGACGCGGCCACCGAGGAGCAATCTCCCCAGTTCCTCATGCTGTTTCCAGCGATGGCGGTGTGTCAGCCACCGTCATGCCGACTGACACTGCGCTATCGCCAGCAGGGCTGGCTCCCACAAGTTCCGACGCCACTTCAGCTTAACCCTCGAACATCAGGTACACAGGCTCCAAGTCTGCATCGGCGGGAAAAACCACCACATAGTCATTGAAAGTGACGCTGGCCGAACCAGAAAATAGTTCTATCAGAGGTGTCTTCGGCGACTGGAGGCTGCTCATTCGATAATCAGAGTTGGAAGTCCGCGGCGAAGAATTTTCCAGTGTTTCAGGCAGGCGCCAGATGACGGCCACCGAAGCGTCGCCATCAGCCGTGAAACTGTAGGTTTGCGCAGACTCGTTCCACGTTGCCGGTCGCACTCTTACTCCGGGTTTCAGCTCTTTGTTGACGGGCGTTATTGCCACCTGCTGCAGGCTTGTGATTTCTCTGATGCCTTGAAATAGAGTTCCCTTCGGCACTGCATAGTGGCCGCTGCTCATTCTGAAAGGGACATCGACGATCCCATTAGTCGCAGCAAGATATTGCCAATCCAGCCCCTCAAGCACCATGAACTCGGACAAAGGTACGCAAACCCCGTAACGGCCCACCTCCGCGCGACTGCGAAATTCGAAACGCAATACGCCGGCGTATTGAATTTGTTCCCTCGGCATGTTGGAGGTGATCTGCCACGTAAACTCCGCAACAGCCGAACGAATGGATTTTTGCAGATCCACGCGATGGGATTCCAAAGTGCGCGATAGTTCGCCATCGATCAGTAGCGCCGGGCGTGCATCGACGAAAGAAAACGGAGCAATCAGCTGCACAGGCGAAGGGGGCGATCCTGCGTTCTGTCGCTCGCGTAGTTCTACAAGTTGCGACTGGGCAGTCTTTAGAAGTATTTCGGCCTCTTCTTGAAACCGCTTGAATTGCTGATTAACGACAGTCAGGCTCGCTACATATCCGTCATAGGTAGCGCCAATTTGCTGGGCAATGCTCTGCCACTGCCCCCGCTCAGCTTGCACGTAATTCGCCTCACGCTGCGCATTGTCTCTCTTGAACTGGACGCTCATTTTCCAGGACTCGTAACCGCGAACAGCGATACGGGCATTGAACTCGGCGATCTCCAGACTGCGAATATCCTTCTCAAAGTCCGAAGCGGTTATCTGCGCATTCAATCGTCTGCGCAGATCACCAATCCGTTGTTCGAGAAGGCTGAGTGACGCTTGCGCAGCACGCTGTGAGGTCGTCAGATCAGCACTGGCTTTTTGGTTATCAATCAGTTCTCGGGCAATGCGTTGTTGATTTATTTGCGCCCAATTGATCGTCGCTGGAGGTATGACCGGCTGTGCAGGCGAAGCCAGCGAGGCCTGCCCCTTGAACGCCACACGACCCTGTTTACGGTGCCAATCCTTGACGTAGTAGACCACGGCGTCAGCGGAGTTTGGATTAGAGTATTCATCAGGAGGATCGAACAGTAGATCGGCGCCCTTGGGATGACCTGCTATCCGGTCAAAATGGTTGATCAACCGATCATGATCGGCTTTTTGCAAATCGACAGCCCAGATTCTGTCGACCAACGCTTGGAATTCGGGTTCGGTGTAATCCTTGAGGGATGGTTTCAATTGCATGATCTAAACTTCCTTGTTTATTAGTTCAGCGTACAGCGAAGGTACCCGCTCGGTGGTCGAGCGAATACCGGCGCAGAGGTCCGAGATTCGAAGGCGCTTACTCAGGTTTCAAGCCCGGCTTATTGTTAAGTGCCCGCCATTCCTTAATCACTCGCAGTACATCTTCAGGAGTGCTTTCGCATCCCGCTTTAGGATAAAAAATCAAATCAGACTGATCAGGATGTTGAGTTAATTTTTCGAAATGCAGTACCCCTCTTATGACGAAGGCATCGTATTCATCAGCAGACATCTCCTCCCGTGCCTCATAAGGAGCTCGTAAAAACTCTAAAAATTCGGATTCGCTGTAATCCTCAAATTTTTCTTTAAAAATCACTTTCAGTTTCCTTTCCTGTGCAGATCAATATGTTGTCTTGGAGGTAGCACTATCAGGTTGTCCATATCGTAAACAGCCCCACCTTTGGCGACTTCTTCAAGGTGGTGAATTTCAAGTTTCACTCTTCCCCCGTTCCTATCGTTGGCGGACGCGAATGGCGCATTCTCTTTCTTCATCAATTGCAAATCGATCGGGCTAAATCTTCTACTCAATACTCAATTTGCAGCGACAGCCCTCCAAAATGCACGGCGAAATCCATGAAAATTACTGAACTCCTTCCCTCTTAGTAGATCCGCGATTTGGGAAGGAATAGGGAGTCCTTTTGCTGTCCAACTCCCCTGCCAATCGTTCGAAGCCACAGAACCTGTCCCCGTCGCAACTCCCGGATCATCCCGCCGATCCAGAAACAACACATCCGGCGAAGGCAATTCCATATCCGCCGGGAACCCGGGAATACTCGCACCAACCTGCCCTTCATCGACAGCCGGAAACGTCTCGTTTGCCGGTAGGTCGGAATGAAGGCTGAGGGATCGAAGCCATAAAGCCGTAAGTAACAGCCGCAACTCCGCACTTATTCAGTTACTCTCGCGCTTTATCAATCAACGTAAAGACCAACGTGTCAACCTGCATATCAGCTGTATATTGAAAGACCACCTTTACTCCGGGATAAAGTTTTTGATCAAGCGGATAGGACTCCCAACCGCCTGTCTGGCCCATTGGTTCAGGCATCTTTATAGGCCCCCTGGACTCAGTGGCTTTTCCGAAAAGCGCATGTACATCTCTTTGATCCATATTTTTTTTATAGGGTGCAGAAAGCTCCCCCTGATAAACGGTAGTGGAGGGCGTGGTTTTTTTCAAAGTAACAAATAAAGTTTCCAGCTTTTTTGTTTCGGCCCAAAAAGCAAGACTTAACCCAGCCTCCAACTCAACATCCAGCAAATCACAATCCGGGTACAGCGCATCTAACTTATGAGACGCGACAAAAAAACCTTTATCCAAGAGAACATCATACGTTTTACCAAGAACAACTATCCATTTATGAATTTCCAGCATGTTCATTCGTACCACCCTTGACGGTTATGAAGATCGTGAATCTCAGAACGAGCTTTCTCTATAGACACCTCATCAAATCCCATCTGCGACAGACCAATTTTTATAGCGTCAAAATTTATGTCTACGGCACGTCGCAGGCTCTCCGCGTCCGCCATCTGCTTATTTCTATTGTTCCGTCCACCATAAGTTTCACTGAATTTTTGATGTACATAAACTGGAATTGCCACACTGGGGGCTTTGTTCACCATATCTGCCCTTCTTTGCCGGTTAAGCTCTGGAAACGCATATCTCAAATGGAGATCCAACGCCTTTCGCGAAGGAATATGGTCTATATCCAACCCATCTCCCCTACTGCGCCCACTCAGCTCGTTATACGGCCCAACCTCCAGCGGCTCCACCGGTGGCCCGACGAATACCAGGTCCGGCGAAGGCAACTCCATGTCCGCCGGGAACCCGGGAATATTCGCACCAACCTGCCCTTCATCGACAGCCGGAAACGTCTCGTTTGCCGGTAGGATCGGGATGACAGGCTGGCCGGGATAAACCACGGGCGTTGACGGAGCAATCGGTGTGGTGGTTGATCCAAGCTGCTCCGCGCCCGGAGGGACAGGTGGCGTCCAGGTACCAATTCCCACGGGCGGAACCGGCCAGGGCTGAACGTTCGGCAAGACGCCTCGACGGCCATGAGCGCTTCGCGGCGTGGCAACACTGATCTTGTCGAGGTTGAACGGATTGGCACCGATTTCTGCGGTTTCCTGAAAACGCAGTTCGAAGTCACGCCGTTCTCCAACCCAGGCGCTTTTCGGTGCGTAAGGTGCGAAGCCTTTTTCGACGCGTTTTTTATTCACCTCATCGAATTGTTCGGTGAGCGCCGCTTGCTCGCCGAGTGTTCGCCAAAACGTCTGGTCAAAGGCTCGGAATGAAGTGATCTCCCGGCCACGAAGTTGATCGCCAATCTGGGTAGGTATGGCCGCGCCGGTCGTGCCAGTCGAGTGCTTCCACCAGTCGGCGGTGGCGGGCTGCCCGGTCCCGGTGACAATGCCCGATCCCAATGGTGGAGGGCTAAAGGACAAATAGATCGGTGCCGAACCGGGCAGACAGATAATGCAATCCTGAATGCGTAGGTCAGCGCCCTTGGGCAGGTTCTGCGTCAGCGGAGGGAGTACCGCAACCCGAGCTTGGCTAGAGGCGGATTGCGAAACGGGAATGTCCGCTGTGAACTGCAAGTATCGAGTCGGGGAGCCGGGTACTTGAGCGGTGTAATCCCCGGTCAGGGGATCTAGTACCGCGTTGATGACCGGTACCTGAGTACCGATGTCATTACCTGTGGCGACCACAATCACCGCGGTTCCGTCGGGCACATTCTCGTTTTTGAGCCGGTAAGGCATCTCGACCGAACCGCCGGAATCCGCTATCGACCGCAGCGCTTGCTCATCAGAAAGGCCGAGCGCCTGAGCAGGAACGGCCACAGACTGGAAAAGTCGCCGCCTCTGTTCCGGAGTCAGTTCGCCATTGCCCAGCGTCGGGGAGTACACCAACCCGGCAATCAAGACAGTGGTCGGTCGGGGACCCAATGCGGGAAGGGCAAGCCGACTGACAGCTTCTTGCACTGCCTTTACAAGAAGCTTGGTGGACACATCAGCCACCCACGCCCCGGCTTGCATCAAAAACGTTGCGCCAGGCGCCATCGGGACGGTGAATGTATTGGCCTGCCTGAGCTGACTTACGCGGGCGTTTTCGTCAACTTGTTGCTTGAACCGAACACGAGCTTCACGCTGTTCAACAAACTTGCGCTGCGCTTCCCAATTAGCATCCCTTTCGCGCCAGACCACCTTTTGCTCTGCGTGATGGCGGGCCAGTGCGGCGGACTTGCCGCGCAGCACATTGATTTGCGACGCCAGCAACCGCGCCTCATGGGCCGCGTTATAAGCGGTTTCCCAAATCTGGTGACCGTCATTGAGTGCCTGACCAAACTGCTCCAGTCGTGTCAGGTAATCGTTGGCGTTGCGGGTCAGCGGATCATGGCCATCGAAGGATCGGGCCAAGGTATTTTTTGCGTTGAGGTCTGCAGTTTTACGGGCGATCAGTCCGTCAATTTCATTCTTCTGCAGCGTGATGGTATGAAGCTGCCAGCGCTCGCTGTTATTGATAGTCGGCGGTCTGCGCGAAGCGACAATTTCCTGCTCCAGCAACGGCGATAGTTGCTTGGTTCGCTCAGCGAAGCGGCTATCTGCTGCGGCTCTGATAACGTTATGTCGCTGAGCCAGACTTTCCAGAAACTGCAAAAGCGCCTGCTGGCGCGCCTGTTCCTGAGCCCGCGCTTGGGCCGCCTGTGCTTGCGCCGCTTCGGCCTGCGCTCTGGCCGCCGCCTCGGCCTGCTGATTTGCCTGCGCCTGACGATGAGCCGCTAAAGCACGTTTTCGAGCTTTTTGTTTTTTCTTGCTGGTGCCACCGAAACCGCCGGAGACGCCACCGCCACCACCAAAGCCGCTTCCGGAGCCACCGCTTGAAGCAGGTGGCCCGGAGCGGATGACAACATCGCCTGACGTGCCATCGTTGAATGTGTTTTGTGCCATACAGTCACTCCTTGTCTGTAGGGCACAGCGTGTCGATCAAGCGGTAGTCAGGTGCGGTACATAGTTATTGCGTATGAAAAAAAACGGACTGCGATGGCGCAGTGTCAGCCAAATTGATATGACCGACACTGCGCTATCGCCAGCAGGGCCCCCCAGGGGGTTAGGCGTTGACGGTGGATTTGCGGATGCCCAGCCGGCTGATCCACACAGCCGCGAGGATGACGCTGCCACCAAGGAACAATCTCCCCAGTTCCTCATGCTGATTCCAGATCAGCAGGTTCAGCAACAACCCCACCGGTACGTGCAGGTTGTTCATCACCGCCAGCGTGCCGCCATTGACCATGCATGCGCCCTGGTTCCACCAATACAGGCCCAATGCAGTGGAGACCAGGCCGAGGAACAGCAACACGCCCCATTGCAACGGTGCCTCGGGCAAGAAGTTGGCTTTGCCGAACATCAGGAATGCGGGCAGCACCACCGCCAGCGCACCGAGGTAGAAGAAGCCGAAACGCCGGTAATGCGGCAGATCGCTCGGGTGCTTCGCCACCAGATGTTTATACATCACCTGACCTGCGGCGTAGGTGAAGTTGGCCAGTTGCAACAGCAAAAAGCCCATCAAGAAGTCAGGGCTGATGCTGTCGAAACGAATCACCGCGGCCCCGCCGACTGCCACCAGTGCGGCGATTAGGGCCCAAGGATTGAAGCGACGGTTCAGCGCGTCTTCGATCAACGTCACGTGCAAAGGCGTAAGAATCGTGAACAGCAACACCTCCGGCACCGTCAGCACGCGGAAGCTCAGGTACAGGCACACGTAAGTCACACCAAACTGCAGCGCGCCGATCAGCAACATGCCACGCATGAACGCCGGCTCGACCGAACGCCAGCGCGTCAACGGAATAAACACCAGCCCGGCCAGTACCACGCGCACCAGCACCGCGAAGTAACTGTCGACATGCCCGGCCAGGTACTCGCCGATCAGACTGAAGGAAAACGCCTGGATCAGCGTCACAAAAAGTAGATAGCCCATGCTCGCCTCGGAAATCGAATGGCGGCGACGATAGCGGTTTTTACTTTCTGGAACCAACACAAATCCCCATGTAGGAGCTGCCGCAGGCTGCGATCTTTTGATCTTGTTTTTTAAAACCAAAAGATCGCAGCCTTCGGCAGCTCCTACACGGGGCTGTGTCTGCTTTCAAATCGCAGACAAAAAAAAGCCCGATCTCGCTAAAGCGTTCAATCGGGCTACAGCACTCAGGAGCAAAAAGTGCAAAGGGAGGTTCGATGCGCGTGGAACCTTGAAGGGGTTGCGCCAGGTCACTAGACCATCCAGCGATTATCTGGCGATTAACCGATCAAGCGACCTGGGACAATTTGGCGTTGGCCTGATTCAGCCCCTTCTCCTGGAAGTCACCGCCCAGGTTCATGCCTTCAGCGTGGATAAAGGTCACATCGTTGATGCCGATGAAACCCATCACCTGACGCAGGTACGGTTCCTGGTGATCCGCCGGACCACCGGCATACACACCGCCGCGTGCGGTCAACACAAATGCACGCTTGCCGCTGAGCAAACCTTGTGGACCGGTTTCGGTGTACTTGAAGGTCACGCCTGCACGCAGCACGTGGTCGAGCCAGGCCTTGAGCGTGCTTGGGATGGCGAAGTTGTACATCGGTGCAGCCATCACCAGCACATCGGCGGCGATGAGTTCATCGGTCAACTGGTTGGAGCGGTCCAGCGAAGCTTGTTCGATTTCGTTGCGCTGTTCGGCAGGCTTCATCCAGCCGCCCAACAGGTTGCTGTCCAGATGCGGAACCGGGTTCACGGCGAGGTCACGCACGGTGATCTGATCGGCAGGGTGCGCGGCTTTCCACTGAGCGATGAAGGTCTGGGTCAGTTGACGGGAAACCGAGTCTTGCTGGCGGGCGCTGCTTTCGATGATCAGAACGCGGGACATGGTGTGTAGCCTCCATCCGAATATGTTGTAGGTCGATGGAGTGAAGGTTAAACAGAGTCGAGTCGATGAAAAAGCGCAAATAATTGCTGCAAAGCATCGAATAATTCGTTTAGATGCACCTCGTGGGAGCGAGCCTGCTCGCGAAGGCGGTGTGTCAGTCAAGGAATGTGTTTACTGACACACCGCCTTCGCGAGCAGGCTCGCTCCCACAGGGAAATAGCGTTATTTCGGGGCGCAGGTCAGTTTGATCCGCAGCTTGATGATCTCGCGGGTGAATTTGGCGGTGGCGTTTTTATGTTTGCCCGCCGGGACGTCGATGGTGCGCGTGCGTGGCGCTTCCGGGCCATTGCTGAATACCGCTTTGCAGGTTGCGTCGACATCGCCGTAGTTGGCCACCCGAATCGAGCCGATGTCGTTATCGGTGTCGAAGGTTTCATAATCGATCTTCATGCCATTGAGATCCTTCTGCACATCGATCGGATAGGCAAACGCGGTCAGCGGCAGCAACGCCAGCAGCACACAACAGAATTTTTTCATTCGGCAGTCTCCATGAGGGACGGCCAGCTTAGGACAAGAGGAGCTATTGATGAAAGCGCCCCGCGTGACCCTGGATCAATGGCGAACATTACAGGCCGTGGTCGACCACGGCGGATTCGCCCAGGCCGCCGAGGCCTTGCACCGTTCGCAGTCGTCGGTGAGCTACACCGTCGCCCGTATGCAAGATCAGCTCGGCGTGCCGTTGCTGCGCATCGACGGGCGCAAAGCCGTGCTCACCGAGGCCGGCGGCGTCTTGCTGCGCCGGTCGCGGCAACTGGTGAAACAGGCCAGTCAACTGGAAGACCTCGCCCATCACATGGAGCAGGGCTGGGAAGCTGAAGTGCGGCTGGTGGTCGATGCGGCGTACCCGAGCGCACGGATCGTCCGCGCACTGACCGCGTTCATGCCGCAGAGTCGCGGCTGCCGGGTGCGGCTGCGCGAGGAAGTGCTGTCGGGCGTCGAAGAAGTGCTGCTCGAAGGCGTCGCCGATCTGGCCATCACCGGCCTGAGCATTCCGGGGTATCTGGGCGCGGAACTGAGCGATGTCGAGTTCGTCGCCGTCGCCCACCCGGACCATCCGCTGCATCGGCTTAATCGCGAATTGAGCTTCCAGGATCTGGAAACCCAGATGCAAGTGGTGATCCGCGACTCCGGCCGCCAACAGCCACGCGATGTCGGCTGGCTCGGCGCCGAACAGCGCTGGACCGTCGGCAGCCTCGCCACGGCCGCTACGTTCGTCAGCAGCGGCCTGGGCTTCGCCTGGCTGCCCCGGCACATGATCGACCGGGAACTCAAGGATGGCTCGCTCAAGCTGCTACCGTTGGATCGGGGCGGCAGCCGCAACTCCAGCTTCTATCTGTATTCGAACAAGGAGAAACCCCTGGGCCCGGCGACGCAAATCCTCATCGAACTGCTGCGCACTTTCGACACCTTGCCGCTGGACGCACCGTTCGCCGCACCTGAACAAGCCTGACATGGAGTTCACCGATGGCGTATTTCGAGCATGAAGGTTGCAACCTGCACTATGAGGAATATGGCCACGGTACGCCGTTGCTGCTGGTTCACGGGCTCGGTTCAAGCACGCTGGACTGGGAAATGCAGATCCCGGCACTCGCCGCGCAGTACCGGGTGATCGTCCCGGACATTCGCGGCCACGGGCGCTCGGACAAACCCCGCGAGCGCTACAGCATCGCCGGCTTCAGCGCCGATCTGTTCGCCTTGATCGAACACCTGCGCCTCGGCCCGGTGCACTACGTCGGACTGTCGATGGGCGGGATGATCGGTTTTCAACTCGCCGTCGATCAGCCGCAAGCGCTCAAGACCTTGACCATCGTCAACAGCGCGCCGCAAGTCAAACTGCACACGCGCGACGATTACTGGCAGTGGTTCAAACGCTGGAGCCTGATGCGTCTGCTCAGCCTGGAAACCATCGGCAAAACCCTCGGCAGCAAACTTTTCCCGAAACCGGACCAGGCTGATTTGCGGCAGAAAATGTCCGAACGCTGGGCAAAAAACGACAAACGTGCTTATCTCGCCAGCTTCGATGCGATTGTGGGCTGGGGCGTTCAGGAACGACTTTCGCGAGTGACCTGTCCAACCCTCATCGTCACCGCCGACCGCGATTACACGCCGGTTGCACTGAAAGAAACCTATGTAAAACTGCTGGCCGATGCGCGTTTGGTGGTGATCACCGACTCGCGCCACGCCACGCCGCTCGATCAACCCGAGCGTTTCAACCAAACGCTGCTGGAGTTTCTCGCAGCAGCCGAATCCAAAACTCAGGATCACTGACCCATGCTGAAAAAACTCGTCCTCGCCGCCGGCACCGTACTGTTCGCCGCCAACCTGATGGCTGCCACACCGGCCAAAGCGCCGCACGTGCTGCTCGATACCACCAACGGTCAGATTGAAATCGAACTGGACCCGGTCAAGGCGCCGATCAGTACCAAGAACTTTCTTGAATATGTCGACAGCGGCTTTTACACCAACACCATTTTTCACCGCGTGATCCCCGGCTTCATGGCCCAGGGCGGTGGTTTCACCCAGCAGATGCAGCAAAAAGAAACCAAGGCGCCGATCAAGAACGAAGCCAGCAATGGCCTGCACAACGTTCGCGGCACCCTGTCGATGGCGCGCACTTCCAATCCGGATTCGGCCACCAGCCAGTTCTTCATCAACGTTGCCGACAACGCCTTCCTCGATCCGGGCCGTGACGCCGGTTACGCGGTGTTCGCCAAAGTGGTCAAGGGCATGGACGTGGTCGACGTCATCGTCAACTCGCAGACCGCCACCAAACAAGGCATGCAAAACGTGCCTGTCGACCCTGTGATCATCAAGTCGGCCAAGCGCATCGACTGAGTACTCCAGGGCATATCGAGCGGCGCCGGGCTGACCCCGCGCCGCTCACACTGATAAAAGGAGAGCCCGTATTCCGGGCGGTTATCTGATGCTCTATCGCCGTTTCGAACAACTGATCGACATATTCCGCGACGCCCCGACGGCGTCTCCTCCAGATCGCGTCTGGCCCTTCTATACCTATTACCTGAAGCAAGTCTGGCCGAGTTTCGCCGCCCTGCTGGTGGTCGGCCTGTTCGCCGCGCTCATCGAAGTGGCGCTGTTCAGTTACCTGAGCCGCATCATCGATCTGGCGCAAGGTACCCCCAACCCGAATTTCTTCAGCGACCACGCCCTCGAACTGACGTGGATGCTGGTGGTCGCGCTGGTGTTGCGACCGATCTTCTTCGGCCTGCACGACTTGCTGGTGCATCAGACGCTGAGCCCCGGCATGACCAGCATGATTCGCTGGCAGAACCACAGCTACGTGCTCAAGCAGAGTCTGAATTTCTTCCAGAACGACTTCGCCGGGCGCATCGCCCAGCGCATCATGCAGACCGGCAACTCGCTGCGTGACTCGGCGGTGCAAGCGGTCGATGCGCTGTGGCATGTGGTGATCTATGCGATCAGTTCGCTGGTGTTGTTCGCCGAGGCGGACTGGCGCTTGATGATCCCGCTGCTGATGTGGATCGTCGCCTACATCGGCGCGCTCTATTATTTCGTGCCACGGGTGAAAGAGCGCTCGGTGGAAGCCTCCGACGCGCGTTCAAAACTGATGGGGCGAATCGTCGATGGCTACACCAACATCGCCACGCTGAAGCTGTTCGCCCACACCAATTTCGAACAGCATTACGCCAAGGAAGCCATCGAAGAACAGACCGTCAAAGCGCAGATGGCCGGCCGCGTGGTGACCAGCATGGACGTGGCGATTACCGCCATGAACGGCTTGCTGATCGTCGGCACTACCGCGCTGGCGCTGTGGTTGTGGACGCAGTCGCTGATCACCGTTGGCGCGATCGCGTTGGCGACCGGTCTGGTGATCCGCATCGTCAACATGTCCGGCTGGATCATGTGGGTGGTCACGGGCATCTTCGAGAACATCGGCATGGTCCAGGACGGTCTGCGCACCATTTCGCAACCGGTCAGCGTCACCGACCGCGAGCAGGCCAAACCGCTGCAAGTGGCCCATGGCGAAGTGCGTTTCGAGCACGTGGATTTTCACTACGGCAAGAAGCGCGGCATCATCGGCGACCTCAACCTGACCATCAAACCGGGTGAAAAAATCGGCTTGATCGGGCCGTCCGGCGCAGGCAAATCGACGTTGGTCAACCTGTTGCTGCGCCTCTATGACGTCGAGGGTGGGCAGATCATGATCGACGGGCAGAACATCGCCGAAGTCGGCCAGGAAAGCCTGCGCGCGAGAATCGGCATGATCACTCAGGACACCTCGCTGCTGCACCGCTCGATCCGTGACAACTTGCTCTACGGCAAACCGGATGCGACTGACGCCGAGCTATGGGACGCCGTGCACAAGGCCCGCGCCGATGAGTTCATTCCGCTGCTGTCCGACGCGGAAGGCCGCAGCGGTTTTGATGCACATGTCGGTGAGCGCGGAGTGAAACTGTCGGGCGGTCAACGCCAGCGCATTGCGATTGCCCGGGTACTGTTGAAGGATGCGCCGATTCTGATCATGGACGAAGCCACCTCGGCGCTGGACTCGGAGGTCGAAGCGGCGATTCAGGAAAGCCTGGAAACCCTGATGCAGGGTAAAACCGTGATCGCCATCGCCCACCGCCTCTCGACCATCGCGCGCATGGATCGGCTGGTCGTGCTGGAGAACGGCAAGATCGCCGAGAGCGGCACCCATGCTGAACTGCTGGCGCACCGAGGCCTGTATGCGCGGTTGTGGGCGCATCAGACCGGGGGCTTTGTCGGCATCGATTGATGCCCCCAAGATCAAAAGATCGCAGCCTTCGGCAGCTCCTACACCGGCTCCTGTAGGAGCTGCCGAAGGCTGCGATCTTTTGCTTTATGTCTGGCGATAGGGCAATGCGGTGCGGGCTTCTTCGGCATAGGCCAAAACGCCGGCGCGCTCTTGCTGAAGGAAATCCTTCACCGCTGCTTTAAGGCCGGGATGGCGCAGGTAGTGCCAGGAATGGGTAATGACCGGTTCAAACCCGCGAATCAATTTGTGCTCGCCCTGAGCCCCGGCATCGAACCGTTGGATCCCTTGGGCAATCGCATAATCCATGCCCTGATAAAAACACGTCTCGAAATGCAGCCGATCGAACTCGGCCAAGCAGCCCCAATAACGTCCATAAAAACTGTCGCCACCGACCAGACTGAAGGCCATCGCCACTGGCCGCGCGCCCTGCTTGGCCAATACCACGCGGATCGACTCCGGCATGCGTTCGGCCAGCAGGCTGAAGAATTCGCGGGTCAGGTATGGCGCCTGCCGGCGCACCGCGTAGGTGTTGGCGTAGCAGGCGTAGACGAAATCCCACTGCGCCTGGCTGAGTTCGCGCCCTTCCAGCCATTCGAATTCGAAGCCCTGCCCCGCCACTTGCTCGCGCTCCTTGCGCATTTGCTTGCGCTTGCGTGAGCTGAGGGCGTCGAGGAAATCCTGAAAGTCGCGGTACTCACGGTTCTGCCAGTGATACTGGCAACCGATGCGCTGCAACCAGCCGGGCTGCTCGGCCATCGCCGCGTCGGTAAACGGGTCGGTGAAATTGATGTGCGCGCTGGAGAGCTCTTCGATCTCCAGATAGCCCGGCAGGCTTTTCAGCAGTTCGAAACCGTCCTCCACGTTTGCCGCCAGCAAGCGCGGGCCGCTGACCGGGCTGAACGGCACGGCCGTCAGCAGCTTCGGGTAGTAATCGATACCCGCACGAGCGCAGGCGTCCGCCCAGCCATGATCGAATACGTATTCACCATAGGAATGCCATTTGCGATAGCTGGGCAGCGCAGCGATCAGTCGATCATTTTCGATGTGCAGTAAATGCTCAGGCTGCCAGCCTGAATGCGGACCGACGCTGCCGCTGTCTTCCAGCGCACTGAGAAAGGCGTGACGCAGGAACGGCTGGTTGTCCGGCACCAGCGCATCCCACATTGCCGGGGCGATTTCTGACAGGTTTTGCAGGCGTTGCAACGGCATCCACTGGCACTCCACAACATGGCGAGAAAGCCTGGTGAGTATCGCTGATCGCGACCCCGTTGCACACGCTCAATCGGCCGACAGCGCTCTAGATCGATAGTTCACGCTCGATACGCATCGTCATCAACCTGCCATCACCGTGCCACTGCTCTGTCATAAACCATCGCGATACTGGCGCCTGTTTTTAGAGCGCCGGGTTCTAACCCGGACACTGTTTTCCGACGTTCAACCGTCGGTTGTGCCCAGGATGGATCAGCCATCCTCTCTCATCTTCGGAGATTGCTATGCGTCTTGCTTCCACGAAAACTGCAGCGGCCCTGTGCGGCGGCTTGTTGCTGGCCATGAGCGTTCCGGCCAGTGCTGCAGTCGACGCCAAACTGCTCGACATGCTCAAGGCCAACGGGTCGATTTCCCAGGCGCAGTACATCGAGCTGCAAACAGAACTGGCCAAGGATCAGAAGGCTCAGCAAATCGCCCAACAGGCGCAGCAGGAAACCAACGAACAAGTGGCTGCGGTCGCGAAGAAGACCAACGAACAAAGCGTGTTCGATCAGAAACTGGCCTGGGCGGCCAAGACTCAGTTCAAGGGTGACGTGCGTATCCGTCAGGAAACCATCAAGATCGATGGCGAGCCGAACAACGGCGGCCGTGACAAGGATCGTCAGCGCATCCGTGCCCGTCTGGGCGCTTACACCGAGATCAACCCGCAAGTCGACACCGGCATCCGCATCGCCACCGGCGGCGGCGACGATGCCCGCTCGACCAACCAGGATCAGGACAACTACTTCGACAAGAAGCAGATCTGGCTCGACCTCGGCTACATCGACTACCACCCCGACCAGATCAAGAACCTGCACGTGATCGGCGGCAAGATGCTGCAACCGTGGGTAAGCATGGGCGACGTGATCTGGGATAGCGACATCAACCCGGAAGGTCTGGCTCTCACTTATAAATACCCGCTGGGCAGCAGCGCCGAACTGTTCGGCAGCCTGGGTAACTACAACCTCAAGGACAACGTCGACGGTGATGGCGTGCAATTCCGTCACGATCTGCGCCTGACTGCGGGCCAGTTGGGCAGCCGTTTCAACATCACCGACAACCTGAAAATGACTCTGGGTGGCAGCGTCTATGCCTACCAGAACGACGAAGACAGCCGCTGCACCGGCACCTCGACGCCGTGCGCGTTGGCGGTCAACGGCAACTCGGCCAACAACGAATTCCGTCTGTATGAAGGGTTCAGCCAGATCGACATTGGCGGACTGCCAATGCCGCTGTCGTTTTACGGCCAATACGTGAAGAACAACGATGCCGTGACCGATCAGGACACCGCGTGGCTGCTCGGTGCCAAGTCGAAAGTCTTCGGCTTCAACCTCGACTACAACTATCGCGACGTGCAGCGCAATGCCGTGGTCGGCGCATTCACCGACTCCGACTTCGCCAACGGCACCACCGGTTCCCGCGGGCACAAGTTCAAGGTCGGTTACGACATCGACAAGAACTTCGCCGTCGGCGCCACGTACTTCCTGACCAAAGCGGACTTCGCCAGCCGTACCCAGCGTGACGCAGACAGCAACACCCTGCAGCTGGATGCGGAAGCCAAGTTTTAGAACGGCAGCGGTGAGCTACAAGCTACAAGCTACAAGCTAGGAGCGAGCGCCCTTACTTGCAGCTTGAAGCTTGCCGCTGGAACCTGTAGGAGCTGACGAGTGAAACGAGGCTGCGATCTTTTGATCTTGCTGTTGAATGACAAGAGCAAAAGATCGCAGCCTCGTTTCACTCGTCAGCTCCTACAGGTCATACAGTTCCTACGGCTCCCACAGCTCCTACAGGAGCCGGTCTTTGCGGCGTTGTTCGGCCAAGCGTTCGGCCAGCGCATCGACATTCTCATCCGGTTTTTCCGGCATGGCCTTGAGCGTGGCCTGCAGCACGCGCATCTGGCGGATAAAACGCCGGCAATTGGGGCAACACATCAAGTGATGGCGCATCAACAAGCGTTCGCGCAAGCTCAACTGGCCGTCGAGATAATCGCTGGAGCGCGCCACTTGCTCTTTACAGGTCAGCATTCACCGGTCTCCTCAAAATGCTCCACCGTGGCGAACACTTTCAATCGCGCACGATGCAGCAACATCCGGGCATTGGAGAGCGAGATTCCCAGAAGATTACAGATTTCCTCCAGTTCCAGCCCCTGACGCTCGCGCAGCAGCAAGACGCTGCTTTGCAGCTGCGACAAACTGAGCAGCGTGTGTTCCAGACATTCGCGCAATTCATTTTCGGTGAGCAATGCTTCGGGGGTGTCCTGATGCCACGCAAACGGTGCGATCAGCCAATGACCGTCGTTCGGCGAGAATCGCTCGTCGCCAATGCTGCCATGGGGTGACGGCAGATCATCGATCAGGACTTCGCGGCGATTGAGCTTGTAGCGACTTTTCGCGGCATTGGCGGTGATGGTGAGCAGCCAGGTCTTGAGGCTTGAACGGCCTTCGAAGCGGCCGATGTGGCGCACCACTGACAGCCAGGCGTCCTGCACCACTTCCTCGACATGACCCGGGCCGACGATGGCATAAGCCACCGCGCGCATGGCGCTCTGGTAGGTGCTGACGAGTTCCTTGAATGCCAGTTGCTCGCCGGCAAGCAGGCGTTCGAGCAGTAGGTTATCGCCCGTCGCGGCCATTGGCGCCTCTTTTTCGCAGGGTCAAAAACAAAAGATCGCAGCCTGCGGCAGCTTCTGCAGAGATCGATGCAGGAGCGGCCGCAGGCTGCGATCTTTTATGGCGCAATCAACGTTTACGCAGAATCACGCTGCCGATCGAATAACCGGCACCGAACGAACTCAGCACGGCCAGCGAACCGGCGGCGAGATCGTCTTGATACTTGTGAAAGGCGATCACCGAACCGGCGGAGCTGGTGTTGGCGTAGCTGTCGAGAATCACCGGGGCTTCTTCTTCGGTGGCTTCGCGACCCAGCAGTTTGCGCACAATCAGGTGGTTCATGCTGAGGTTGGCCTGATGCAGCCAGAAGCGTTTCACATCGCCAACGTTGAGCTGGTTTTCCTGCAGATGCTCACCGATCAGCTCGGCGACCATCGGGCAGACATCCTTGAACACCTTGCGGCCTTCCTGCACGAACAGCTTGTCACGGGCACCGATGCCCTCTTCTGCTGCACGGTTGAGAAAACCGAAGTTGTTGCGGATGTTGTTGGAAAACTTGGTCAGCAGTTTGGTGCTGACCACGTCGAACTGATACTGGGACGTCGCGAGATCAGCACGCTCGATGATCACCGCAGTCGCAGCATCGCCGAAGATGAAGTGGCTGTCGCGGTCGCGGAAGTTCAGATGCCCGGTGCAGACTTCCGGGTTGACCATCAGGATCGCGCGGGCCTGGCCCAGTTGCACACTGTTCGCAGCAGCCTGAATACCGAAAGTTGCCGAGGAGCAAGCAACGTTCATATCGAAACCGAAGCCCTGAATGCCCAGGGCTTCCTGGACTTCAATGGCGATGGCCGGGTAAGCGCGCTGCAGATTGGAGCAGGCCACGATCACGCCGTCGATGTCAGCGGCGGTTTTGCCGGCGCGTTGCAGGGCTTGTTCGGCAGCGCCGATGGCCATCTGGCAAAGCACAGACCATTCGTCGTTGGAACGCTCCGGCAGGCGCGGAGCCATGCGTTGCGGGTCAAGGATGCCGTCTTTGTCCATGACGAAACGGCTTTTGATACCCGAGGCTTTTTCGATGAACGCAGCGCTGGATTCGGTCAGGGCCTCTACCTCGCCGCTGGCGATGGCTTCGGCGTTGTCCGCGTTGAACTGGGCGACGTAAGTATTGAAAGACTGCACCAGCTCTTCGTTGGAAATGCTGTTGGCCGGTGTGTACAGGCCGGTGCCGCTGATGACGACGTTATGCATGGTCGTTTCTCTAATCTGTTCAGGCAGAAAGTGCTGGAACCGTCGTACCAACACGCAAAGGGTCTATTCCCATCCGGGGGACGCAAACCTGGCATCGTTTTATTCCGCATCGCGACACGGTCGAAGGCTCTGAGTCGCGAAACGGCGCGTTATGGTGGCGAAGTTTGCCATAAACCCAGCGTTTTGGCGCCTTCCTCCTGCTAAACGCGATCCCTGTAGGAGCTGCCGAAGGCTCGGGCCGCGTTCGGACGATCTTTTGATTTTGCTTTTTTAAAGATCAAGATCAAAAGATCGTCCGAACGCGGCCCGAGCCTTCGGCAGCTCCTACAGGATCGTTGCAAGGCGCGAAGTCAAGCCTCGACCTGGCTCCACTGCTTGCTCAGGCGCTTGTCAGAGATCGGCACTTTCGTTCCCAACTGCTGGGCGAACAGCGACACGCGGTATTCCTCCAGCCACCAGCGATATAACTCCAGCTGCGGATCGCGCTTGCCTTCCTGCGCGTGCTTGGCCGCGCGGGCCTGGTATTGCGCCCAGAGGCCAGCGAGTTCGCCACTCCATACGCGATCCTTCTGCACCTGCGCGCCAAGTTTTTCGAAACGCTGCTCGACCGCTTTCAGATAACGCGGCAGTTCCTTGAGCCATTGCATGGGCGTTTCACGAACGAAGCCCGGATACACCAGATTATTGATCTGCTGCTTGATGTCATTCAGTGCCACGGCCTGAGCGAGATCGATCTTGCCCTTGAAGCGCTTCTGCAAACCGTGCCAGATCTTGAGGATGTCCAGGGTCAGCCGCGCGACACGTTCGGCATGTTCGGTCCAACCGCCGCGTTTGCGCTCAGCCAATGCCGCCAGCCCGGCGCCATCACGGGGCAACGGGTCTTCGCCGTCAAGGATGCAGCTGTCGAGACTCGCCAGCAGAATATCTTCGACCAGCGCATCGACGCGGCCCAGCTCGCGATAGAGCAGGCCCAACTCGGTCTGTCCCGGCAACTTGCCACGAAGGAATTTCGCCGGTTCGGCCAGTTGCTGCATCAGCAAGCGTTGCAAGGCACGGCGATGCTGGAACTCGGCCTCGGCGGGCGTCGAGAAGCGCCCTTCCTTGACCGTACCGCCCTCCTCAACCAGCGCCGGATAGACCGTCATCGACAGTCCGGCGATCTTTTGCTGAGTTTTTTCTGCCACTGGGGCGAAAACCTTGGCCTCCACCGGCTGCTGACTTTTCGCACTTTGCGGCACTGCCAAAGCGGCTTGGCTGGCTTCGGCAAAGCGTGCGGTCAGCTCAGCAAGATCGCGGCCTTCGCCGAGAAACTTGCCTTGGCCATCGACGATTTCCAGGTTCATGCGCAGATGACTTTCGACCTGTTGCGCGGCTTCCGCCCACGCCTCGTCGCTGACACGCGCGCCGGTCATGCGCAACAGCTCGCGGCCCAGCGCCTGCGGTAAAGAGCCTTCGGCAAAGGTCATGCGCTGCAAGGCGGCTTTGATGAAGTCCGGCACCGGCACGAAGTTCTTCCGCAGCGCTTTCGGCAGATTACGCACGAGCGCAATGCACTTGGCCTCGATCAGCCCCGGCACCAACCATTCCAGGCGTTCTGGCGGCAACATCGGCAGCAGCGGCGCCGGCACGCGCAGGGTCACGCCATCGCGCGGGTGATTGGGTTCGAAGTGATAAGTCAGCGCCAGCTCCAGATCGCCGATGTGCAGCGTGTCCGGATAATGCAGCGCGGTGACTTCGCTGGCCTCGCGGGCCAGCACGTCTTCCTCGCGCATGATCAACAGCTGCGGGTCTTTCTGACTGTTGACCTTGTACCAACTGTCGAAGGTCGCGGTCTGGTGAATCTCCGCCGGCAAGCGCGCGTCGTAAAACGCGTACAAGGTTTCTTCGTCGGCGAGAATGTCGCGGCGACGGGCCTTGGCTTCGAGCTCGTCGAGTTGTTCCAGCAGTTGCTTGTTCGCGCTCAGGCATTTGGCGCGCGACTGAATCTCGCCGCGCACCAGGCCTTCGCGGATGAACAGCTCACGCGAAACCACCGGATCGATCGGGCCGTAATGCACCGGGCGACGGCCGACCACGATCAACCCGAACAGGGTGATCTGTTCGAACGCGACGACCTGACCGCGCTTCTTCTCCCAATGCGGTTCGAAGTGATTTTTCTTGATCAGATGCCCGGCCAGCGGTTCGATCCAGTCGGCATCAATCTTGGCGACCATGCGCGCGTAGAGCTTGGTGGTTTCCACCAGTTCGGCGGTCATCAGCCATTGCGGGCGTTTCTTGCCGATGCCCGACGACGGGTGAATCCAGAAGCGTCGCTGACGGGCGCCGACGTAATCGCCATCCTCGGTTTTCTGACCGATCTGACTGAGCAGGCCAACCAATACCGCTTTGTGCAGCTTGGGGTAATCCGCCGGTTCTTTATTCAGGCTCAGCTGCATGTCGCGGCAGATCAGGCTCAACTGCCGGTGAGAATCGCGCCATTCGCGCAGCCGCAGGTAGTTGAGAAAATTCTTCCGGCACCAGTTGCGCAATGGGCTGGCGGTCAGCGCTTGACGCTGCTCTTCAAAACCGCGCCACAGATTCACCAGCCCGGCGAAGTCGGAATCGACGTCCTTCCATTGTGCGTGCGCCTGATCGGCTGCTTGCTGACGCTCCGGCGGACGTTCGCGCGGGTCTTGAATCGACATCGCACTGGCGACAATCAGCACTTCTTGCAGGCTGCCAAGTTTCGCCGCTTCGAGCAGCATGCGGCCCATGCGCGGATCCACCGGCAAGCGCGCCAACTGGCGGCCCAGCGGGGTCAGCTGACTGTTGCGATCGACCGCCGAGAGCTCTTGCAGCAGATTGAAACCGTCGCTGATCGCCTTGCCGTCCGGCGGCTCGATGAACGGGAACGCGGTGATTTCACCCAGGCGCAAATGCAGCATCTGCAGAATGACCGCCGCCAGGTTAGTGCGCAGAATCTCCGGATCGGTGAATTCCGGACGACCGAGAAAATCCTCCTCGCTGTACAACCGAATGCAGATCCCCGGCTCGACGCGGCCACAGCGACCTTTACGCTGATTGGCGCTGGCTTGGGAAATCGCCTCGATCGGCAAGCGTTGCACCTTGGCGCGATAGCTGTAACGGCTGATGCGCGCGGTGCCGCTGTCGATCACGTAGCGGATGCCCGGCACGGTCAGCGAGGTTTCGGCAACGTTGGTCGCCAACACCACGCGGCGACCAGGGTGCGACTGGAAAATCCGTTGTTGCTCGGCCGGCGACAGGCGTGCATACAGCGGCAGGATTTCGGTGTGTTTGAGCTGAGCCTTGCGCAGCATGTCGGCGGCGTCACGAATCTCGCGCTCGCCCGGCAGGAACACCAATACATCGCCGGGACTGCGCCGCTCGCTACGCTCATACGCGGCAACTTCATCAAGCGCGGCGAGAATGGCCTGATCCACGGTCAGGTCATCCTCGACGCGGTTGCCCTCTTCGTCCTGTTCCAGCGTCAGCGGGCGATACCAAGTCTCCACCGGGAAGGTGCGGCCCGACACCTCGACAATCGGCGCATCGTCGAAATGCCTGGAGAAGCGCTGCAGATCGATGGTTGCCGAGGTGATGATGACCTTCAGATCCGGACGCCGTGGCAACAGCGTTTTCAGATAACCGAGCAGGAAGTCGATGTTAAGGCTGCGCTCGTGGGCTTCGTCGACAATGATCGTGTCATAGCGCTCGAGGTAGCGATCGTTCTGGGTTTCCGCCAGCAGAATGCCGTCGGTCATCAGTTTGATCAAAGTGTTGGCATCGCTCTGATCTTCAAAGCGCACCTGATAGCCGACCAGCGATCCGAGCGGCGTGCCGAGTTCTTCGGCAACCCGACTGGCGACGCTGCGTGCGGCGATGCGGCGCGGCTGGGTGTGGCCGATCAAGCCATGCTGGCCGCGGCCGATTTCCAGACAGATTTTCGGCAATTGGGTGGTTTTACCCGAACCGGTTTCACCAGCGATGATCAGCACCTGATGTTGTTCCAGGGCTTTTTTGATCTCGTCGCGTTTGGCCGCGATCGGCAAACTGTCGTCGTAACGAATCACCGGCAGGCTGGCACGCCGCGCCAGCACCTGATCACAGGACGCCTGCATCCGCGCCACCCACTGGGCCAGTTTGGCCTCGTCGGGTTTCTTGCGCAGCTCAAGCAACTGCCGCCGCAGCCGGTGACGGTCGGCGAGCATGGCGTGATCGAGATTTTTCAGCAGTTTGTCGATGGAGGGCGATTCGTCGGTCATCGGGTACGCAATTCGGTCGTCTGTTAATGCAGGGGGGCGATTGTCGCAGAAAAGCAGCTGCAAGCGCCAAGCTACAAGCCGCAAGAAAAAGCCGTTGTGACTTGCAGCTTGTAGCTTGCCGCTTGCAGCTGCTGTTATTCGTTGTCGAGGCCCTTGCGCCGATACGGGAAAACATCAATGACCTTCCCGGCCCGAATCGCTTCCTGCAGGCTCTTCCAGTAATCGGCGTTATATAACTCGCCATGCAACTGATCGAACAGTTTGCGTTGCCCTGAATCGGCAAACAGAAACGGCGGAAACTCTTCGGGAAACACATCCAGCGGCCCGATCGAATACCACGGCTCGGAGGCCATTTCATCCTCAGGCGTGCGCGGTTTGGGAATGTGGCGGAAGTTGGCCTCGGTCAGAAAGCAGATCTCGTCGTAGTCGTAAAACACCACACGGCCGTGGCGGGTGACGCCGAAGTTCTTCAGAAGCATGTCGCCGGGAAAAATGTTTGCCGCGGCCAACTGCTTGATCGCCAGACCGTAATCCTCCAGCGCCTCGCGCACTTGCGCGTCGTTGGCATTTTCCAGATAGAGGTTGAGCGGCGTCATCCGGCGCTCGGTCCAGCAGTGACGGATCAACACGGTTTCGCCCTCGACCGACACCGTCGACGGCGCGACTTCAAGTAATTCCTCCAGGCATGCCGGATCGAATTTGCTCAGCGGAAAACGGAAGTCGGCGAACTCCTGGGTATCGGCCATGCGCCCGACACGGTCGACACTTTTCACCAGTCGATACTTTTCGATGACGGTGGCGCGATCGACGTTTTTCGACGGCGAAAAGCGGTCCTTGATGATCTTGAACACGGTGTTGAAGCCCGGCAACGTGAACACGCTCATGACCATTCCGCGCACGCCGGGGGCCATGATGAACTGATCGTCAGTGTTGGCCAGATGATTGATCAGCGCACGATAAAACTCGGATTTGCCGTGTTTGTAGAAGCCAATCGACGTGTACAGCTCGGCAATGTGCTTGCCCGGCAGGATACGCCGCAGGAAACCGATGAACTCTGCCGGAACCGGCACATCGACCATGAAATAGGAGCGGGTAAAGGAAAAGATGATCGACACATCGGCTTCGTCGGTGATCAACGCATCGATCTGAATGCCTCTGCCCTCGCGGTGCAGCAGCGGGATCACCAGTGGCCACTGTTCGTCGCGAGTGTAAATGCGCCCGACCAGATATGCGCCTTTGTTGCGGTAGAGCACGGAGGAAAACAGCTCGACGCTGAGTTCCGGGTCTTTGCACACCCAATCCGGCAAGTTCTCGCGCAACTGCGCTTCGAGCCGCAGCAGATCGCCGGGCAGATCGGCGTAATCCTCGCTGAAACGGTAATCGGCAAAGATGCTCGCCAGAATGCCCGACAACTGGCCTTGCGGCTTGTAGGTACGGGTTTGCGCGGCGCGGGCACGGCGCAGGCTTGGGCGTGTGGTGTGGATGAACATGCAGCCGTCACTGATCAGATCGTGGCTGAACAAACCGCAGAAAATCGAGTTGTACCAGGTCTCGGACAGCTCATCGTCGAAGCGCAGATCGATGACGCTGATGTAAGCGCTTTTTACCAGCGGCCAACAACTGACGTTCATCAGCGTCGGTTCATCGAAATATTCCCGCAAGCGGGCGATGGTCTCGCCGACTTTTTCTTCGTAGAGGTTGATCCGCGCCGCGGATGCTGCCTGCGCCTCTTGCCAACGCGCCTGCTCGAAGCGCTCGCGGGCGCCATCGGTGATCCGGCGAAAGTGCTCGCGGTAATCGTCAAAGCCATCGAGGATCATGCGGGCGATGTCGGTGGCTGGCCATTGCTGCGGCATAGATGAAACCTCTGCGTGCATGTGAGCATCTGTGCCTGAGCTTAGTCACGTAAGCGTGTGCAGGTGAAGTGCAATTTCTGCCAAATGTAATGCCGGTTGTAGCAAACCGCACTTCCATGCCCGCGGCGGTTACGCACAATTAAATGCCCGATTAGCGGTTGCCATCATTCGGGGCCTCGGTAACACTCTCGTCCCGATCAAGGAAGGAGACCCGCCGTGAGCCCTGTCGATATTGTCCGGATGTTGTCGCTGGCGGCCATTTGGGGCGCGAGTTTTCTGTTCATGCGCGTGATCGCGCCGGTAATCGGCTCGGTTCCGACGGCGTTTTTTCGCGTATCGATTGCCGCTGTCGGGCTGCTGGTGATCCTCGGGCTGATGCGTATCAGCTGGGATTTCACAGGCAAACTGAAACCCTTGATGGTGCTGGGCGTGATCAATTCCGGGCTGCCGGCGACGCTCTATTCAATCGCCGCGCTGGTCCTGCCCGCCGGTTATTCGGCCATCTTCAACGCCACCACGCCTCTGATGGGCGTGCTGATTGGCGCGTTGTTCTTCAGCGAAAAGCTCACCGCGGCCAAGTTCAGCGGGGTCTTTCTCGGTCTGCTCGGCGTCGGCGTGCTGACCCGTGCCGGGCCCGTGGCTTTCGATATGCAATTGCTGATGGGCGCCCTTGCCTGCCTGCTAGCGACCACCTGCTACGGTTTTGCCGGGTTTCTGGCCCGGCGCTGGCTGGATCAGGCCGGCGGAGTGGACAGTCGTTTGTCAGCGCTGGGCAGCATGCTCGGCGCCACACTGTTCCTGCTGCCGGTGTTCGGCTACAGCATAGTCACCGCGCCACCGGTGAGTTGGGGCGGTTGGAGCGTGTGGCTGTCGCTGCTGGGGCTGGGCCTCGGTTGCACGGCCTTCGCCTACATCATCTACTTCCGCCTGCTCACCTCGATCGGGCCGGTGAAATCAATGACCGTGACCTTCCTGATCCCGCCATTCGGCGTGTTGTGGGGAGCGTTGCTGCTGGATGAACCGCTGTCGATGGCGCATGTGTATGGCGGGGTTTTGATTGCGCTGGCGTTGTGGCTGGTGTTGAAACCGGCGGTGGTGAGGCCCCTGCACGGGTGATTACTCGTTGATCTGCAGGGTTGCTGAAATCTTGATCGCTAGCTGATACGGCCGGACGGAAACAGTCCGCAATGACTTGGGCAAAGGGCCGGTAGCGACAACCCAATGCTGGAAGATTAGGGTAATTGTCGGTGGCAACGGATTTGCCAGGAGACATGGAATGCACGAAATCACATGCCAAGGGAAAGGACATATTTGCGGTATCAGTTGTATCGGTCGGACGCGAGAAAACGGACCGCTGTTACATTTTCGAAGCTACAGAGCGAACTGGAGGAGCGCGGGGTTGTAGATATTGATCACTCCAGGGTTCGCTTCGAAGCGATCGATGCATCTGCCATGAAATTTTACGAGGAGTGGATCAATCCTCATTTCTGCTGGGAGGATGTTGTCCGGTGGAAGGCCAGAGAGCCAATGAGCTTTGATTTGGCAATCTGGTTCGACCATGAGCTTTGCGGATTATGCTTTGCCAATCCGAACAGAAGCCGCTTGAGAGTCAAGATTGTGCGTCTTGAGGGTCAACCATCAACCGATCATCCCCTTAAGAACCGCATAGCGACGTTTGCACTAACAGCGGTTACTCACTTCGCACGGATCATCGGCAGCCAGCAAATAGAAATTCAGGAGCCTTTATCGGGAGCCATACCGTTGTATCGCCAATTGGGTTTCGAGTTCGACCCCGAGGGTCGTCTTGTGAAGCGAATTGACTACGTCTAGTATCGGATCATCTGTTCATTCCTAATCAGTGTTGGAGATGCCATGAAAGCTGCCGTTGAAAAGAAAGCATCACCCAAGTCCAGAAAGCCAGGAAGAAAGCAGTCTTCCAGTGAGTTATCTGACACTGAGATGAATCGCATCAGGAAGGCACTGGCTAACCCAGCCGTTGAGGAGCCAAACGGCGTACTGGCCGGGTTGTCCTTCTCCTTGCGCTCATAAAAAAACCGCTCACAAGGAGCGGTTTTTTATTGCCTGATCCCGGCTCAACCAAACAACCAATAGCCCAACACCGTCAGCACCAGCACCGCCAGCACCGGTCGCATCACGCGATAGGCTTTGGGATTGCTGCGCTTCCACTGTTTGACCCCGCCGCTGAATGTGTCGCTGAAGCGCTTGCTCCAGGCATACGCCTGATTGATGCCGCCGACGCGTTCGTCGTCGAGGTTCTGCGGTGCGGTAGCGCGACCGAGGAAAGCGCTGATAGAGCGGTTGATGCGGGTCATCAGACGATTGCGCAATGGGCGCTCGACGTCGCAGAACAGAATCACGCGTGTCTGATCGGTTTCGTTCTTGACCCAGTGCACATAGGTCTCGTCGAACATGACGTCTTCGCCGTCACGCCAGGCGTAAACCTGACCGTCGACGAAAATCCGGCAATCATCGGAGTTCGGCGTCGACAGGCCCAGGTGATAACGCAGGGAGCCAGCAAACGGATCGCGGTGCGGATTGAGATGACTGCCGCCTGGCAACAGCGCAAACATCGCACCTTTGACGTTGGGAATTGCACTGAGCAGCGCAACCGTTTTCGGGCACAGGGTTTGCGCCGACGGCAGCGGTTTGTCGTACCACTTGAGATAAAAACGCTTCCAGCCTTTTTTGAAGAACGAGCCGAAACCGGCGTCGTTGTTCTTCTCGGCAGCACGAATGTAGCCCTCATCGAAGAGATGCATGGCCTCGTCGCGAATAATCTCCCAATTGTCGCGCAGTACATCGAGCTCCGGAAACTTGCTGCGATCCAGATAGGGCTTGGACGGTACGCCGGAGAACAGGTACATCAGTGCGTTATAGGGCGCGAACAGGGCCGAGTGGTTGACGAACTGACGCAGTACCGGCAAACGCGCCTTGCCGCGCAAATGCACATAAAGCGTGCTGCCCAGAAACAGCAACAGCACAAACGCCTTGGCGGCAAACGAAACGGTCATCAACAACTCCTTGAATAAAAACAACGCTGCGCAATGCCCTTTACCCGACATGGCAGCCGGCCATGATAAACATTACCGGCCTCGGGAAAAACCCGGAAGCGTCAGGATTCACTGTTAACGATTGCGCAACAAAGCAATTATTACCCTATCGCTCCTGAACCTGGGCTGACGTGAATCAACGGGGTTACTGCTGATTCTCCTGCTCGGTGAACAGGTCACTGAACAACATGCTCGAGAGATAACGCTCACCGGAGTCGGGCAGGATCACCACTATGGTCTTGCCCTGCATTTCCGGAGTTTCGGCCAGACGCACCGCGACGGCCATGGCCGCACCGCAGGAAATCCCGCACAGAATTCCCTCTTCCTGCATCAGCCGCAGCGCCATCGCCTTGGATTCTTCATCGGTGACCTGCTCGACCCGGTCAACCATGCTCAAATCGAGGTTCTTCGGAACAAAACCGGCGCCGATACCCTGAATCTTGTGCGGGCTCGGCTTGATTTCTTCGCCGGCCAGCGCCTGGGTGATCACCGGCGAGGACACCGGTTCTACGGCCACCGAAAGAATCGGTTTGCCCTGGGTATTCTTGATATACCGCGAAACGCCAGTGATGGTTCCGCCGGTTCCAACACCCGCCACCAGCACATCCACTGCGCCGTCGGTATCGTTCCAGATTTCCGGGCCGGTGGTCTTTTCATGAATGGCCGGGTTGGCCGGGTTATCGAACTGCGCCGGCATGAAATATTTATCGGCATCGCTGGCAACAATTTCGCCAGCCTTTTCGATGGCACCCTTCATGCCTTTGGCCGGTTCGGTCAGCACCAGTTCGGCGCCCAGGGCCTTGAGCACTTTGCGGCGCTCGATGCTCATCGACGCTGGCATGGTCAGCATCAATTTGTAACCACGAGCGGCGGCGACGAACGCCAGACCGATGCCGGTATTGCCCGATGTCGGTTCGACGATGGTCATGCCGGGCTTGAGTTTGCCGCTGCTTTCGGCATCCCAGATCATGTTCGCGCCGATCCGGCATTTGACCGAATAACCGGGGTTGCGCCCCTCGATCTTGGCCAGAATGGTCACGCCACGAGGCGCGATGCGGTTGATCTGCACCAGCGGCGTGTTGCCGATGGAATGGGCATTGTCAGCAAAAATACGGCTCATGGCTGGGTCCTTATGCAGCATTGAATTCAGCCTTCCAAGGTAAGCCTGTTGCCCAATCCCGTCCAGTCGGGTCGAACGTCTGCAACGCGTGATAGTCAATCGCTTTACATCGTCAGGGAATTGCAGTCATGAAGCGTCGCTACAGTTGGCCGTTGTGGACTTTCGCGGGGATCGTTGTGCTGTTGATCGCACTGCACATCGCCTTGCCCTATGTGGTGCGCGACTACCTCAACGAAAAACTGGCCGACATGGGTGATTACCGTGGACAAATCACCGACGTCGATCTCGCGTGGTGGCGCGGCGCCTACAAGATCAACGGGCTGAAAATCGTCAAGGTCGATGGCAAGGTCCCGGTGCCCTTCGTCAATGCACCGTTGATCGACTTATCGGTCAGTTGGCATTCACTGTGGTACGACCATGCGGTGGTCGCGCAGGTGCAATTCCTCAAACCCGAGATCAACTTCGTCGATGGCGGCGCCAACAAACAGAATTCCCAGACCGGTCAAGGCACGGACTGGCGCGCGCAACTGGGCAAGCTCCTGCCAATCACCCTCGACGAAGTGCAGATCAACGACGGCAAAATCACGTTCCGCAACTTCAACTCAAAACCGCCCGTGAACATGAACGCGACCAATGTCGACGCGAGCATTTACAACCTCACCAACGTTGTCGATAAAGAAGGCAAACGCGACGCCCGCTTCGAAGGCAAAGCCCTGCTCCTGGGGCACGCCCCGATGGAAACGACGGCCACGTTCGATCCCTTGAGCAACTTCGAAGATTTCGAATTCCGCCTGCGCGCCCGAGACATCGAACTCAAACGCATGAACGACTTCGCGTCGGCCTACGGCAAGTTCGATTTCAATGCCGGCCACGGCGACGTGGTGATCGAAGCGAAAGCGCAAAAAGCCCGGCTGACCGGCTACATCAAGCCTCTGCTGCGCGACGTCGATGTTTTCAACTGGCAGCAAGACGTGGAGAACAAAAACAAGGGGCTCTTTCGCTCAGTCTGGGAAGCGCTGGTCGGCGGTACCGAAACCGTGCTGAAGAATCAGGGCAAAAACCAGTTCGCCACCCGCGTCGAACTCAGCGGCAACGTCCATCAACAAAACATCAACGGCTTCGAAGCCTTCCTGCAAATTTTGCGCAATGGCTTCGTTCAGGCGTTCAGTGCGCGTTATGAACGGCCGAAGCCGGATGAGGGTTAGGTTTTGCGCTTAATGTCATAGCGGCCAGATTCCTCGGCAGCCAATGTCGAGTTTTGCTGAAGCGAATCCCAGCCCAGGCACGCCAGCGCCAACGAGCGTGGTACTGGCTCTCGACCATTGCTATAGCGGCTGATGCTTCGAGTACTCACCCCAAGCGCCTCGGCAGCCTGGTTGAGTGACAGCCCCGTCCGAGCTCGCCAGGCAATGAAGATTCGCGTGTTTTCATCAGCGGCATTCTGAACCAGCGCATCCATATAAAGCGTGTCCGCGCCAATCTGAATATCTGGCTCAAGCCATTCGACGGTCCAGCCGTAATCGTCCAGCGTCACCGTCGCAAACACTTGCGGGTCGAGTAAAGGATGTAGCCCTGGATAAGTGTGAATATCACGATCAAGATCAAGGATAAGTTTCTGACCATCAATAAAGGTCAGCGCCAACCGAAAATCCGACAGTGCCTGCACGGCCGACAGGCGTGGCCTTTTCATGGGTAACATCGTTTCCAGTCCTCCAGCAGTTGCGCCTGATGGGCCGCTATCCATGCCAGCGCTTCCTTGCCAAGCCCGCAAGGTATCGCCAAATCGGCGATACCTGAATACTGGCAATGAGCCGAGACTGAGTCAACATGTGACGCTCCATTCAGAGACTGAATGAGCCGTCTGCGTTCACAGTCGACCGGCCTGCGCGTTATAGTCGGGCATCCGTTTATTTCGCCTCCGCCCTGCCCGTCAGGTCGGCGCTACCGTTCGAGGATTAGCAGATGAAGTTCGAAGGCACCCAGGCCTACGTCGCCACCGATGACCTGAAGCTGGCGGTCAACGCCGCCATCACCCTGGAGCGGCCACTGCTGGTCAAGGGCGAGCCGGGCACTGGCAAGACCATGCTTGCCGAGCAACTCGCCGAGTCGTTTGGCGCCAAGTTGATCACCTGGCACATCAAGTCCACCACCAAAGCGCATCAGGGCCTGTACGAATACGATGCGGTGAGCCGTCTGCGCGATTCGCAACTGGGCACCGAAAAAGTCCACGACGTGCGCAACTATCTGAAGAAGGGCAAGCTCTGGGAAGCCTTCGAGTCCGAGGAGCGGGTCATTCTGCTGATCGACGAAATCGACAAGGCCGACATCGAGTTCCCTAACGACTTGCTGCAAGAACTCGACAAGATGGAGTTCTACGTTTACGAGATCGACGAGACCATCAAGGCCAAGAAGCGCCCGATCATCATCATTACCTCCAACAACGAGAAAGAGCTGCCGGACGCGTTCCTGCGTCGCTGCTTCTTCCACTACATCGCCTTCCCGGACCGCACGACCCTGCAGAAAATCGTCGATGTGCATTACCCGGACATCAAGAAAGATCTGGTCAGCGAAGCGCTCGATGTGTTCTTCGATGTGCGCAAAGTGCCGGGGTTAAAGAAGAAGCCGTCGACCTCCGAACTGGTCGACTGGCTGAAGCTGTTGATGGCCGACAACATCGGCGAAGCAGTGCTGCGCGAGCGCGATCCGACCAAAGCCATTCCGCCACTGGCTGGTGCTTTGGTGAAAAACGAGCAGGACGTGCAGTTGCTTGAACGTCTGGCGTTCATGAGCCGTCGCGGCACCCGCTAAGAGGCTGCTGCCATGTTGCTCAACCTGTTCAATGAAATGCGTGCAGCCAAGGTGCCGGTGTCGGTGCGCGAGTTGCTCGACCTGATCAACGCGCTGAAACAGCGCGTGACGTTCGCCGACATGGACGAGTTCTACTATTTGTCGCGGGCGATTCTGGTGAAGGACGAACGCCATTTCGACAAGTTCGACCGCGCATTCGGCGCCTACTTCAATGGTCTGGAAAAGCTCGACGATCACTTGCAGGCGCTGATTCCAGAAGACTGGTTGCGCAAGGAATTCGAGCGCTCGCTGACCGATGAAGAGCGCGCGCAGATTCAGTCCCTCGGCGGTCTGGACAAGCTGATCGAAGAATTCAAGAAACGTCTGGAAGAACAGAAAGAACGTCACGCCGGCGGCAACAAATGGATCGGCACTGGCGGCACCAGCCCGTTCGGCTCCGGCGGTTTCAACCCGGAAGGCATTCGCGTTGGCGATGCCGGCAAGCGCCAGGGCAAAGCGGTGAAAGTCTGGGACCAGCGCGAGTACAAGAATCTCGATGACTCGGTGGAACTGGGTACACGCAACATCAAAGTAGCACTGCGTCGCTTGCGCAAGTTCGCCCGCCAGGGTGCCGCCGAAGAACTCGACATTGACGGCACCATTGACCACACCGCCAAGGACGCCGGGCTGCTGAACATTCAGATGCGCCCGGAACGCCGCAACACGGTAAAGCTGTTGTTGCTGTTCGACATCGGCGGCTCGATGGATGCGCACGTGAAGATTTGCGAAGAGTTGTTTTCGGCGTGCAAGACCGAGTTCAAGCATCTGGAATATTTCTATTTCCACAACTTCATTTATGAATCGGTGTGGAAGAACAACATGCGGCGCACCTCCGAGCGCACCTCGACCCAGGATCTGCTGCACAAGTACGGCGCCGACTATAAGGTGATTTTCATCGGCGACGCAGCGATGGCGCCTTATGAAATCACCCAGGCCGGCGGCAGCGTCGAGCATTGGAACGAAGAACCGGGTTACGTGTGGATGCAGCGCTTCATGGAGAAATACAAGAAGCTCATCTGGATCAATCCGTATCCGAAAGACACGTGGGGCTATACCTCATCAACCAACATCGTGCGGGATCTGATCGAGGATCAGATGTATCCGCTGACGTTGCGCGGGCTTGAGGAGGGGATGCGGTTTCTTTCCAAATGACGATCTGAAAGATCGCAGCCTTCGGCAGCTCCTACAGGGAAACGCGAATACCTCTGTAGGAGCTGCCGAAGGCTGCGATCTTTTGATCCTCAAACAAAACGCTGCAGATGGTCGACATGCTCGCGATGCGCGACGTCCTGCATCACCGGTCTCAACATCACCTTCGCCCCCGGCAGACACTGCGCCAGCCGCGCCAGCGCCAGTGGGGTCAAGGCGCCCAAGCGCGGATATCCACCGATGGTCTGCCGATCATTGAGCAACACGATCGGCTGGCCATCCGGCGGCACTTGCACTGCGCCCAATGGAATCCCCTCGGAAATCATCGGCAACCCTTGATAGTGCAAGGCCTTGCCGAGCAGGCGAATGCCCATGCGATCGGCCCGACTGTCGAGCGTCCAGGGGCTGTTGAACACATTGAACAGGCTTTGCCCGCTGAACTGGCCGATCTGCGCGCCGAGTACCAGATCCAGCGGTGTGTCCGTTGCAAAATCCGGACGCAGCGCCAATGGCACTTCGCGCAAGGCGAGCCCGTTACCGCTGTAACCGAGCGTCGCGCCTTTACTGAGCGCAAAGCCCATTCCGTCCAGCCCACCGAGTTCTTCGCGCACCACCGTGGCACTGCTGCCCAGCACCTTGGGGGCTGCGAAACCGGCGGGAGCGGCGAGATAAGCACGCGCGCCGAGCACAGGCTGGGTGAAGCGCAAGGTCTGCCCTTTGGCCAATTTGAAGCTGCGCCACGGAGCTAGCGGCCGGCCATCAATTTGCGCTCCAAGATCCGCCCCGGCCAGTGCCAACAGGCAATCCGCGTCGGCGATCACGGCGAACCCACCGAGGGTGATTTCAACCACCACCGCATCCAGCGCATTGCCCAGCAGCCAATTCGCCCAACGCATCGAACACCAATCCGCCGCGCCGCCCTGGGTTACGCCCAGATGCCGCACGCCGAATCGCCCGGCATCCTGCAACAGGCACAGCGGCGTGCTCGCTTCAATGGTCAGTCGCGTCATGCCAGCGCCTCCAGTGGTGTGTCATCGCCGTCCAGACGAATGAATTCGGCGCGGTCGACCGCTTCGAAGCGCACCGTGTCGCCGGGCTGCATCAGGCTGTAGCCGTCGCGGTGGCGATCGAAAAGCTTCGCAGGAGTGCGGCCGATCAGGTTCCAGCCACCGGGCGATACCACGGGATAGGCCGCCGTTTGCCGCTCAGCGATGCCAACGCTGCCCGCAGCGACTTTCTTGCGCGGCGTGTCCAGGCGCGGCGCCGCGAGGATTTCTTCGACTAAACCCATGAAGGCAAAACCCGGGGCGAAGCCGAGGGCGAACACCTGATACTCGCGCGCACTGTGCCGACGGATAACCTCGGCCACCGGCAGGCCGCTGCGTCCCGCCAGCAGGCGCAGTTCCGGCCCGACACTCAGGTCGTACCAGACCGGCAAGACGTGACAGCGCCCACTGGCCCGCGCATTCGGCGAGAGATCGCGCAGCGCTTCGGCAATCAATTCGCGCGCCTGGGTCGGGCTCAAAACCGTCAGGTCGTAATGCACCATCAACGTCGTGTACGACGGCACCAGATCGATCAGTTGCGCACCGAACACCGCGCGCAAGCGCTCGCTGGCGGCAAGCATCCACGGCATGTGGGCTTCGGCAATTTCGTCAAACAGCCGCACCATCAGACAATCCACCGCCACCACTTCAATTCGTGGATTCATGACGCACTCGACTGCTGCAGCGCCTGGCGAATGCGCTGCACAGCGGCCACCGAACTGGCGTTGTCACCGTGTACGCACAAGGTGTTGGCCTGCAGCTGCAAAGCACTGCCGTCGCTGGCGGTGAGTTCGCCGCCACGGGCGATGGTCAGCGCTTGCTCGATGATTTTTTCCGCCTCGTGATGCACCGCGCCCGCTAACTGCCGTGCAACCAGGCGACCGGTGCTGTCGTAGGCGCGGTCGGCAAACGCTTCGAACCACAGCGTCACACCGTACTCATCGCCGATCTGCTGCGCGGCAGCGTTGTCACGGGTCGCCATCAACATCAGCGGCAGGTCACGATCATAAGCGGCCACGGCCTGGATCACCGCGCGCAATTGCGCGGGATTGGCCATCATGTCGTTGTACATCGCACCGTGAGGTTTGACGTAACCGACCCGGCCGCCCTGCGCCTTGCAGATGCCGTCGAGCGCGCCGATCTGGTAATGCAGGATGTCTTGCAGCTCCTGCGCCGAATAAGCCATGGAACGTCGACCGAATCCGACCAGATCCTGATAGGCCGGATGCGCGCCGATCTGCACGCCATGCTTGAGGGCCAACGCCACGGTTTTGCGCATGATGCTCGGGTCGCCAGCGTGGAAGCCGCAGGCGATGTTGGCGCAATCGATGAATGGCATGACCTCGGCGTCCAGACCCATGGTCCAGCTGCCGAAGCTTTCGCCGATGTCGCAATTCAATAGCAGGCGGCTCACGGTGAACACTCCTGTAGGTGCTGATCTTTTCGTCTGTAGGACTTTGCCTGGCAGGTTATCAGTTAGTGCGCGTCGAGTTGCTTGCCACGGGTTTCCGGCAGGCTCAGCGCCGCAAGAATCACCACGCCATACGACACCGCAGCGAACGCGCCGATACCTACGCTCAACGGCACTTTCTGGCTGAGCAGGCCGATCAACAGCGGAAACAGTGCCGCCAGTGCGCGGCCGATGTTGTAGCAAAAGCCCTGCCCCGAACCACGAATCCGCGTGGGAAACAGCTCAGTGAGAAACGCGCCCATACCGCTGAAAATCCCCGAAGCGAAAAAGCCCAGCGGGAAGCCCAGCCACAACATCACGCCATTGCTCACCGGCATCTGCGTATAAAGCAGAACGATGGTGAACGAGCCGACCGCGAACAGGATGAAGTTCTTCTTGCGCCCCAGCAGGTCAGTCAGATAGGCGCTGATCACATAGCCGACGTAAGAACCGACAATTACCATCGCCAGATAGCCGCCAGTGCCGAGCACACTCAAGCCGCGCTCGTTTTTCAAAAAGGTCGGCAGCCAGGAAGTGATTGCGTAGTAACCGCCCAGCGCACCGGTGGTCAGCAACGACGCGCGGAACGTGGTGAAGAGCATGCCCGGCGCAAAAATCTCATAGAACTTCGCTGGGTTCTCCGGCGTTTGCGCCGCTTTAGCCTCGCGGTAGATCTCTGGGTCTTTCACCAGACGCCGCACAAAAATCACGAAAATCGCCGGTACGATGCCGAGGATGAACAGTGCGCGCCAGGCGTCTTCCGGTGGCAACAGTGAAAACAGCACGGCATAGAGAATCGCCGTCAGGCCCCAGCCCAACGCCCAGCCGGACTGCACCATGCCCACCGCTTTGCCGCGGTCTTTGGCGCGGATAACCTCGCCGATCAACACCGCGCCCGCGGTCCATTCGCCGCCGAAACCAAAGCCCATCAGGGTGCGGGCAATCAGCAACTGTTCGTAGTTTTGCGCAAAGCCACAAAGAAAAGTGAAGAAGGCGAACCACAGTACAGTGAGTTGCAAGGTGCGTACGCGACCGATGCGGTCAGAGAGAATCCCGGCGACCCAGCCGCCAATGGCCGAGGCGATCAAGGTGCTGGTGTGAATCAGCCCCGCTTCGCCCGTGGTGATGCCCCACATCGCGATCAGGGTCGGCACGACAAAGCTGAGCATTTGCGTGTCCATGCCATCGAGGCCGTAGCCAATCTTGCAACTCCAGAACGTGCGGCGCTCCTGCTGATTGATATTGCGATACCAGTCGAACGGCCCCGGACGTGCCGCAGACGTGGATAACGGGAGGGTGTCGGGAGCACTCATGGCAAATCTCCGCAGGTTTTTATTGGTCTTGTTCGAAGCTCCGACGACGCCTATCGTGGGAACCGCATGCGCCGATTTTTCGCCGCGCGGCGCTTGTGCGTCCAACGAATAAAAACCCGCCTTAGGCATAAGAAAAACTTGTCACCCGAGCCTTGCCCATGAACCTGAAGTTTCTCGAGACCTTTGTCTGGGTCGCCCGACTGAAGAGTTTTCGCCTGACCGCCGACAAGCTGTTCACCACCCAGGCGTCGATCTCCAGCCGCATCGCGGTGCTCGAAGGTGAGCTTGGGGTGAAGCTGTTTTTGCGTGATTCGCGTGGCGTGAGCCTGACGCCCGAAGGCTTGAAAGTGCTCGACTACGCCGAGCAGATGCTCGACACCATGGCCGCGCTGAAACAATCGATCGAGACCCGTTCGAGCAAGATCGGCCGGGTGCGCATCGGTGTGATGGACACGGTGATCCACACCTGGCTCAGCCCGTTGGTGGCGCAGATGACCGATTTGTATCCGCGGGTCGAAATCGAATTGGTCGCGGACACCGCACTGAACCTCTGCGATCAACTGCAAAAAGGCTTTCTCGACATCATTCTGCAAACTGATCTGATCCGCCACGAAAGCGTGCGCAGCCTGGAACTGGCCAGCCATCCGCTGGGCTGGATCGTCGCCAGCCAGTCGATCTACCACCGCGACTACGCCGACCTCGCCGAACTGGCGCAGGAACGCATCATCACTTATTCGAAAAACTCCCGGCCGCATCAGGACTTGCTGGCGTTGATGCAGGCCAATGGCGTGCTGGCACCACGTTTGAATTGCGTGAATTCGGTGTCGGCGATCACGCGGTTACTGCGCGACGGATTTGGTATCGGTGTGCTGCCGCCGGTGCTGGTGGCCGAAGAACTGGCGCGCGGGGATTTGATCCTGCTGAATATCGAACAGCGACCGCCAGATTTGCAGGTGGTGGTGTCGTGGCGGATCGGGGTTGAGTGGGTCGAGGAGATAGTGACGTTGTGTCGGCAGGTGTTGGCGGACTATGCACGCAAGGTGGGAAAGGGTTACGTCACCCTCACACACTGATCGTTCCTGCGCTCTGCGTGGGAATGCCTCCACGGACGCTCCGCGTTCGGCTTGAAAGGGACGCAGAGCGTCCCGGGCTGCGTTCCCACGCAGAGCGTGGGAACGAGCAAATCAGAGGCCGCGCACGTCGCGATCTTCGATCGGTCGGCTCTGGCGCAGACGCTTGCCGCCGAGGACTACCCAGTCAATCAGGCGGAACAGGCACTCGAGGCCGAACGACAACAGCAACGCGCCGCTCATGCCCCAGATCATCGCTTCCGGGGTCAGCAAAATCTGATAGCTGTAGCCGTTCCAGGTTTCCTTGCGGATATCCGGATCAGCAGCCAGCACCACTTGCAGGAAGCGGATGTACCAAGGCCCTTGCATCGCCTGGAACTGTTTATCCAGCGCAACCTGACGGGTGAGCAACGTGTTCAGGCTGTCGGCATCGCTGCGAAATATCGGGTCTTCGCTGGCACGATAATGCGCGACCAGCGCTTGCATATCGCCTTTGAAGAACTGATCGGCAGTGCCTTGAAAACCGCGCAACCCGGTCTGCGCCTCGATCAGATGCGCCTCGACGCGTTTCGCGTAGTCATTGATGAACCCCGGCACCTGGACACCGATCAACAGGCCCGCCGCAAACAACACCAGCCGTAGATAACTGAGCAACATCGGGTGCAATCCTTATTCGGTCTTGCCCTGGCTGACGCATTCGCCGCGTCGCCACAGGCTCCATTGGCCCGGTTCGTAGCGGGTCCAGGTTTCGTTTTCGGTCAACGGTTCGGTGGCGATCACGGTGACCACGTCGTTGGGTGTGGTTTCGGCCTGGAAATCGACAATCACATCGACATCCTTGAGCCGCGCCGGGCCGAACGGTGCGCGCCGGGTGATCTGTGCCAGTTTGGTCGAGCAATAGCAGAACAGCCAGTCACCGTCGCTGAGCAGGCAGTTGAACACGCCTTTGCTGCGGTATTCGGCGCAGGCCGCGACCAGATCCGGCAACAGCGTTTCGACCTCGACCGGCTCCGGAAAAGCTGCACGGACGCGGTTGAGCAGATCGCAGAACGCCGCCTCGCTGTCGGTATCGCCGACCGGGCGGTAGAAACTCTTGATCGGGGTGAAATCGGCAAGCTGGCCGTTATGCGCGAAGCACCAGTTGCGGCCCCACAGTTCGCGGACGAACGGGTGGGTGTTGGACAGGCTGACCTTGCCGACGTTGGCCTGACGGATGTGGCCGATCACCACCTCGCTCTTGATCGGGTAGCGCTGCACCAGATTGGCCACTTCCGATTCACTGCTGGCGGCCGGATCCTGGAACAGGCGCAAGCCACGGCCCTCATAGAAGGCGATGCCCCAGCCGTCGCGGTGCGGGCCCGTGCGGCCGCCGCGCTGCATCAGGCCGGTGAAGCTGAACACGATATCGGTCGGCACGTTGGCACTCATGCCCAGTAATTCACACATGTGCGGACTCTCGGGTTACAGACGCGGCTCAACCCGCATGCGCTGCGGGTTATTCGGCACCGGCGGGCGACCATAACGGTCGTCGCCAGCACCGCCGAATGGCTGATCGTCGTCGCGATCATCGGCGCGGGCCGCGGCTTTGGCGGCCTCCGATTGCTCGCGACGAGCGCGGGAGGCGCGTTCGATCGGGAAACGGATCAATACGAAAACCAGGTAGATACCGAACGCGATCATGCCGTACATGAACAGATCGGAGACCGCTCGCCAGGCGTTGTTGCCGACCTTGAAGGCCAGGTCCAGCGCGGTGATGGCGATGGACGGCGCGACCTTGGCTTTCACCGGGTCAATGATGGTCGGGCTGAACAGCAACACCGCCATCAGCACGCGCAGTGGCTCGCGCAACCAGCGCCACATCCAGCGCGTCAGGCGCATCCCCACCAACAGGCAGCCCACAGCGGCAAAGGCGTAGAGGCCCCAGGCGATCAGATAGTCGTTCTCGGTCATGGTGTCCATGGCAAGGCAGGCAAATAGGCGCTTATAGTAACGACTTTTCGCCCATGCGGCTTGTCCCAATAGACACACGCCTTGTAGGAGTGAGCCTGCTCGCGATGGCGGCGGATCTGTCAGAGTTGATTTGAATGACACACCGCTATCGCGAGCAGGCTCACTCCTACAAGGTTTTGCGGTGATTTCAAGCGCCGCGCGAAACCTTAATTCCGAATATTGCCCGAGAGCTTTCCATGCCCGAATCCGCCCACATCAGCAGCGCTCCGATTGCCCACAAGGCGCCTGGCGCCGATCCGTATGCCTGGCTGCAGGAGCGCGACACCGACGCAGTGCTCGATTACCTCAAGGCCGAAAACGCCTGGCAAGAAGCGCAAACCGCCGATCAGGCGCCCTTGCGCGAAAGCCTGTTCGAAGAGATCAAAGGGCGGATTCTCGAAACTGACCTGTCCCTGCCCTCGCCGTGGGGACCGTATCTGTATTACACGCGCACCACCGCTGGCGACGAATATGCGCGGCATTACCGCTGCCCGCGTCCGGCGGACGACAGCCTGACCCTCGACGAAAGCCGCGAACAACTGCTGCTCGACCCGAACGCGCTGGCCAATGGCGGTTTCTTTTCGCTGGGCGCGTTCAGCATCAGCCCCGATCACCAACGTCTGGCCTACAGCGTCGATGCCTCCGGCGACGAAATCTATACGCTCTTCGTCAAGGAACTGTCCAACGACAAGGTCAGCGAACTGGTATTCGAAGACTGCGACGGCAGCATGACTTGGGCGAACGACAGCCTGACGCTGTTCTTTGGCGTGCTCGACGACACTCATCGTCCGCACAAACTGCTGCGCTACCGCCTCGATGGCACCGCGGCTGAAGAAGTCTTCCACGAAACCGACGGGCGTTTCTTCCTGCATTGCTACCGGTCCAGTTCCGAGCAGCAATTGCTGCTGGTGCTGGGCAGCAAGACCACCAGCGAAGTCTGGGCGCTGGACGCCAACCAGCCGCACTTGCCGTTCGCGTGCCTGGCGCCGCGGGTCGAAGACCATGAATACGATGTCGATCACGGTCTGCTCGATGGCGTCTGGACCTGGTTTATCCGCACCAACCGCGACGGCATCAACTTCGCGCTGTATCAGGCCCCGGACACCGGCACCGCGCCAACCGAAGCCGAGTGGCAAAACCTCATCCCGCACAGCGACGAAGTGATGCTCGACGGCGTGAGCCTCAACGCCGAGGCCATGACCTTGAGCCTGCGCGAAGGTGGCTTGCCGATCATCGAAGTTCACCCGCACGGTCTTGCGTCGTATCGCGTGCAGTTGCCGGATGCGGCCTACAGCCTGTATGTGCAAAACAGCCTGGAATTTGAAAGCGACCGCATTCGATTACGCTATGAAGCATTGAATCGTCCGGCCCAGGTGCGCCAGCTGATGCTCGCCAGCGGCGAACAGGCTGTCCTCAAGGAAACTCCGGTACTCGGTCCGTTCGACGCCGACGCCTATGTCAGTCAGCGCCTGTGGGCAACCGCGCCAGACGGCACGCAGGTGCCGATCAGTCTGGTGATGAAGCGCGAAATGGTCGGCCAACCGGTGCCGCTGTATCTGTACGGTTACGGCGCGTATGGCTCCAGCCTCGACCCGTGGTTTTCCCACGCACGCCTGAGCCTGCTCGACCGCGGCATGGCCTTCGCCATCGCCCACGTACGCGGCGGCGGCGAACTCGGTGAAGCCTGGTATCGCGCCGGCAAGCAGGAACACAAGCACAACACCTTCAGCGACTTCATCGCCTGCGCCGAATTCCTCATTCTCAACGGCATCACCACGGCGGAAAAACTGGCGATCAGCGGTGGCAGCGCCGGCGGTTTGCTGATCGGCGCGGTGCTCAACCAGCGGCCGGATCTGTTCGGCGTGGCGATCGCCGAGGTGCCGTTCGTCGATGTGCTCAACACCATGCTCGATCCGGAGCTGCCGCTGACCGTCACCGAATACGACGAATGGGGTAACCCGGAAGAGCCAGAGGTTTATGATCGGATCAAGGCTTATGCGCCGTACGAAAACGTTACTGCGCAGCACTATCCACCGATGCTGGTGATTGCCGGCTACAACGATAGCCGCGTGCAATATTGGGAAGCGGCCAAGTGGGTAGCGAAATTGCGCGCCACCAAGACCGACGACAACGTGCTGCTGCTCAAGACCGAACTGGGCGCCGGACATGGCGGCATGAGTGGGCGTTATCAGGGATTACGTGACGTAGCGCTCGAATATGCATTCGTGTTCAAGGTTTTGGGTATTGCCTGAGGAACTCTGTGGGTGGCTTGGGTCTTAACAGCAGACCCAACGCCTCCACCGATTCCCTGTGTAGGAGCTGCCGAAGGCTGCGATCTTTTGATCTTGCGGTTAAAAAATCAAAAGATCGCAGCCTGCGGCAACTCCTACACGGGTCCGTGTGAAGCCTGAAATCCGAGAAAACAATAAAGACCGCACCGACATGTCAGAACCGACCTTCCTCAATAACGAAATCCGCGACTGGCTGATGGACTGTGGCCTGTTCGATCAATTGCAGCTGGCCGACTTTGCCGCCGCTTCGGGCTACTTCAGCATCAGCACCGTCGCTGAAGGCGAAGCGATTTTCCATGAGGGCGATGCCGGCAGCTTCATGTGCATCATTCATACCGGTCAGGTCGCCGTACAGAAAACCAGCGCCGATGGCCAGGTCATCACCATGGCGACCCTGCGCAGTGGCCGCGCTTTCGGGGAAATGGCCGTGCTCGATGGCGAACGCCGTTCGGCCACCTGCATCGCCGCGAGCAACTGTCAGTTGCTGAATCTGGGCAAGGACTCGCTGGAAAAAATGCTCAACGATGCGCCGAAAATCGCCGCGAAGATCATCCGCGCCCTCGCCGTCTCGCTGTCCAAACGTCTGCGCATGGCCGACGGTCAACTGGCAGCGCAGCAGGTTTAACCGCCGGGCGATTTGACCTTGCTGCCGTTCGACTCAATGCCCGGCACCGGTTGATCCTTGCCCGGCGGGCTGGGCATTTCGATCGGCACCAGCGGCGGGCTGCCACTGCCCGCGCCGGACTTGGGCAGCGTGATCGGAGTGATCTGTGGATATGGCGTCGGCGTCGCAGTGCCGGGCGAACCCGGTTGCGGCGTCGGGCTGACCCGAATGGCCTGCTGCGCCTGCACGGCAGTAATCGCGAGCGCGGCCAAGGTAATGACCGTTAGAATGGTGCGCTTCATCAAGGGCTCCGTTTGGCCTTTAGTCTGTGTTCAGGCTACTCCCAACGGGCCTGCTTGCCTTCCCCCTTGTAGAGATTTCCATGAAACGTTTCGTTCTGCTCGACACCACCCCGATCCCTGAAAGCGGCGGTGCCCTGTGCCTGTTCGAGTATGGCGAGGACTTCGTCATCAAAATCCAGGGCGGCGACGGCGGGCAGTTGATGAACACGCGCATGCACGGATCCGAGGACGCGCTGGCCGAGATTCCCTGCCGCAAGGTTGCCGGGCGAGACAACTCACGGGTTTTGATCGGCGGTTTGGGCATGGGCTTCACCCTCGCGTCGGCGCTCAAGCATCTGGGCAAAAATGCCGAAGTGGTGGTCGCCGAACTGGTGCCCGGCGTGGTCGAGTGGAACCGCGGCCCGCTCGGCGAGAAGTCCGGCCGGCCGCTGCTCGATCCGCGCACGGTGATTCGCCAGGAAGACGTAGCCAAGGTTCTGCAAAGCGAGCCGAACGGTTTCGATGCGATCATGCTCGATGTCGACAACGGTCCCGAAGGCCTGACACAGAAAGCCAATAGCTGGCTGTATTCTGCCGCTGGTCTGAATGCCTGCGCCAAAGCCCTGCGGCCCAAAGGCGTGCTGGCGGTGTGGTCGGCCAGCGCCGATCGGCAGTTTTCCGACAAATTGAAGAAGGCCGGCTTCAAAGCCGAAGAAGTACAGGTCTTCGCCCACGGCAACAAGGGCACGCGCCATACGATCTGGATTGCCGAGAAGCTCAAAGGCTGAGCTAAACTCTGCGCATAACCGTCATTAGTCTTTTACAAAGGTGAACCCATGAGTTCGTCCACGCCAACCAACACGTCGAAGCTGGATCGCATCCTCGCCGACAACCAGCGCGACAAGGAAATGGGCTACCGCGACAAGGCCCTGAAGATGTATCCGCACGTGTGCGGCCGTTGCACTCGCGAGTTTTCCGGCAAGCGCCTGAGCGAACTGACCGTGCACCATCGCGACCACAATCACGACAACAACCCGCAGGATGGCTCGAACTGGGAATTGTTGTGCCTGTATTGCCACGACAACGAACACTCGCGCTACACCGATCAGCAGTATTTCAACGAAGGCTCGCTGAGCACGCCGAAGATCGCCAAGGCCACACACAACCCCTTCGCCGCCCTCGCTGGCCTGATGAAAAAAGAAGATTGAAGATCATCATCGCCTGAACTGGCCCCATCGCTGGCAAGCCAGCTCCCACAATGATTTTGGTCGCTCACAAATTTCGTGAACACCCGAGATACCTGTGGGAGCTGGCTTGCCAGCGATAGGGCCAGAGCAGACACCGCAGATCTCGGATCTGCCCGCCCTCTCCCAATCCCCGTATAATCGCCCTCTTTTTCCCGAAGGCACCCCGCTCGTGGCAGACAAACGGTACAGCTGCATTGGTTTGTATAACCCCAAGTCACCGGAGAACGTCGGTTCGGTGATGCGCGCCGCAGGCTGCTATGGCGTGGCATCGGTGTTCTACACCGGCAAGCGCTATGAACGCGCCGCCGACTTCGTCACCGACACCAAGCGCGTGCATTACGACATTCCCTTGATCGGCATCGACGACCTGAAAAAGATCCTCCCGCTCAACTGCGTACCCGTCGCGGTCGAGCTGGTCGAGGGCGCTCGCCCGTTGCCGGAGTACACCCATCCGGATCGCGCCCTGTACATCTTCGGCCCCGAAGACGGCTCGCTGGATAAAGAGATCCGCGACTGGTGCGAAGACGTCGTGTACATCCCGACCACCGGCTGCATGAACCTCGCCGCCACAGTAAACGTCGTGCTCTACGATCGCATGGCCAAAGGCTTGAACACTCGCTCCGGCCCGAAATTCCGCTGAAACGTCGCACATTCGATGGAACGAGCTGACCGCCGCGGCAGTCAGCTTATCTATCAATCGCATCCTGCCAGGAGATAGATCATGAGCGAGCTCAAACGCGTAGAACGCATCGAATCCACCCCGTTCCAATCGCCATCGCACCAGAACGTGCACGGCTGGGAACGTATCGGCTCGCTGACCGGCGGCGTGCTGATGGTCGGCAAAGGCCTGCGCCGCGGTGGCGTGTTCGGTCTGATCCAGGTGGCACTGGGCGGCATGGCCGTGGCTCGCGGCATCACCGGTCACTGCTCAGCGAAAAGCCTGCTGGAAAAGGGCCGCCAGGACATGAATAACGTGCGGGCGAAGATCGAGCGTGCCGGCGAAGAACTGAGCAAGCTGAAAACCAATGCCGAGGCGGCTACCGAAACGGCCACCGTCACTGGCAACGATTCGCTGAAATCGCCGCAAGCCGGCGTTTGAGGCTTTAAAGCAAAAGATCGTCCGAACGCGGCCCGAGCCTGCGGCAGCTCCTACACGGAATAACGTTTTCCATTGCAGGAGCTGCCGCAGGCTCGGGCCGCGTTCGGATGATTTTTTGACATTTACGGGTTCAAGAACCCACCACCTCATCAACCCGCGCGAAAAATCAGATGATCTTCCCAGTCATCCTCCGGCACGCTGCCTTCGGCGAGCATCCGTCCGGATTGGGAAATGCGCTCGTGGTGCACCGCATCGCGGTCGCCGCACACCAGGTGATGCCATGACGGCAAGTCCTTGCCTTCGCTGACCAGCCGATACCCGCAACTCGGCGGCAACCATTTGAACTCTTCAGCCTGGCCCGGCGTGAGCTGAATGCAATCAGGCACAAACTTGACCCGGTTCGGATAATCGCTGCACTGGCAGGTGTTCAGGTCCAGCAGTTTGCAGGCGATACGCGTGTAATAGACGCTGTTGTCTTCTTCGTCCTCGAGTTTTTGCAGGCAGCACAGACCACAGCCGTCGCACAGCGATTCCCATTCCTCCAGATCGAGTTGATCGAGGGTTTTGTGTTTCCAGAACGGTTCGACTTTGGCGACCATGGCTCAAGCATCAACATCAGGTGGTGAAAAGGCCGCCAGTCTAGTCGCCAAGGCCTTGCGGGCCAAGCGCTGGCGACTGGCGGCAAATCGCGCTTGTCAGTCACAGTGCCGCCCAGTAGGGTTTTGCAGCGAACTTCTCAACCCTCACTTGCAAGGAATCCGTGCATGAGTGCCAACCCTCGCGTTGCCGATTACGCCATTCACCCGCAGTTCACCGAGCGCTGGTCGCCGCGTGCCTTCACCGGCGAAGCGATTCCTGAAGAGACCCTGTTGAGTTTTTTCGAAGCCGCGCGCTGGGCGCCATCGGCGTACAACTCGCAACCATGGCGCTTTTTGTACGCACGTCGTGATACGCCGAACTGGCAGCGTTATCTGGGCCTGCTCAATGAATTCAATCGCGGCTGGGCGCAGCACGCATCGGCGCTGGTGATCGTGATCTCGAAAACCACTTTCACCGCCCCCGGCGCGACTGAAGAGACGCCTGCGTTGTGGCACACGTTCGACACGGGCTCGGCATGGGGCCACTTGGCGCTGCAGGCGAGCATCAGCGGTTGGCACACTCACGGCATGGCGGGTTTCGATCAGGAGTTGACCCGCAAAGAGCTGAACATTCCTCAGGAATACGCCCTGCACGCAGCGGTGGCGGTGGGCAAACTGGGTGACAAGGCGACGCTGGCCGAGTACCTGCAAGCCCGCGAGACCCCGAGCCCGCGTCGCCCGCTGAGCGAACTGGTGGCTGAAGGCGACTTCACCCTCTGAAACGCAAAAGATCGCAGCCTGCGGCAGCTCCTACAGGAGTTCAAAGTTCCCTGTAGGAGCTGTCGCAGGCTGCAATCTTTTGATGCCAACTTAGTATCCGCGGTTGAAATCCACTTCCCCGCGCAATGCTTCGCCCGCCTGATACGCCTGCAAATTCTCGATAAACAATTGCACCATCAACGCCGGAGACGTCGGCGCCGAGCTGTGCCCGGTGAGCAGCAAGCCCCACGCAGTCCAGAACGGATGACGCTGCGGCAACGGTTCCTGACGGCAAACGTCGATCACCGCCCCGGCCAGATGCCCTTCCTTCAGCGCTTCCACCAGATCCGCATCGACGACCGCGACACCGCGCCCGGCGTTGATGAACAACCCGGTCGGTTTGAATTGCTTGAACAGCGCCGCGTCGTAGATATCGTGGGTGTGTTCGGTATTGGGCAGCAGATTGACCACGTAATCGACTTCGCCGACCAGGCGCGGCAGATCGGCCATCGAGCCGACCTCAACAAACGGTGCCTGCTCCCGGGCGCTGCTGGCGATGCCATACAACTCGACGCCGAAAGGTCGCAGAAACTGCGCCACACTTTGGCCAATGTCGCCGGTGCCGACGATCAACACCTTGCGCCCGACGAGACTCTGGCCGGTGCGGTTGTCCCACTTGCGCTCAACCTGGCTGACCAGTCGCGCCAGCACTTCGCGCTCGTGACCGAGGATGTAGGTCAGCACGTATTCGGCCATCACCTGACCAAAAATCCCCACCGCGCGGGTCAAGCGATAATCTCGGCGCAAACCGTCGGCGAGCAGCGGCGTGATGCCGGCCCAGGTCGATTGCAGCCATTGTGGCTGGTGCCCTTGGCGCAAAAGGGTCGCGAGCAGGTCCGGCTGGCCCAGCCACACTGGGCAATCGGCGGCCTGACGCGCCAGTTCGGCTGAGTCGCCGCTGGTCAGCACTTCGAGTTCCGGCGCCGCCTGACGCAGCAGTCGGGCGTATATCGCGTGGTCGTGTTCGGCAATCAGAACGCGCATCTTCAAACCTTTCGCAAACCGTGCAGACGATCCCCGGATGTCGGGCGAGCGTCGCGGTAAAAACAGTTCCAGAATCAATCGGGGCCCAGAACAGGGCCCCGCGGATCAGACCGGGTCGTTGCGTCGCAGCAACTCTTCGGGCAAGTGCTCGATGTACTCGTCCTCGGCCGGCGGCATTTGCAGGTGATAACCCTGCTTGTCGAGGTTTTCCAGAACCACAACGATGTCTTCGCTGGCCAGTTTGCGCTCGGGCGACAGCACCAGATCGAAGGAATGCCTGGCTTTGCCGAACGCCAGCATCAGCGCTTCCGGCACACGTTCAAGCGCATCACTTTTGAGCACATAAAGGTACATGCCGCTGCGCTTGGAGCTTTGGTAGATGGAACAAATACGTTTCAAGGCTGTTCTCCGGCGGTGGCCAGGCTGTCCAGCAGCTTCTGGCCCATGAGTTCGCGGCGCCAGCCACGCAGCGACTCAGGCAATTGGTAAGGTCCTTCGGGGTAGCCGCTTTTGATCAGGGCTTCGAGGGTTTTCTTGCGCAGCATCAGTTCCGGTGCAATGTCGAGACGCTCGGCCTCGGCCTGACCCAGTGCGCGCAGTTGTTTGATCAACGCGGCCGCTTCGACCGGCAAAGGCTCCGGCACTGCCGGCGGCCATTGATCAGGCCCCACACTGCCAGAGCGCTTGATCAGATCAAGCAGAAACTGCCCGTCCTGACGCACGGTACGCGGATGCATGTCTTCGATTTTGCCGAGCGCGACAAGATTGTCCGGTTGCGTGCGGGCCAACGGCCACAGCGAATGCTCGCGAATAATGCGGTTGCGCGGCAGGTCGCGGGCGCGGGCTTCGGTTTCGCGCCAGGCGCACAGCTCACGCAGCACCGCAAGTTGCGCACGGGAGAGTTTCCACGCCAGTTTGGCCTCGCGATAAACCTCGTACGGATCGGTTTCGCGGCGCAGATTGGCGACCAGTTCGGCGCCGTCTTCCAGAACCCAGGCGAACTTGTCGTCGGACAGTTTGGGCCGCAGTTGCACGAACACTTCAGCCAAGTGCACCGCGTCTTCGGCCGCGTAGCTGATCTGCGTTTCGGACAACGGCCGCTGCAACCAGTCGGAACGGGTTTCGCCCTTCGGCAGTTCGATGCCAAGCACGGCCTGGACCAGCCGCGAATAGCCCATCGAGAACCCGAGGTTGAGATAGGCGGCCGCCAGTTGCGTGTCGAATAGCGGCGCCGGCAGACTGCCGGTCAGGCGCAGCAGCACTTCGAGGTCTTCGCTGCAGGCGTGCAGGACTTTGAGTACCGCCGGGTTTTCCAGCAACGCGGCCAAAGGTTGCCAGGCATTGATGGTCAGCGGATCGATCAGGTAGGCGCGTTTGCCATCGCCGATCTGCAACAGGCCGGCAATCGGGTAGAACGTGTCGACCCGCATGAATTCGGTGTCGAGGGCAACGAACGGCAGCTGCTGCCACTCGGCGCAAAACTGCGCGAGGCTTTCGTTGTCGCGAATCCAGTGAATATCGATAGCCACACGGCTCTCCCTTGAAGAATGGCGCGCAGTATATATCGCCACCGGCGATTTGAGCGCCTGCGAAGGACAAGAGCTGTAACGAAATGTCCTGCCTGAGAGGAAGAATAGTCTGACAAAGGTTGCAGGCAGCTCCTACAAGAGGGTGAAAGTCACTCTTTGGCGAGGACGCCGTCGATCACCGCGCCTCGACAGCCAGCGAACAGATCGAGATCCGGTTGGTAGACCGAACTCTTGACCTCCAGCAGGCCGAGCATCGAGTGGAACAGGTTGTCCTGGCTCAGTGGCTTGTCGCGGCTCATTTGCAGACAGTGGGTGTCAACTGAATAGGCTTTTTGATAATTGTCAGAGAACCACGCCAGCATCGCTACATGCTTCTGCTGCTCCGGCGCCAGCATGTAAGGTGTGCCGTGGAGGAACAGGTTGTACTCACCCAACGATTCGCCGTGATCCGACAGATACAGCATGGCGGTGTCGACTTTGTCCTGATTGCTGCGCAATACATCAATCAGACTCGACAGCACATGGTCGGTGTAGACCAAGGTGTTGTCGTAACCGTTGACGATACTTTCGCGGCTGCAATTGTTCAGGGCGTTGCTTTCACACACGGGGGTGAAGTGTTCGTAAGCCTTGGGATAGCGCTTGAAGTATTCCGGTCCGTGGCTGCCCATCTGGTGCAGAACCAGCACCGTGTCTTTGTCCAGATGATCGATAAAACCTTGCAGACCTTGCAGCAGGATTTCGTCGCGGCATTCGCTGTTGGCGCACAACGCAGGGTCTTTCAAGTTGCTGACATCCTGCACCGTCACGCGATCGCAAGTACCCTTGCAACCTGACTGGTTGTCACGCCAGATCACATCAATGCCCGCTCGCTGCAACACGTCGAGCAAGCCTTCCTCGTTCTTCGCCTTGCTGGCGTCGTAATTCTTGCGGCCCATGTTGGAGAACATGCACGGCACCGAAACTGCGGTTTCCGTGCCACAGGAATGCACATCGGTGAAGGCGATCAGCCCCGCTTCCCGGTCCAGAGTCGGGGTGGTGTCGCGGCCATAACCCAGGATGCCGAAGTTCTCCGCCCGGGCACTTTCGCCCACGACCAATACCGTCAGGGATTTTCGCGGTTGCAGTTGCACCTGCGGATTGCGTTGCGCATCTTCACCGATTTTGATGAACGGTTGCTGTGCCGAGACCACTTGTTCGTGCAGATAGCCGATTGAGGCGCCGATGTAATTGCTCGGCACCAGCATCAACCGAATTTCATGGTGATTGCGAAACAACGAGGACAAACCCTGGTAGTTGGCCAGGGCCACGCCGCCGACAACCGCAGCCGAGGCTACACTTACAATAACTTTGCTGAACAACTCGCGGTGCCAGCGGCGATAGTTTATCGGCACCCGCCACAATAACCAGGACGGTACGATCCCGAGCAGGAATATATAGGCAAACAACTTCATCGACAGCAGATCGCGAACTTCCGTCACGTTGGTTTCAGCGAAGTTGCGAAACATGCCCGCATCCATCATCACGCCATATTGGCTCATGAAATAAGCCACTCCGGCGCTGATCAGAAATATCAGCGTCAATATCGGTTTAAGCAGCGGACGAAAAGCCAGCACCGTCAAGACAATGTTGAATGCTGCAAAAATCATTACCGCAAAAGCCACGCGCATGGCGATGCCGTTACCGTCGGCGGCCGTAATGGCGAACAAGTGCTGCCAGAGCACTGAGTTGAACGCGGCCAAAAGGAAGGCGCTAGCGAGCAACGTCACCCATTCCGGGCGCACGGCTTTTAACTTCAACATAGAGAGGGCAGTTCCTGAGAAGAAGAGCCTTGGACACCGGAGAAAAATTCAATTGTGAAATTTTCATTAACTAACGCCTGACAAACTTTAGGCAGGCAACCATCAATTTTTCGTGAAAAAGACGCCAACGATTAGTTGCCATCAGGCTAGGCCTTGAAACTTATGAAGTGTTTGGGAATGGTTCAGCTTTTGTCCAGACTTTTGCGATTCATGTAGGAGCTGACGATTTAAACGAGGGTGCGATGTTTTAAACGAGCACGATCAAAAGATCGCAGCCTCGTTTAACTCGGCAGCTCCTACAGGTTGTCTTCAGGTATTTGATTTGCAGGTGGGGTGGTGGTCAGTACGCGCGGCAGTTTGGCTGACGCGGTCTTTTTTGTCGTCTGTGCTCCAGCGCGACAAGCGGTCACGCCGGAATGTTTCCACGGGCCGATCCTGCCGCGCCTGTTGAAGCGCTTCGATTTCGATGACTTGTCAGTGGCGCTCACCGTGTGCAGCGAGCGCGCACCCGCTTGATGACTACTGGCCAACCACCGTGTGGCCGATCACCGCTTTGCTGTAGGACTCGCGATCCATGTCCACCAGTTCGACAGCCAATTGCACGTCGACACCGGCCGGCCATTCGCAGAGGTCCTGCAACACCGCCAGCAAGCTCTGCGACAGCTGTTTCTTCACCTCGGGTGCACGCCCGCTCAGCAGCGACAGCTTGATGTAAACAAAGGCGCGTTCGCCCATGGCGGTGCCAACCTTGAAGGTCTCGACCTTGATCGCGCGGCTTTTGATGTCGGACTCCGCCGCGAACTGGCCGGAGCCCACCAACGTATTGTTGAGCCGGATCAACGCAACATCCGCGTTCAACTGCGGCAGATTGGCGGTGTATTCCATGTGCAGGTGTGGCATCGGATGCTCCAGTCGGTCAGCGGAAAGGTCGTACATATAGCCAGCCCCTGTAGGAGCTGTCGAGTGTAACGAGGCTGCGATCTTTAATCTTTTGATCTTCTTCAAGTATCAAGATCAAAAGATCGCAGCCTCGTTTCACTCGACAGCTCCTACAGGGGGGGCCGGTGTGATGGGTCTTTCGCTCATGAATTGTTCCAGCCTGGACCGCAACCAGCGCTCGGCCGGGTCGCTGTCGACGTGGCTGAGCCAGACCATCGACAGATCCAGCGTCGGCGTCTTGAACGGGAACGGTTCCTTGAACAGTAATCCCGAAGCGGCCATGGCAGCAGCGGTGTAATCCGGCAGGCTGGCAATCAGATCGGTGCCGGCCAACAACGCGGGCAAGGCGCTGTATTGCGGCACCGACAAAACCACTTGGCGAGTCCGTCCCAGTTCCGCCAGCCACTCATCGGCGAAACCGCTGACATTGGCCGTGTGCGAAACCAGCACATGAGGCCGCGCGCAATATTCATCAAGGGTCAGCGGAGTCGCGGAGGCGTCGGCACGCAGAATGCTCGGCTGAATGTGCCGCAGCAATTTGCGTTTGGCATTGGCCGGCAGGCCTCGAGTCTGGCTGATGCCAACGGTGATATCGCCGGCGGCGAGCAGATCGGGAATCCGCCAGTAATCGACGTGTTGCACCACAAACACCACATTCGGCGCTTCCTGGCGCAAGGCGCGCAACAGCGGCGGCAGCAAGCCGAACTCGACATCATCGGACAGGCCGATGCGAAAGGTCATGGTGCTGACCGCAGGATCGAAATCGCGGGTCAGACTCAGCGCCACCGATAAAGAATCCAGGGCTGGCTTGAGGTGGCGAAAGATATCTTCGGCACGAGCGGTCGGTTCCATGCGATGGCCGACGCGAATGAACAGTGGATCGTTGAGCATTGTGCGCAAGCGATTGAGCGCCGAGCTGATGGTCGGCTGGCCGAGAAACAGTTTCTCAGCCGCGCGGGTCACGTTGCGTTCGAGCATCAACGTCTCGAACACCACCATCAGATTGATGTCGGCCTTGCGTAATTCGTTGCGGTTCATCCCTTGCCCCCTGTCCCCAGACTGCCCGCAGTGTAGAAAGGCCATGGGTGCGGCGTCCATCACCGTGACGTGTCAGTTCACCGACAGGCGCTTCAGCCCCAGCGCCATGATCCGCGAATCATCGTTGAAACCCAGTCCCCGCCCGATGGAGTTGCAAGCATCCGGCGGCGTCATGTTGGCCAGACAAAAGGCTATTTCCGGGCTCTGCTTCGCGGTCCTCGGAAACATCCACCAACGATTGGATACAAATGTCCGATAGCCAAAAAATCCGCCTGCGCTAGGCTTGGGTCGAGGCGCCACAGAGGCTGTCGCACGTATAAATCGCATGGAGCGAACCGAATGTATTTCGAGATTTACAGGCAATCCAGAGGCACCCGGAGCACTGGCAAAGGGCAATGGCGCTGGAGGCTGAGGGCAGGCAATCACGAGACTGTGGCCAGTGGCGAGTCTTATGTGAACAAGGCAGATTGTTTGCATGTGATCGAGTTGATCAAGGGTGTGCAGGGCGATACGCCGGTTAAGGAGATTTAAACGCCGAAGAGTGCTGCCTATGACACATAGGCAGCATGCAAAGCCTGGCCAACGGGATCGAAAAACAAAAAAGCCCCGTAGCTTTTCAGCTACGGGGCTTTTTGTATGTATGGCGGAGAGATAGGGATTCGAACCCTAGGTACCGGTGAAGGTACAACGGATTTCGAATCCGTCCCATTCGGCCACTCTGGCATCTCTCCAACGGCGCGCATCATAACAACACTTCTACCGAAAGCAAACCCTCTTTCGAAAATTTCTCCGTGCTATCAGATGCTTGCGTCGGTTAAAGCGGTACACCCAGACGATTGGCGACTTCTTCGTAGGCTTCGATGACGTCACCGAGGCCTTGGCGGAAGCGGTCCTTGTCCATTTTCTTCTTGGTGTCCTTGTCCCAGAGACGGCAGCCGTCCGGGCTGAACTCGTCGCCGAGGACGATGGAGCCGTCGCTGAACACGCCGAATTCAAGCTTGAAATCGACCAGCAGCAGGCCGGCGTCGTCGAACAGCTTGGTCAGGACTTCGTTGACCTTGAGTGACAGCTCTTTCATGCGCGCCAGTTGTTCGGCGGTGCCCCAGCCGAATGCCACGACGTGGGATTCGTTGATGAACGGGTCGCCCTTGGCGTCGTCCTTCAGGAACAGTTCGAAGGTGTAAGGATTGAGCTTCAGGCCTTCCTCGACGCCCAAACGCTTGACCAGGCTACCGGCGGCGTAGTTACGCACGACGCATTCGACCGGGATCATGTCGAGCTTCTTCACCAGGACTTCGTTGTCGGCCAGCAGCTTGTCGAATTGGGTCGGTACGCCGGCCGCTTCGAGTTTCTGCATGATGAAGGCGTTGAACTTGTTGTTCACCATGCCTTTGCGATCGAGCTGTTCGATGCGCTTGCCGTCGAACGCCGAAGTGTCGTTGCGAAACAGCAGGATCAAGCGGTCAGCGTCGTCGGTCTTGTAAACCGATTTGGCTTTGCCGCGGTAGAGTTCTTCACGTTTTTCCATGATGGGCTCCGCTTGCTAAGTAGGTGGGCTAGGCGATGTGGCGCCAGTCGAGCCCTGAATCTTGATCGGCCATTTGCAGCCAGTCCGGGTCGCACCCGAGGGTGTCGACAAAACATTGCCGGGCCAGCTGCGGCATGTTGTTCTTGCTGCTCAGATGGGCCAGTACCAGGTGTTGCAAACCCTGCCAGCCCAACTCGGCCACCAGGAATGCCGCCTGATGGTTATTCAAATGTCCCAGCTCGCCGCCCACCCGCTGCTTGAGAAAGTACGGATAGTGCCCTCGAGCCAGCATATCGCGGCAGTGATTGGACTCGATCATCAACGCATCGAGGTCGCGATAACTGTCCAGCACCCGCTCGCAGTAAGAACCCAGGTCGGTCAGCAGGCCGAAGCGCCGCTGTTCGAGATCACTGAAGACATACTGGGTCGGTTCCTGCGCATCGTGGGCCACGGCAATGACCCCGATGTTCAGAGCACCAATCTGCAGTTGCTCGCCGCCGGCCAGAAAACCTGCGGGTTCAATCGGTTTGCGCATCCCGCGCAGTGTGCCGCGACTGAGGTAGACCGGCAGATTGTAGCGCCGAGACAGCAAACCCACGCCATGCACGTGGTCGGCATGTTCGTGGGTTACGAGTATCGCGCTCAGTTGCGCCGGGTGAACCCCGAGGCGCAACAGGCGTTTTTCGGTTTCCCGCAGGGAAAAACCACAATCCACCAGCACGTACGTATCAGCACTGGCGATCAGCGTGCCGTTCCCTTGGCTACCGCTGCCGAGAACGGCAAAACGCATGATTGATCAGCCCAGATTGTCCTGAATCACGCTCAACACTTTACGCGCGACATCAGCCGGCGCGACGGTGTTGATGTTCTTCTCGACGGTGACCTGAATGTTCTCGCCAACCTTGCTCAGGCGAACCTGATAACGCTCGGCACGGGCTTCCACTTCTTCCTTGCTCGGCGCGCTGCCGAACAGGCTACTGAAGAAGCCTGGCTTGTCGTCTTTCTTCTCGGCTTTTTCCGCCAGGTTGATGTAGTACAGGCCCAGGCTGCGGTTGATGTCTTCAACGCGCCACTCGCCCTGTTCCAGCGCACGACCGACGCTCGACCAGGCACGATCCAGATCGTTGCCGACGTTCAACACCGGGTTACCGCTGCCGTCTTCGCTGAGGCTGACGCGGCTCGGAGTATCGAAATCACGCGAAGCCAGCATCGACACCGAACCGCCCTTCTCGGAGGTACGGCTCATGCTCGCGAGCATGTCGTCGACCAGCGCAGCGTCCAGGCCCGTGTTGACCGAACGGTTGGTGAACTCGACATCAGCGGTGCTGCCGGCAGCGCGCTCGGCGCTGACCACGTAGATTTCGCTGGTGTTGCGCTGCACGCCCGGCTCGATCCGCACACGAACGCGGGTTTCGCTGTCGCTGCCGATACCGGCTGCGCTCAGGCGCTTGGCCATGGACGCGGACAGTTCGTCGGAATGCTGCCAGGTGGTGGTGAATTCGCCGGTTTGCGGGCGCTGTTCATCCAGACGGAAACCATTGTCCTGGAAGAATTGCACGGCCACTGGCCAGACTTCGGCCGGTGGATGCTGGGCCACGACCCAACGCGAATCGCCGCTTTTCTGCAGCGAGTAATCGCTGGCATCGGCCACTGCCGACAACGGCTGCGGACGCGGCACGATGTACTCGCCCGTGGCGGTGTCGTCGGCGACGTTACGCGGGATCGGCAACAGCGGATCCAGACGCTTGGAGGTGTTCGCATCCGGTGGCAGTTGCATCGGTGCAGTCTGTTGCGCCTGCAGGTAATCGCTTCCACGGTCGCGGAAATAACCTTCCGGCCCCCAGACCCATCCGCAGCCACTGGTGCTGGAGATAATCAAGGCAAGTGCGGAAAGTCCGGCCATTCGCTTCATGCGTTGTACTTCCTCAATTAAACCAGGACGCTGCATTGGCGCAGGGCCGAGCGCAGCGTTTCATGACAAGGTGTGCTCAGCCAGGTCAGTGGCAGGCGGATGCCTTCGTGCATCAGGCCCATTTCGACCAGAGCCCATTTCACCGGAATCGGGTTGGCCTCGACGAACAGGTCTTTGTGCAGCGGCATCAGTTTTTCATTGATCGCCCGTGCGGTGTCGGCGTCGCCCTTGAGCGCGGCCTCGCACAGGTCGGCCATTTCGCGCGGTGCGACGTTGGCGGTCACGGAGATGTTGCCTTTGCCACCCAGCAGGATCAGTTCGACGGCAGTCGGATCATCGCCGGACAGCACGATGAAATCCTTGCTCACACCATCGATGATCGCTTTGGCGCGTTTCAGGTCGCCGGTGGCTTCCTTGATGCCGATGATGTTCGGCACGGTGGACAGGCGAATCACGGTCTCGGCCTGCATGTCGCAGGAGGTGCGGCCGGGAACGTTATAGAGAATCTGTGGAATGTCGACCGATTCAGCGATGTGCTTGAAGTGCTGGTACAGACCTTCCTGAGTCGGCTTGTTGTAATACGGAACGACCAGCAGGCAGGCGTCGGCGCCGGCCTCTTTGGCGTTGCGGGTCAGCTCGACGGCTTCGCGGGTAGAGTTGGCGCCAGTGCCGGCGATGACCGGAATGCGGCCGGCAACCTGTTTGACCACGGCTTTGATGACGGCGATGTGTTCTTCTACGTCAAGGGTGGCCGACTCGCCGGTGGTACCGACGGCGACAATGGCATGGGTGCCGTTCTTGAGGTGGAAGTCCACGAGTTTGCTGAGGCTGTCCCAGTCAAGACGCCCTTGTGCATCCATGGGAGTGACCAGTGCCACCATACTGCCCGCAATCATGAAACCGCTCCTGCCGGAAAAAGAGAGCGGTAATGGTACTGGCGCCAAGATGCTTGCACAAGCGAAGTACTGCGCTGCCGCCATTCCCCTTGGCGCCGCTTTTCGCTACCCTTCAGACTTTGATCGGTACCGATCAGCTTGTACGCCGGGTTCCAGCCTCCCTTTACGGCCTCCCAGGCCTCGTTTCAGCGTCGCATTGACGCGCTCCCGCCACAGTGGAGCGAGCCGCGAGCGCTTGCCGGGGATTTTGAACCGCCGATACAGGCGTGTCCCGACGGCCAACGTCCGTCACCTACCGACCGCTCATCGCTTTAGGAATGCTGCATGTCCACCCCCACAGTTCGCGAACAATTCCTTGTCATCAGTGCCCTTGGCGCCAACCCCATGGAGCTGACTAACGTCCTGTGCCGCGCCAGCCATGAAAATCGCTGCGCCGTGGTAACGTCGCGCCTGACCCGCCACGGCGAGTGCAGCGCGCTGGTCCTTGAGGTCTCCGGCAGCTGGGACGCCCTCGCGCGCCTTGAAGGCAGCTTGTCAGGCCTCGCCAAGAAACACGCGTTCACCGTCAACGTGGTGCGTAGCGCGGCGCTGGAAAATCGTCCGCAGGCCCTGCCATACGTGGCTTACGTCAGTTCGGCCTATCGCCCGGACATCATCAACGAACTGTGCCAGTTCTTCATGGACCACAATGTCGAGCTGGAGAACCTGACCTGCGACACGTATCAGGCACCCCAGACCGGCGGCACCATGCTCAACGCCACGTTCACCGTGACCCTGCCGGCCGGCACCCAGATCAGTTGGCTGCGCGATCAGTTCCTGGATTTCTCCGACGCGATGAATCTGGATGCCCTGATCGAGCCTTGGCGCCCACAAAACCCAATGTAAGGAAGCTTTCATGGCCGTTGCCATCGACCAACCGGTTGCCGATTTCGAAGCCCCTGCCACCAGCGGGCAAACCGTGAGCCTGTCCGCCCTGAAAGGGCAGCAAGTGGTGATCTATTTCTACCCGAAGGACAGCACGCCGGGCTGCACCACTCAGGGTCAGGGCTTTCGCGATCAATATGCAGCGTTCAAAGCTGCCAACACCGAAGTCTTCGGCATTTCCCGCGACAGCCTGAAATCGCACGAAAACTTCAAAGGCAAACAGGAATTCCCCTTCGAGCTGATCAGCGACAAGGACGAGGCGGTTTGCCAGTTGTTCGACGTGATCAAGTTGAAAAAGCTGTACGGCAAGGAATATCTGGGCGTTGATCGCAGCACCTTCCTGATTGATAAGGACGGTGTGCTGCGTCAGGAATGGCGCGGTGTGAAGGTGCCCGGGCATGTTGATGCCGTGCTGGCGGCGGCTGAGGCCCTGAACAAAGCCTAAGATCAAAAGATCGTCCGATCGCGGCCCGAGCCTTCGGCAGCTCCTACAGGGGGAAAGCATTCCCAATTTTAGGAGCTGCCGAAGGCTGCGATCTTTGCTTTTAAAGCAAAGGCGCCACCGCCGGTTCCTGGCGGGGCCACGCATCCAGCACCGCCTTGAACAGCGTCGCCAGCGGGATCGCAAAGAAAACTCCCCAGAATCCCCACAACCCGCCAAACAACAGCACCGCGCAGATGATCGCCACCGGATGCAAGTTCACCGCTTCCGAGAACAGCAGCGGCACCAGCACGTTGCCGTCCAGCGTCTGAATGATTCCGTACACCGCCATCAGATAAATGAACTGATCGCTCCAGCCCCACTGGAACAACGCAATCAGCAGCACGGGTACGGTCACCACTACCGCACCAACATACGGAACAACCACCGACAAGCCGACCAGCAACGCCAACAATGCCGCATAGTTGAGGCCCAGGGCGATAAACGCGATGTATGTCACGCCGCCGCAAATCACGATTTCAATGCCTTTGCCGCGGATGTAATTGGCGATCTGCCGGTTCATTTCCTGGGCAACGCGGGTGATCAGCGCGCGCTCACGAGGCAGGTAACCGCGCACCCACTCGCCGATCATTGCCCGATCCTTGAGGAAGAAAAACACCAGAATCGGTACCAGCACCAGGTAGATCATGATGTTCACCAGCAACGGCAAACTCGACAACGAGAAGGTCAGTGCCCACTGGCCGAACTTGCCGATCTCGCCCCGCGCGGCTTCGATGGCCTGCAAGACCTGCTCGTCCGAAACCAGATGCGGATAACGCTCCGGCAACAGCAGCAGCAGCGATTGCCACTTGGCGAGCATGCCGGGCAATTCGTTGAAGAGTGTGATCAGCTGATGCCAAAGCAGCGGCAGCACCACGACAATAAACAGCATCAGCGCGCCCATGAACAGCGCGAACACCAACCCCACCGCCACGCCACCCGGTACGCGCAGTCGCTCGAGCGTGACCACCAGACCCTGCATGAGATAAGCCAGCACCATGCCCGCCAGTACCGGCGCGAGCATGCCACCGAGGGTCAGCACGGCAGTAAAGGCGAGAAACAGCAACACTGCCAGGACCACGGCTTCTTCATCTGAGAAGTAGCGCTGAATCCAGTCGCGTAACACTTTGAACATCAATAATCCCTTCGAATTTTAACGCGGTCGCTTCAGGCTTTTTTCAACCAGTAACGGTAAACGCCCGCCTCGTCTTCTTCGCGCAGCAGCGCATGGCCGGCGAGTTTGGCAAATGTGCGGAAGTCGCGCTGCGAACCTGCATCAGTGGCAATCACCTTGAGCACCGCACCGCTGTGCAGTTTATTCAGTTCCATTTTCGCCTTGAGCAACGGCAACGGACAGTTCAGGCCACTGGCGTCCAGTTCCACGTCATGGGCTACAGCGTCAGTCATTGCGTCACTCCGGTTCGGGTTGTCAGGCTGCCTAGAATATCTGGTCGCAGCTTCGGTGTCCGGCTACAGTAAGGTCTTTGTCTTTTAAGGCTTTGTGCATGACTTTTTTGCGCCCTACCCTGCTGACGCTCGCTTGCCTGCTCGCCTCACCGGGCTTTGCCGACGATCTGCCGTCACTTGGCGACGCCAGTTCTGCCATTGTCTCGCCGCAACAGGAATATCAACTCGGTCGCGCATGGCTGGCAATGTTGCGCAGCCAGGTTTCACAACTCAATGATCCGCAACTCAAGGACTACGTCGAATCCAGCGTCTACAAACTGGTGGAGACCAGCCAGGTCACCGACCGACGTCTTGAGTTCATCCTGATCAACAGTCCGCAGCTCAATGCTTTCGCAGCACCGGGCGGTGTGGTCGGGGTCAATGGCGGCCTGTTCCTCAATGCGCAGACCGAAGGCGAATACGCATCGGTACTGGCGCACGAACTGGCGCACTTGTCGCAACGCCACTTCGCGCGCGGCGTCGAGGCCTCGCAACGCATGCAAGTGCCGATGATGGCTGCGCTGCTGGCCGGCATCGTAATCGCAGCCGCCGGCGGTGGTGACGCCGGAATTGCGGCCATCGCCGGGTCCCAGGCCGCAGCAATTCAGGCGCAACGAACCTTCTCGCGCCAGAACGAACAGGAAGCCGACCGCATCGGCATACTCAACCTGGAAAAGGCTGGATACGATCCGCGCTCGATGCCGACCATGTTCGAGCGCCTGATGCGCCAGTATCGCTTCGACGCCAAGCCACCGGAATTCCTCCTGACGCACCCGGTCACCGAATCGCGTATCGCCGACACCCGCAACCGCGCTGAACAAGCCAAACCGGGCGGCATCGAGGATTCCAAGCGCTACCAATTGATCCGTGCACGCGTTCAGTTGATCTACGAAGAAACTCCCGGGCTAGGCGCCAAGCGTTTCCGCGCGCAACTGGATGAAAACCCGAAAAACGATGTGGCGCGCTATGGTCTGGCCATTGCCCAGATCAAGGGTGGCCAGTTGAACGAGGCCCGCGAAAACCTCAAGCAATTGCTCACGACCTCGCCGAACGAAATCATTTACAACCTCGCGCAGGTCGATCTGGACATCACCAACAATCGCCTCGCGGATGCACAATCACGGGTTGACCGGATGCTTACGCAATATCCTGCCAACTATCCGCTCAATCAGGTGCGCGTCGATCTGTTGCTCAAGCAGAATCGCGCGGCCGACGCCGAAAAGGCGCTGGAAAGCCTGCTCAAATCGCGGCCGGATGATCCAGACGTTTGGTATCAAGTGGCTGAAACCCGTGGCTTATCGGGCAACATCATCGGCCTGCATCAAGCTCGCGCGGAATACTTTGCCTTGGTCGGAGATTACCGTCAGGCCATCCAGCAGCTCGACTTCGCCAAGCGCAAAGCCGGAAGCAATTTCCCCCTGTCTTCGAGAATCGACGCCCGCCAGCGCGAGCTGATGGAGCAGGAACGCATGATCAAAGACATGATGGGATAGCTCTTCTGTCTGAATCAAAAACTGCAGACATAAAAAAACCGCCTCTTTCGAGGCGGTTTTTTTACCTTGATCAGACTGGCAAATTACTCAGCCAGCTTGAAGGTGATGAAGCTGGCGCGACCTTGACGCAGGACGCGCATCGACACCGAGCGGTTCTTCGGCAACGCTTTGGCAATCTCGCCGAACTCCTTGGCGGAGCCGATGGCCTGATTGTTCAAATGCGTGATCACGTCGCCGGGTTGCAGACCGATCAGCGCCGCAGGACCGTCCTGCACTTCCTTGATCACCACACCACCTTTGAGGTCGTAGGTTTTCTTCTGCTCGGCGGTCAGTTCGCCGACCGAAACACCCAGGCGATTGCTGGTGCTTTCTGTGCCGGACTTCGGCAGCGCATCCAGTTCTTTATCTTCGTCGGGGATCGCGCCCACCGTCAGCTCGACGTTCTTGCGCTTGCCTTCGCGAATCACTTCCAGATTGGCTTTGGCGCCAGCCTTAAGTGCACCGACCAAATGCGGCAGGTCAGCGGACATGACGATTGGCTGACCGTTCATGCTCAGGATCACGTCGCCGACTTGCAAGCCGCCCTTGGCTGCCGGACCGTCATCCTGGATCTGCGCGACCAGCGCACCGGCCGGACGCTCCAGACCGAACGACTCGGCCAGATCCTTGTTCACTTCCTGGATGACCACACCCAGCCAGCCGCGGCTGACTTTGCCACCGCTTTTCAGCTGATTGGAGACGTCCATCGCCACATCGATCGGGATCGCGAACGACACGCCCATGAAGCCGCCGGAGCGGGTGTAGATCTGCGAGTTGATGCCGACCACCTCACCGTTCAGGTTGAACAGCGGGCCACCGGAGTTGCCCGGGTTGATTGGCACGTCGGTCTGGATGAACGGCACATAGTTTTCGTTCGGCAGGCTGCGACCCACGGCGCTGACGATGCCTTGAGTCACGGTGTGGTCAAAGCCGAACGGCGAACCGATTGCCACGACCCACTGGCCGGCCTTCAGGTCTTGGGATTTGCCGAGCTTGAGCACCGGCAGATCCTTGCCCTCGATCTTCAGCAGCGCCACGTCTGAACGCGGATCAGTGCCGATCAGTTTGGCTTTCATCTCACTGCGATCTGCCAGGCGGACGAGAATCTCGTCGGCATCAGCGATCACGTGATTGTTGGTGAGAATGTAGCCATCCGGGGAAATGATGAAGCCCGAACCCAGCGACTGCGCTTCTCGCTGACGACCACCACCGGGCGAGCGCTGCTGAGGCGGCATGCCACGCTCGAAGAACTCGCGCAGCATCGGCGGCAAGCCTTCGAGATCAGGCATCTGCTGGTTCACTTTGCGATCCGGCAATTTCTGCGTGGTACTGATATTCACCACCGCCGGCGAGGCCTGTTCAACCAATTGGGTGAAGTCAGGCAGATCGGCCGCTTGGGCTGCAGGAATCACCTGCCCGAGCATTAGCACCGTGGCGAAAATGGAAAGATACGATTTCAAGCTAGGTATCGACATACAGCTCCCGTTACGACGAGCAGGGTTAAGCGATATGGAGCAAGGAACACCGGCAACCACCGACCGGCATTTTTGTTCCGGCAACAACAAACAAGGCCAGAGCCGTGAGGCTCTGACCTATAAAAAATTTTCGGGGTATTTGCAAATGAAAATGCTCAGCAAACATTTCATTTACGTCTCGAACAAGAGGTGAAATGCCGGCAATCAGCTCACTGCTTGCTGGTTGCAGTGGCATCATTATTACGCATGGACAGCGCAATTCGCTCGGCGGTGCCAATCGGAATTTCGCCCACCACCGTGACCATCACTTCGCCTTGCGGCGTAGTCAAACGGCGGGAAACCGCGACAGTCGGGCCCAACTGAGTACGCGTATCCGTCACAGTGGCACCATTCAACGGTTCAAGAAATACCGAGAACCTTGCAAGACCATCGTCGTACATCAAGCTGTTAACTTGCGATTTGGTTTCGGCATCTTTGTGCGATGAGCTGCTGGTCAGTTCGAAACCCGGTGGCAGCCAGTCCGAGCGCCAGACCTGAGCAGTTTTCACTGCCGAAGCCTTGTCACTGTCGAGCTTGACGGGTTTGCAGTCCGCGTCGGCTAACAGATCCTTGTCAGACGGCGCTTCATCGGTATCGAGACTGGTGAACTGGAAACGTTCAAGCAACTGACCCTTGTCGTTCAACAACAACGACTTGAGTGGCAGTCCGGTCTGTTTATCAAGGTGCAGTTCGAAACCATAGCGATGCTGATCGCGGGGGCTCAGCGACACGATTACCGCATCGCGCCCGGCCACGCGCGACTTGCCAATGACGGCGAGGTCATACCAGTTTTTCAGCTTTTTGGGATCGAGAGTTCGAGCGGCAGAATTCGGCGAATCGCCTAACCCGGCAATCAGGGTGCCGCTGACGCATTGAGTATGTCCATCAATGCGCACGACTTCCTGAGCCGAACCGTCGAGCTGGAGTAAACGCTCGCGGACCTGGCCATTCTGGACACGATGCCAGATGTTGTGGGTGGAAAAACTGCCATTGCGCTCGTAAACGAAAGTACCGTGAAAGCTTTGCTTCTGCTCGGCCTGGCCCAGACGGATCAACCAGTCCTGGGCCTCGTCGGCGTGGGCTGGAACAACAAACCAGCCGCTGAGCAAAAGCGAAAGTAGAGGTATGGCGCGCATGATCCTCCTTAACGGTTTTCCAGGCTTGCAGCACGTGCGTAAGGCAGAGCGCTTTCAGTACCTTTCAGTGCAGCCTCTTGAGCGTGCTGACGCAGATAGCCTGGCAGACGCTGATCATGCCAGCCTGGCTGACCTTGCAACACGCCGTTAGCCATCGGACCAGTCGCTTCCGAACTCTCACTGTAACCCGCCAGAACAGCCGGACCTTTAACCTGTGGAGTGGCCAGAGTAGGCTGGTTGGACTGCTGGGCAAGTTCGACACCAGCGATTTCATCCTGGTTGTACAACCGCACACCCGCCAGCACCGCTACCGTAACCGAAGCTGCAACAGCCAGGCGGCCAAGGTTGCGCCATGGGCTGCGAGAAACTTTGGCCGGAGCCGTTTCGTCTTCCAGCGCAGCAGACACTGCCGCAGCGATATCCAGACGTGGCAGCAGCAGATCCTTGTGCATGGCTGCCCGAGCGATCTGGTAACGAGCCCAGGTCTCACGGGTTTCTACGTCATCCAGTGCAGTTAGCACTCGACGCAATTCCAGTTCGTCCGCTTCGTTATCCATCACTGCGGACAGCGATTCCTGCAGGGCTTCACGACTCATGGCGTTCCTCTCTTGGCTGTCGCCGCTGTCTCAGTTTTCCTGCAACAACGGTTGCAGGGCTTTGTCGATGGCCTCCCGAGCGCGGAAAATCCGGGAGCGCACGGTACCCACCGGACACTGCATGACGCTCGCAATGTCCTCGTAACTCAGACCATCGAATTCACGTAAAGTTAAAGCCGTACGCAAATCCTCTGGCAGTTGCTGGATGGTTCGATGGACGGTACCTTCGATCTCATCCCGCAGCAGTGCTCGTTCAGGCGATTCGAGATCCTTGAGGCCGTGATCGCCGTCGTAGAACTCTGCATCTTCGGAACTTACATCACTGTCCGGCGGCCGACGGCCGCGCGAAACCAGGTAATTCTTCGCCGTGTTAATGGCAATACGGTACAGCCACGTATAAAACGCACTGTCACCGCGAAAGTTTCCAAGCGCTCGATACGCCTTGATAAAGGCTTCCTGAGCCACGTCCTGGGCTTCATGGGTGTCGTGCACAAACCGCACGATCAACCCGAGAATCTTGTGCTGATACTTCAGCACCAACAGATCGAAAGCTCGCTTGTCGCCGCGTTGAACGCGCTCGACCAGCTGCTGATCCTCTTCCTGGGTTAGCATGAACACTCCTCGATAAGCCCGGAGGAGACTTGCATTACTAAACGACCAGACTTGCAAACATAGACTCGGGCTTTTCGCAAAAGTTCTCCCCCTCCAAGCAAGTTTCCTGCGGGCTCTGATTTGGCACGCACGAAAAACGCAGCGCGGGATAAACTGGCTGCGCGAATAATCTTGTTATCGGTCTCGCCGAGAGAAATCCAGCCGCAGACTCCTCCACAGATCCCGATACGGTCCCTTGTTTCTGAACGGTCTATTGATCTTTGGCCTCTGGCAAAAGTTCCAAATATTTATAGCCGCACCACGTGCACATTGGGAAACCCCGCGCTGAAAAAGGCTGTTTCAGCGGCGATACAGTCGTCTTTTCCCAGAACAGGCGAAAAAATCTTCCGACGAATCACCCGATTTTTTCCACCGCAGTAGTTTCACAATGCCATACGTGGCCGACTATTGTGCCGCCCCACCCCTCTATATACTAGTGGGCTGTGTGGTCCCGGGAGCCGATCCGGCTGCCTGACGCCACCCCCGACCCGGGTCGCTTTGAGCGGAATCCTGTAATGAGCCAACAATTCCAACATGATGTTCTGGTCATAGGCAGCGGTGCTGCCGGTTTGAGTCTCGCGTTGACCCTCCCCGGGCATTTGCGCATTGCCGTGTTGAGTAAAGGTGACCTCGCCAACGGCTCGACTTTTTGGGCCCAGGGTGGCGTCGCTGCGGTACTCGACGACACCGACACTGTCGAATCCCACGTCGACGACACCCTTAACGCCGGCGGCGGCCTTTGCCACGAAGACGCTGTGCGCTTCACTGTCGAGCACAGCCGCGAAGCCATCCAGTGGCTGATCGATCAAGGCGTACCGTTCACCCGCGACGAACAATCCGGTACCGAAGACGGCGGTTTCGAGTTTCACCTGACCCGCGAAGGCGGCCACAGCCATCGGCGCATCATTCATGCCGCCGACGCGACGGGCGCGGCCATCTTCAAAACCTTGCTCGCGCAGGCTAAAGAGCGCCCGAACATCGAACTGCTGGAACAGCGCGTGGCTGTCGATCTCATCACCGAGCGACGCCTGGGGCTCGAAGGTGATCGCTGCCTCGGCGCTTACGTTCTGAATCGAAAAACCGGCGAAGTCGACACCTACGGCGCGCGCTTCGTTATTCTCGCTTCGGGCGGCGCCGCCAAGGTCTACCTTTATACCAGCAACCCGGATGGTGCCTGCGGTGATGGCATTGCCATGGCCTGGCGCTCCGGCTGCCGGGTCGCGAACCTGGAATTCAACCAGTTCCATCCCACTTGCCTGTATCACCCGCAGGCGAAAAGCTTTTTGATCACCGAAGCCCTGCGCGGTGAAGGCGCACATTTGAAGCTGCCCAATGGCGAACGCTTCATGTATCGCTTCGACAAGCGCGCCGAGCTGGCGCCGCGGGACATCGTCGCCCGCGCTATCGACCATGAAATGAAGCGTTTAGGCGTCGACTGCGTCTATCTCGACATCAGCCACATGCCCGAAGAGTTCATCAAGACTCACTTCCCAACAGTTTATGAGCGTTGCCTCGCTTTCGGCATCGACATTACCAAACAGCCGATTCCTGTCGTGCCAGCGGCGCATTACACCTGCGGCGGCGTGATGGTCGATCAGCACGGACGAACCGACGTGCCAGGCCTGTACGCGATTGGCGAAACCAGTTTCACCGGGCTTCACGGCGCCAACCGCATGGCCAGCAACTCGCTGTTGGAGTGTTTCGTCTATGCCCGGTCGGCCGCTGCCGACATTCTCGCCCAGCTCGACGTGGTCACAGCGCCAAACGCTCTGCCCGTCTGGGACGCCAGCCAGGTCACCGATTCAGACGAAGACGTGATCATCGCGCATAACTGGGATGAGCTGCGCCGATTCATGTGGGACTACGTCGGCATCGTGCGCACCAACAAGCGCCTGCAACGTGCACAGCATCGCGTGCGTTTGCTGCTGGACGAGATCGACGAGTTCTACAGTAATTATAAAGTCAGCCGTGACCTGATCGAGCTGCGCAACCTGGCCCAGGTCGCTGAATTGATGATCAGCTCAGCCATGGAGCGCAAGGAAAGTCGCGGCCTGCATTACACCCTCGACTATCCCGATCTGCTGCCCGAGGCGCTCGACACTATTCTGGTGCCGCCCACCTTCGTCGGCTGAACTTGAGCCGCACGCGCAGGCGTCGATGCAAATCGGCCGCTTGTGCGTCGCGGGGCACGCAAACCGATCTGACCCGCCATTCCCCGCGCAAACGAAAGCGCAACACCACGATCAGCGGCAGCGCGAGACTGTCGGGGCGCAATTGCACCGCCTGCCAGCCCTGCGCCTGATTCCACAGTTGCCAGCCATCGGCATCGCGCCGCAGCCCACAAAACGCCTGCGGATGATTGAGCAGAATCTGCCTCGGCAGCACCCATAAGCCGTGCAGCGCACAGGCAAGAACCCCGAGCAGACTGGCCCAGAACGGAATCGACAGCAGAAACAACGCACCCATGGCGAACGCCTGGGCCAGCAGATACGCCGCCAGCAACTGCCGTGAGGCATGCCAGCGGCATTCGAAGGTATTACTTGGGCTGGACACGGTCCAGGATCATCCGGACCATGCGCTGCAGCTCGGGGTCTTGCGACTCACTGCGCTCCATGAACCAGCCGAACATGTCCTGATCCTCGCACGTCAGCAGACGCACATACAGATCGCGATCTACCTGATTCAACGTCGCGTAAACTTCCTGCACGAATGGCACCAGCAATACGTCAAGCTCAAGCATGCCGCGGCGGCTGTGCCAAAAGAGGCGATTCAGTTCAACTTGTTCGACCATGGAGCCCTCCTCAAATTTGCCGGGCAGTATACAGCCCAGACGCGGGCCGCGCAGTCGGCTTTGGTCGGGCATCGCTCATCCTTTATCAACTACCCATTTCAACCCTGCCCCCTTATGATGTGCGCCAGTCTATTTACCCTGCGAAGACCCATGGCCGATTCTGCTTTTTTCTGCACCCTGTCTCATGAAGGCGTACTCGCGGTTCGCGGTGCGGACGCCGGAAAATTCCTGCAAGGCCAGTTGACCTGCAATATCAATTACCTGAGTGACTCCCGCGCCAGCCTGGGTGCCCGCTGCACACAGAAAGGCCGGATGCAGTCGAGTTTCCGCATTCTGCTCGAAGGCGACGGCGTGCTGCTGGCGATGGCCAGCGAGCTGTTGGAACCGCAACTGGCGGATCTGAAAAAGTACGCAGTGTTTTCCAAATCGAAGCTGACCGACGAAAGCGCAGCCTGGGTGCGTTTTGGCCTGGAACACGGCGACGCGGCCCTCGCCAGCCTTGGCCTCGACCTGCCGGCAGACACCGACAGCGTAGTGCGCAACGATGGCTTGATCGCGATTCGCGTCTCGCCGGACCGCGCAGAACTCTGGGCGCCCGCCGCTCAGGCTGATGCGCTCAAAGCCAGCCTGGCGGCAACCTTGCCGGAAGCCGAGCTGAACCTGTGGCTGCTGGGCCAGATCCGCGCCGGTCTCGGCCAAGTCATGCCGAGCACCCGCGAGCTGTTCATCCCGCAGATGCTCAACCTGCAAGCCGTGGGCGGCGTGAGCTTCAAGAAAGGCTGTTACACCGGCCAGGAAATCGTCGCGCGCATGCAATACCTGGGCAAACTCAAGCGTCGTCTGTATCGCCTGAGCCTGGATGCCGTCGAATTACCGGAGCCGGGCACGCAGCTTTTTGCGCCGAGCCACAACAGCTCGATCGGCGAAGTGGTGCTGGCGGCGAACGCTGCGGGAAACATTGAACTCCTGGCCGTGTTGCAGGCCGAAGCTGCCGAAGCGGGCGATCTGCATCTGGGCACCCTCGAAGGGCCCGCGCTGCAATTGCTCGATCTGCCCTACGAACTGGATCGCGACCGCGAAATCCAGCGCTGATCGCAGCCTTTGTTGCAGCACCCTAGAGAGTCCACATGAGCGAACTGGCGGAAAAGGTCCAACAGGATTTGGTTGAGGCCATCGATAACGATGACCTGGTTCTGCCAACGTTACCGGAAGTGGCCTTGCAAATCCGCAAGGCGGCTGAAGACCCGGAAATCAGCGTAAGCGACCTGAGCAAGATGATCGGCCGCGATACCGCGCTGTCGGCGCGGCTGATCAAAGTGGTCAACAGTCCGCTGCTGCGCGCCGCGCAGGAAGTGACTGACCTGCACACCGCAATCACCCGACTGGGCATCAACTACAGCAGCAATCTGGCAATCGGCCTGGTGATGGAGCAGATCTTTCACGCTCGCTCCGAGGTGGTCGAACAGAAGATGCGCGAAGTCTGGCGCAAAAGTCTGGAAATCGCCGGCGTCAGCTACGCCCTGTGTCGCCGGTATACGCAACTCAAGCCCGATCAGGCTGCGCTCGGTGGTCTGGTGCATCAAATCGGCGTACTGCCGATTTTGACTTACGCCGAGGATCACTACGAATTGCTTGCTGATCCGGTCAGCCTCAACCATGTGATCGAACAGATTCACCCAGTGCTGGGCGGCAAACTGCTGCGGGTCTGGGACTTTCCCGAACGACTGGTCGAGTTGCCGGGGCGGTATCAGGATTTCAAGCGTGATTCAGCTGCCATCGATTACGTCGACCTGGTGCAAGTGGCGAGCCTGCATTGTCACAAAGGCACCGACCACCCTTTTGCGCGGATTGATCCGCTGAGCGTGCCGGCGTTCAGGAAACTGGGAATTGACCCGGAGAACAAGGAACTCTGCGCGGATCTGGAAGAGTCGCGCTCGATGTTCTACTGATCCGGGACCGAGGCGAGGCTTTCGCGAGCAGGCTCGCTCCCACATTGAATGCATGCCTATTGTGGGAGCGAACGAGGCGAGGCTTTCGCGAGCAGGCTCGCTCCCACATGGAATGCATTCCCACTGTGGAAGCGAGCCTGCTCGCGAAGGGGCCCGCCAAGGCGCCACATCAACCGGCGATAAAACTGACCCGCACCTTCAACCCTGCCTGCTCGCCATCATGCAAGGTGATCTGCGCCAGATGCGCGCGGCAGATTTCACCGACAATCGCCAGCCCCAAGCCTGAGCCGGCGACTTGCTGATTACGCCGATAAAACCGCTCGAACACACGATCCCGCTCCTCCAATGGAATGCCCGGCCCGTCGTCTTCCACCTCCAGCACCGCAGGCGCCGTCACTCGCAAAATCACATTGCCCCCTGGCGGCGTATGCGCCAGTGCGTTGTCGACCAGATTGCTCAGCAATTCATTGAGCAGTGTCGGCTCACCGCGCAACCACACCGGCTCGTCCGCTTCCAGCGCCAACGCCACGCCACGCTTGTGCGCCAAGGGCGCCATGGCCATGCCCAACTCCCGTGCCAACTGACTCAAATCGAGCAACTGCGCGCCACCCTCGGCAATCGCCCGGGCGCCGTTTTCGACACGGGCCAGCGACAGCAACTGATTGGCCAGATGGGTCAGGCGATCTGTGCCTTGCGCTGAAGATTCCAGCGTCGTGCGCCAGGTCTCCGGCTCGCTGGAGCGCAAGCCCAATTCCAGCCGCGCTTTCAGTGCCGCCAGCGGCGTGCGCAACTCGTGCGCAGCATCAGCGATGAACTGCGCCTGCCGCTCGAACTGGCCGCGCAAGCGTTCGGTGAAATGGTTGAGCGCGCGAACCAATGGCCACAATTCGTGCTGCACTTCGACCAGCGGCAGCGGCCGCAAATCGTCGGGCTGGCGCTCTTCCACCGCAGTGCGCAAGCGCTCCAGCGGGCGCAACGCCGCGCTGACCGCGAACCACACCAGCAACAACGCACCCACGGCCAGCATGCCCAGACGCAGCAAGGTATCCGCCGCCAGACTGCGCGCCATGCTCACGCGCGCCTCGTCGGTTTCGGCCACGCGGATTTCCGCCATACCGTTCATATTGGGCTCGGACACCGCTTTAAGCAGGCTGACCACGCGCACGTTCTGGCCGTTATAGGTAGCGTTGTAGAACCGCGCCAGCGCCGGATAGCTGTCGGTGCGCGGCGTGCCGGGCGGCGGCCCGGGCAGGTTTTCGTAACCCGAAATCAGTTTCTGGTGGATGTCGTTGACCTGGTAATAGATGCGCCCGGCGCTGTCATAGGCGAACGTATCCAGCGCAACGTAAGGCACATCGGCGCTGAGGCTGCCGTCACGTTGCGACAAGCCAGCGGCGATGGTTCGCGCCGACGCGAGCAAGGTGCGGTCGTACGCCGTATCGGCGGCTTCGCGACCATTCCAGTAAGCACTCAAGCCGCTGGCGAGCATCAGCAGCACCAACAACCACCCGAGGTTCCACAGCAATCGCCAGCGCAGGCTGCTGGGCTTATGCATCGCGGCTTTCCAGCAGATAACCGAGACCGCGGAAGGTCACGATGGCGACGGGATGACCGTCGAGCTTCTTGCGCAAACGGTGCACGTAGATTTCGATAGCGTCGGGGCTGGCTTCTTCGTCGAGGCCGAACACCTGCGCGGCCAGTTGTTCCTTGCTCATCACACGGCCGGGACGGGCGATCAGCGCTTCGAGCACCGCTTGCTCGCGGGACGTCAGGGTCAGAAGTTCTTCGCCGAGTGTGAAGCGCCGCGTGTCGAGGTCATAGGCCAGCACGCCGCAGCGCTGTTGACGCTCGCCGCCCAGCACGCTGCGCCGTAACAGCGCTTTGACCCGCGCTTCCAGTTCAGTCAATTCGAAAGGCTTGGCCAGGTAATCGTCGGCGCCGAGATTGAGGCCATGCACGCGATCTTTGACATCGCTGCGTGCAGTCAGCATCAACACCGGAAGGTTCTTGCCGCGGGCACGCAATCGCGCCAGTACTTCGAAGCCATCCATACGCGGCAGGCCGACATCGAGGATCACCACGGCATATTCCTCACTGCCCAGCGCCAGATCGGCGGCCACGCCATCGTGCAGCACATCCACGGTCAGACCGGTGCTCTTGAGCGCCTGAGCGACGCTTTCGGCCAGTTGCAGATGGTCTTCGACGAGCAGGACACGCATGGTTTTTTTACCTCGTTCAGGGTTGGCCGACGCCACGCTTTGCCGCGGAGTTTACAGCCGCAACCGCTGCTGTGAAGCCCGAAAACCGAGAAAGCCAATTGAAAGGTTAGCGAAAGGTTAGCGGATTACAGTCGGCTTTACGGGCAGTTGCGACTGCCGCCGCTGACGTCAGACAGCGCTAGAAAAACGCCATGAAGCGTTTTCGACCCATAAGAACAATAACGGAGTACCCCAGCATGCCGTCCATGCGCACCAAGGCTCTAATGCCTGCCCGTCTTGCTCGATTCCAGAACTCTGTCGGTTTCTTGCCGCAGCCCGGTTCCCCCCCCGTTAACTCAGAATTTGCGCTCACGCTGCGGAAAAACCGCGCCTGCAACTAAGCTTTAGCGTTGCCCTTTGGTCATTCGGTCCATCCATAACAACAACTCCTTTGGAGACTCAAATGAACGTATCACTGCGTAAAGTCGCTCTCGCCGCTGGCGCGATCCTGTTTGCCGGCCAACTGATGGCCGAACCAAAACGCCCCGAATGTATCGCTCCGGCCTCCCCCGGCGGCGGTTTCGACCTGACCTGCAAACTGGTGCAGAGCGCGCTGGTCAACCAGAAGCTGCTGAGCAAACCGATGCGCGTGACCTACATGCCTGGCGGCGTCGGCGCGGTGGCGTACAACGCAGTGGTTGCGCAACGTCCGGCGGACGCAGGCACGCTCGTCGCATGGTCGAGCGGTTCGCTGTTGAACCTGGCCCAAGGGAAATTCGGCCGCTTCGATGAAACCAACGTGCGCTGGCTCGCAGCAGTCGGCACCAGCTACGGCGCCATCGCGGTGAAAAGCGATTCGCCCTACAAGACTCTGGACGATCTCGTTCAGGCGCTGAAGAAAGATCCAGGCTCGGTAGTCATCGGTTCCGGCGGCACCGTCGGCAGCCAGGACTGGATGCAGACCGCACTGATCGCCAAGGCTGCCGGGATCAACCCGCGTGAGCTGCGCTATGTGGCGCTCGAAGGCGGCGGTGAAATCGCCACCGCGCTGCTCGGCGGCCACATTCAGGTCGGCAGTACCGACATCTCCGACTCCATGCCGCACATTCAGAGTGGCGACATGCGTCTGCTCGCGGTATTCGCTGACAAGCGTCTGGACGAGCCGGAAATGAAGGACATCCCGACCGCTCGTGAACAGGGTTACGACATCGTTTGGCCGGTGGTGCGCGGTTTCTACCTCGGGCCGAAAGTCAGCGATGAAGACTACGCCTGGTGGAAAGACGCGTTCGACAAACTGCTGGCCTCCGACGAGTTCGCCAAGCTGCGCGATCAGCGTGAACTGTTCCCGTTCGCCATGACCGGCCCGGAACTGGACACCTACGTGAAGAAGCAGGTCGCGGACTACAAAGTGCTGGCCAAAGAGTTCGGCCTGATCCAGTGATCGTCTCTGTCTAGTGGCGGCGTCTCCTACGCGGGGACGCCGCACAGGAGTTCTCATGCTTATTCAACGCATTTTCGCTGCGGTGTTGCTGCTGGTTTGCGCCGGCCTGGCACTGATGGCCTGGCCGTACCAAGCGGCCTTTTCCTACGAGCCGGTGGGGCCACGCGCCTTCCCGCTGCTGATGCTCGGCCTGATGGGCCTGGCGCTGCTGTACATGGTATTCCGCCCGGCGCCGATCAAACACAATGACGACGAGCCGCCGCTGGATCGCGAAACCCTGACCAAGATCGCTATCTGCGTGGTGCTGTTGCTGGTGTTCGCCGGCACTTTCGAACCCCTTGGTTTTATCGTCGCCAGCATCCTCACCGGCGTACCGATGGCGCGCCTCTACGGTGGCCGCTGGCTGCCGAGCGTGGTGATCATCAGCCTGATGGCGATCGGTCTTTACCTGTTGTTCGACCGTGTGATGGACGTTCCGCTGCCTCTCGGCCTGCTCAGCGTTCTGGAGAACTGATATGGATACTCTTGGCTATTTGGGTCAGGGTTTTGGCGTCGCGCTGAGCCCGTATAACCTGGTGACCGCGTTGTGCGGCACGCTGATCGGCACCGTGGTCGGGCTGCTGCCGGGTCTGGGCCCGATCAACGGCGTGGCGTTGCTGATTCCGATCGCATTTGCGCTCGGCCTGCCGCCGGAGTCGGCGCTGATCCTGCTCGCAGCCGTCTATCTGGGCTGCGAATATGGCGGGCGCATCAGCTCGATCCTGCTGAACATTCCGGGTGAAGCCTCCACCGTCATGACCACCCTCGACGGCTACCCGATGGCCCGCAAAGGCATGGCCGGTGTCGCCCTGTCACTGTCGGCGTGGAGTTCGTTCATCGGTGCGTTCATTGCCACTTGCGGCATGGTGCTGTTTGCACCGCTGCTGGCGAAATGGGCGATTGCCTTCGGACCGGCGGAATACTTTGTATTGATGGTTTTCGCGATTGTCTGCCTCGGCGGCATGGCCGGCGATCGACCGCTGAAGACTTTTATCGCGGCGCTGATCGGTCTGTTCCTTTCGACAGTCGGCATCGATGCCAACAGCGGCGTATATCGTTTTACCGGCGACAACATTCACCTGACCGACGGCATCCAGTTCGTCGTGCTGGTGCTGGGTCTGTTCTCGATCAGCGAAATCCTTCTGCTGCTGGAGAAAACCCACCACGGCCAGGAAGCGGTGAAAGCCACCGGCCGGATGATGTTCAACTTCAAGGAAGCGGCGTCGGTTTTCGTCGTCAACGTCCGCTGCGGCGTGCTCGGTTTCATCATGGGCGTGCTGCCGGGTGCCGGCGCAACGCTCGCCAGTGCCGTGGCCTACATGACCGAGAAACGCATCGCTGGCTCCAGCGGCAAATTCGGTGAAGGCGACCCCCGTGGTCTGGCCGCGCCGGAAACCGCTATCGGCGGCGCGGCGTGCGGCGCTCTCGTTCCGATGCTGACCCTCGGCGTTCCGGGTTCGGGTACCACCGCAGTGATGATCGGCGCGTTGTCGCTGTACAACATCACCCCGGGTCCACTGCTGTTCCAACAGCAACCCGACATCGTCTGGGGCCTGATCGCTTCGTTGTTCATCGCCAACGTCATGCTGGTGATCCTCAACATTCCGATGATCCGCGTGTTCACCCGCATCCTCGCCGTGCCGAACTGGGCGCTGGTGCCGATCATCGCGATCATCACCGGGATCGGCGTTTACGCCGTACACGCGACCACCTTCGACCTGTTCCTGATGATCGGTATCGGTATCTTCGGATACATCCTGCGCAAGCTGGATTTCCCGTTGTCGCCGCTGCTGCTGGGCTTCATCCTCGGCGGTCTGATGGAGCAGAACCTGCGTCGCGCTCTGTCGATTTCCAACGGTGCGCTGGAAATCCTCTGGTCGAGCCCGATCACCTTCGGTTGCTGGATCCTGACCGCGATCATGCTGCTGATGCCGCTTCTGCGCATCTGGCGTAAACGTTCGGCTGCGCGTCGCGCCATCGCCGATGTCTGATCGCTCGTCCCTGAAAGCCTGGTGGGGCACCCCGCTGGTCGGTCTGCTTGGCGGTTTCATCGCCAGCCAGATCGGCTGGCCGCTACCGTGGATGGTCGGCTCGTTGCTGGCGATCATCCTCGTGCGCTGCCTGACCCCGTGGCAATTGGCGGAAATCCCTGGCGGCCGCAAGTGCGGCCAGTGGATCGTCGGCATCGGTATCGGCCTGCACTTCACACCGCTGGTGATGGAGCAGGTGCTCGGTCATTTCGGGTTGATCTTCTTTGGCGCACTGGTGACCAGCCTGTCGGCGGTGGTCGGTGTGTGGCTGATGCGCCGCACCGGCGAAGATCGCGCCACTGCGTTTTTCTCAAGCATGCCCGGCGGCTCGGGCGAAATGGTCAACCTCGGTGCGCGCAACGGTGCACTGCTCAGCCACGTAGCGGCCGGGCAGAGTTTGCGGGTGTTGGTGGTGGTTCTGTGCGTGCCGGCAGCGTTCAAGTATCTGTTGGGTGACGGCACACCAATTTCTCACGCGGGCAGCGTCGATTGGCGTTGGCTGGCGATTCTGTTTCCGGCGGGCGCCCTGCTCGCCTGGATCTGGCAACGTCTGCGTCAACCCAATCCGTGGCTGTTCGGGCCGTTGCTCGTTAGCGCAGCTGTGAGTATCACGTGGGATTTGCACCTCGGTTTGCCCGATGGCGGCAGTCAGATCGGCCAGTGGTTGATTGGTAGCGGCCTGGGTTGTCATTTCAATCGACAGTTCTTCCGCCGCGCACCTTCGTTCATGGGCCGGACATTGATCGGCACGGCGCTGACCATGTTGATCGCAACACTGGCGGCACTTGGCTTGAGTGCGCTGACCCATCTGGATCTGCGCTCGCTGACGCTAGGCATGATGCCCGGCGGTATCGCCGAGATGAGTCTGACGGCGGAGACGCTGCAATTATCGGTGCCGCTGGTGACGGCGATGCAAGTGATGCGCCTGTTGTTCGTGCTGTTTCTGGCGGAGCCGCTGTTCAAGTATTGGAATCGTCATCCCGAATAAGACCGCGTCGTCCCCATCGCTGGCAAGCCAGCTCCCACAGGTTTTTGGGGTGTTCACATAATCTGTGGCACCCACAAAACCCTGTGGGAGCTGGCTTGCCAGCGATGGGGCACTTCAGATCCCCATCAGATGGGCGGCAAGCGCCACTCGATCGGCGTCTCGCCATTCTGCTCAAGAAACTTGTTTGCCCGGCCGAAGTGCCCGCAACCGAGAAACCCGCGATATGCCGACAACGGCGACGGATGCACCGACGTCAGCACCAGATGCTTGGTCGCGTCGATCAGCTTCTGTTTGCTCTGCGCATGTGCTCCCCACAGCATGAACACCAGATGCGGCTGCTTTTCGCTGACCACTTCAATGATCCGGTCGGTGAAGTGCTGCCAGCCCTTGTCTTTGTGCGCGTTGGCGTTGGCACGCTCGACGGTCATGGTGGTGTTGAGCATCAGCACGCCCTGATCGGCCCAGCTCTGCAGGTAACCGTGGTTGGGAATGTCGATGTTCAGGTCGCGTTTCAGCTCTTTATAGATATTGACCAGCGACGGCGGCGCCGGCACGCCCGGTTGCACCGAAAAGCACAGACCATGGGCCTGACCCGGGCCGTGATACGGATCCTGACCGAGGATCACCACTTTCACCTTGTCCAGTGGCGTCGAGTTCAGCGCATTGAAAATCAGGGGTCCCGGCGGGTAGATCTCCTTGCCGGCCGCCCGCTCCTGCTGCAGAAAGTTGCGCAACTCTGCCATGTAAGGCTGGTCGAACTCAGCACGCAGTGCCTCCTTCCAGCTCGGTTCGAGTTTGATACGGTCGTCAGCAGTCATGGTCATATCCGGCAAAAACAATGGGGCGAACCCTAGGAAAGCCGACCGTGCTTGTCAATTGATCTGACGCAGATCCGGCACTTTCCCCCACAGCGATCATACTGATCGTTCAAATTCCCGATCGAGGTCACGATGAATCTGCACTTCGAAGAACTCACCGGCACCGACGGCGCGCGCATCGGCATCGCCAGCCTGGATGCCGAAAAATCGCTGAACGCGCTGTCTTTACCGATGATCAACGCCCTCAGCGACAAACTCAAAGCCTGGGCAAACGACCCGCAAATCGTCTGCGTATTGCTGCGCGGTAACGGCGTCAAGGCTTTCTGCGCCGGTGGCGAGGTACGCAGCCTGGCCGAGGCCTGTCGGGCCCATCCCGGTGAAGTGCCGCCGCTGGCTGCGCAGTTTTTCAGCGCGGAATACCGCCTTGATTACCATTTGCACACTTACCCGAAGCCGCTCATCTGTTGGGGTCATGGTTATGTGCTTGGCGGTGGCATGGGCCTGTTGCAAGGCGCGAGCACGCGCATCGTCACGCCGAGCAGCCGCTTGGCCATGCCGGAAATCAGCATTGGCCTGTATCCGGATGTGGGCGCCAGTTGGTTTCTCTCACGGCTGCCGGGCAAGCTCGGCTTGTTTCTCGGGCTGACCGGCGCGCACATGAACGGGCGAGATGCGCTGGACCTGGATCTGGCCGACCGCTTCCTGCTCGATGAACAGCAGCCGCAACTGATCGAAGGGCTGCTGCAACTGAACTGGCAGAAACAGACTGCGATGCAACTCAACAGCCTGCTCAAAGCGCTGCAGCAAGAAGCGGTAGCGCAAATGCCCGAAGCGCAGTGGCTGCCACGCCGTCAGCAGATCGACGAATGGCTCGATGTCAGCGACGTCACCTGTGCGTGGAAAGCCATCAGCCTGCAGCGCGACAGCCACGATCCGCTGATCGCCCGCGCGGCAAAAACCATGACCGAGGGCTCGCCACTGACGGCGCACCTGGTCTGGGAACAGATCATCCGCGCGCGGCACCTGTCGCTGGCCGAAGTATTCCAGATGGAATACACCCTGAGCCTTAATTGCTGCCAGCATCCAGAGTTCAGTGAAGGCGTACGTGCACGGTTGATCGACAAGGATCAAAAGCCGCACTGGCACTGGCCGGATATCAGCAACGTGCCGGACGCGGTGGTCGAGGCGCACTTTCAGAAGGCTTGGGAAGGACGGCATCCGTTGGCGGATTTGACGGCTTACTGATCTGTTTTCCAGACCAAAAAAAAAGCGGCGCTTCATGCGCCGCTTTTTCATTTGCTGTTGTTTACCAGCGGTTACCACGTCCGTTGTGGTCTCCGCGACCGCTGTGGCGGTCATAGTTGCCGCGGCCACGGCGGTCGTTATCCCAACCGCCGCGACGGTGGCCGTCCCAGCGTCCGCGATCGTTGCCGTGCCAGCGACGGCTTTCGTAGTAACGCGGGGCCGGTTGATAGTGACGTGGCGCCTGCTGGTAATAGCGCGGCTGCTGGTAGTACCGCGGGGCTGGTTGGTAGTAGCGCGGCGCCGAATAATAGCTGTTGCCGCCTCTGTAATAGGTGCCGCCAGTGTTGTAGTAGGCCGGTGCGGGTGAAGTGTAGACCTGGGAGCTGTAGTACGAGTCAGCGTAGGTATACGGGGCGCAACCGGTGATGGAAAACATCAACGCTGCAAGCAGAAGAATTCGTCTATACATGGCGGCCTCCTGGACCGCGGGTTGGCCGCACCAGCGACGCTGGCAGGCGACAGTCATTAATTCAGTGACTGACGAAGAATCAGACAGCGTTTTCGGAATCTGGTGCGCTCTTGCAACAAGTTGAAACAAGTGGTCGATGAAAGGTTATTCACCCGTAGATTCGCTCCACCGCAGGAATGACCGAGAGCGGGCCGGGTCAGGCCAGCGAATCCTCTGACACACCTCCAGTTCATATTCCCCGCCATTTCAGGCACAAATCCCGCAGTGTTTTGCCAACCATCCCACTAGAATGCATGCCATCGGGCCACTGCCAACGGAACTGCCATGCCGCTTCGTTCTCCCTTGTACTCGCAACGTTCACTGGTACTGACTTTGGTCGCCCTGCTCGGCGCCGGGTTTCTCGCCACCTCGCTGTTAAGCTATTTCGCCTCTCGCGAATCGATCCGCGACAACATCGTCAACACCGAACTGCCGTTGACGTCCGACACCGTTTATTCGGAAATTCAGAAAGACCTGGTCCGGCCGATCCTGATTTCCTCGATGATGTCTCGCGACACTTTCATGCGCGATTGGGTGGTCAACGGCGAACAGAATCCCGAACAGATGACCCGTTACCTCGACGAGGTCATGACCCACTACGGTGCCTACACCGCGTTCTTCGTTTCCAATGCCTCGCTCACCTATTACCACGCCAAAGGCGTGCTCAAGCAGGTCAAAATCGACGAACCGCGCGATGCCTGGTATTTCCGCGTGCGCGATATGCAGGACCCGTACGAGATCAACGTCGACCCGGATCTGGCCAACAAGGACAACCTGACTTTTTTCATCAACTACAAGGTCTACGACTACCACAACCGGTTCATCGGCGCGGCGGGTGTGGGCCTGACGGTGGATGCGGTGATCAAGCTGATCGACAAGTATCAACAGCGCTATCAACGCAGCGTGTACTTCGTTGACACTTTCGGCCGCCTCGTCTTGACCGGCGCCGAGGGTGGTCCGGAAGGTGCGCACATTGGCCAGAGTCTCGGCGAACTGGAAAGCATGAAAAACCTCGTCAGCCAGTTGCCCAAGCCGCACAGCGGCAGCTACGAATACTCCACTCATGGCCAGGGACACTTTCTCAACGTGCGGTTTATTCCCGAGTTGAAATGGTACCTGTTTGTCGATAAACGCGAGGACGGCGCGCTCAGCGAGATCCGCCAGTCGCTGTATCTCAATCTGGCGATCTGCCTGTTGGTGACGCTGATTGTGCTGGGGTTGCTCAATCGGGTGATCAAGCGCTTCCAGGCGAAGATTCAGGCGCATGCGACCCTCGACAGCCTCACCGAGCTGCCCAATCGACGCGGCTTCGACATCCTCGCTGCGCAGGCGCTGCACGAAGCACAACGCGAGACCAAACCGCTGACCGCGCTGTTGCTGGATCTTGATCATTTCAAAACGTTGAACGACACCTACGGGCACATGGCCGGCGATCAGGTGCTGATCGGTTTTGCCCGGGATTTGCAAAGTTGTCTGCGCCACGCCGACATCGTTTGTCGCTGGGGCGGTGAAGAATTCATCGTTTTGTTGAAAGACACTGACGGCGAAACCGGTCAGAAAATTGCCGAGAAAATCCGTCAGCACGTCGAACAACACGAATATGCCTACGACGGCCACAGCCTGCATCTGACAGTGAGCATCGGCGCCACCACCGTGCAACGCGATGACACCTTGCACAGTCTGCTGTCGCGGGCCGATCATGCGATGTACCGCGCCAAGCAATCCGGGCGCAACCGCACCTGCATGGAACTGCCCCACTCGACCTATGCCTGATACCGACGTCAAACCCGACCATTGCCCGGCCTGCGGCGCCCGCAACAACTGCAGCCTGGCCGACCCGCGCACCTCCGACCGCGAATGCTGGTGTTACGCCGTGACCATCGACCCGGCAGTGCTCGAAGCGCTGCCGACCGAGCTGCGCGACCTATCCTGTCTGTGCCCGCGTTGCGCGCAAGTCGAAGCGCAACTGCAAGCGGGCCAGCGGTCGATCCCGTAAGATGCGCGGCCCTTTATCCGTTGAATTCTGACCATGCGCGTCGACCGTTTTCTCAGCAACCTGCCCCGCTATAACCGTCAGCAGGTTCGTCTGTTGCTGGTGGAAAAGCGCGTGCGGGTTGACGGAAAAATCGTCAGCGATCCGCACAGTGATGTATTGGAGTTCAGCCGTGTCGAGGTCGACGACGAGGTTCTGCAGCGCGGCAAAACCGCGCGCTACTTCATGCTTCATAAACCGCCTGGCTGCGTCAGCGCCACTCGCGATCCACAGCATCCAACCGTACTCGACCTGCTTGATGAACCGGACAAAGAAGACCTGCATATCGCCGGGCGTCTGGATTTCAACACCACCGGACTGATGCTGATCACCAATGACGGCGCGTGGTCGCGACGTCTGACTCAGCCGCAGACCAAGCTGCCAAAGGTTTACTACGTCGAAACCGAACAGGACATCAGCGCAGACTACGCACCGAAGTTTGCCGAAGGCATCTACTTTGCTTTCGAGGATTTGACCACGCAACCGGCGCATCTGGAGCTGCTCGGTCCGCGTTCGGCGCGGCTGAGTATCGTTGAAGGCCGCTACCATCAGGTCAAGCGGATGTTCGGGTTCTTCAACAATAAAGTGCTGCGCCTGCACCGCGAATCCATGGGTGAACTGGCGCTCGATAACGCGCTAAAACCGGGCGAGTACCGCGCTTTGCGCACCGAAGAGATTCACTGGTTCTAAGCGCGCGACCGCTCAGCAGAAGTTGTCGAACAATTTGCCGCCGGCCCTTGCGCGATCCTGACTCCCCTGCTTGAATCAGGACGTCGGCCGGAATGTGACCGATGAGTCACCACATACCTCTAAGAAACATTTTGCCGGTCGTCAGCCCTCAGGGCTGCGCCTCAGCCGGCAATCTGCCCGCCAATAACAATACCCGTCGACCTGCCGTACCGGATCGACATGGGCCAGCAAATTCCAGGCGTATGCCTACCTGTCACAAAGCTCGTGCAATCTCGATTGCGCGCATACCCGCTTGCTTGCCAGGAGTCTTATGACATGAGGCCAGAAATCGCTGTGCTGGATATACAGGGTCAGTATCGGGTTTACACGGAGTTCTATCGCGCAGACGCCGCAGAAAAGACCATCATTCTGGTCAACGGCTCGATGGCCACGACTGCGTCGTTTGCACAGACCGTGAAAAACCTGCACCCGCAATTCAACGTGGTCTGCTACGACCAGCCCTACGCGGGCCGGTCAAAAGCCCACAACCGTCATGAGAAACATCTGACGAAAGAAGTCGAAGGGCAGATTCTGCTGGAGCTGATCGACCACTTCGCCGCCGAGCACGTGCTGTCGTTCTCGTGGGGCGGTGCCGCAACACTGGTCGCCCTCGCCCACCAGCCACGGCGCATCGAAAAAGCCGTGATCAGCTCGTTCTCACCGGTGATCAATGCGCACATGCTTGATTATCTCGAGCGCGGGGTCGACTACCTCGGCAGCCGCGACGGCGACCGGGTCGGCCATCTGGTCAACAACACGATCGGCAAACACTTGCCTTCGCTGTTCAAGCGCTTCAACTATCGTCACGTCAGCAGTCTGGCCGAGCATGAATACGGGCAGATGCATTTCCACATCAACGACGTGCTGCACAGCGATCGGCAGTGCTATTTGAATGCGGCAAAAAAAATCAACGTGCCGGTGCTGTTTCTAAACGGCGAGTGGGACGAATACACCGCCGCCGCCGATGCGCGCCTGTTCGGCAACCACGTTGCGCAGAGCACGTTTACCACCCTGCAAGCCACTGGGCACTTTCTCGACATGGAGCACAAGGCCGCCTGCCGCGATAGCCAGAACGCCCTGCTGGGCTTTTTGAAACCTGCGCCGCAAGCCAGCCGAACGCGCTACTCGTTTGTGCAGGATCAACATGCATTGGCCATTTGAAACAGCGTCGTCGCGGGCAGGGCTGCAAGCGTTAATTGTTTGTTTCCGCCGGCCCAGCCCTTGCTCGCGACTGACCGACTTCGGCGTGGCAAAGCCATCGCAGAGAAAAGAAAACTTCAAATCCGTGCCCGAGTCTGGTACAAAGTCAGCCGCTCTGAGCGGGTATAGTTTAGTGGTAGAACGAAAGCTTCCCAAGCTTTAGATGAGGGTTCGATTCCCTCTACCCGCTCCACCAAATATTGATCTCGCGTTGTGTTGTCCGACGAGAGATACAGGAACAGAAAAACCGGCCTTGATAGCCGGTTTTTTTGTGCGTGGGATTTCAGGGGAGCCAGGGTGGTATTCAATATCGGCGGGAATAAATATCGAGTGATTCTGGCGATCGACTACCAACGGCAACTTGGTTTTATCCGCTTCGTTGGGACTCACGCTCAATACGACCAGATCAACGCGGAGGCCGTTTAATGAACATCAAACCCATTCGTAGCCCGGAAGACCTGACCGCAGCTTTGCTGCGCATGGAACAGCTGTGGGGTACAGATATCGACTCGCCGGAAGGCGATGAGCTGGAAATCCTCGCGCTGCTGATTGAAAAGTATGAGGAACAGCATTTTCCGATGCCGACTTCTGATCCCATTGAAGCCATCAAATTTCGTATGGATCAGCAAGGTTTGACGCCGCGGGATCTTGAGCCCTTTATTGGTACAAGTGGCCGTGTTTCGGAAGTATTGAACCGCAAGCGCAAGCTGAGTCTGGCAATGATCAAACGTCTGCACGATGGCTTGCGTATTCCTTATGAATGCCTGCTCGCCAGTGTCTGAAGAAATATATCGCCTGAAAAACCGGTCGCAACGACCGGTTTCTTTTTTATCCGAAAATCAATGCTTGATCGCAGCGGGCTTCAATATTCGTCCGAAAGAGGTCCCGGCGCAACGGTGACGGGATTTCTGCGCCAGAAGCCCCCTCACCCTGGCCCTCTCCCGAGTGAGAGGGGACCGAACGGGTTGTTCTCTAGAGATGCGCGGATCGGATAACGTGGCGAACTCAAGCCCCCCAGAAGCGTGACTCAGCGCGTCGCAACAATAAACAAACGTGGAAACGGCAATAGCACCGAACCGTCGGCCAACGCTGGATAAGCGTTCGAAACCGCCGTCAGATATTGCTGCAGATATTGCGCGCGCTCTTCCTCGGTCAAAGGACTCAGAAACGGAATCAACCCGCTGCCCTTGAACCACTCCACCACCCCCGCCGCCCCGCCGGTCAATTGATGATGATAAGTAGTGCGCCACACGTCGACCCGTGCACAGTGCGGTCGCAGCATCGAAAAATAATCGCTGGCGCTGGCCATCTCGGTGCGTTGTCCGGCAGCGCTCGCTAGCTTGCTCGCCCATGGCCCATTGGCGGCGACTTCACGCATCAAGCGGTGGGATGGCTCATTGAGGTTGTCCGGCATCTGGATCGCCAGGCTGCCACCGGCCGACAACTTGCCTGCCAGCGCTGGCAGCAACGTTGCGTGGTTCGGCACCCATTGCAACACGGCGTTGGCGAAGATCACATCGAACGGGCCTTCAGCGGTCCACTTGTCAATCTCGACCAATTCAAACCGCAACTGCGGCAAGCGCTCGCGTGCGGCGGCGATCATGTCGGCCGAGCTGTCCAGACCACTGACCCTGGCATCGGGAAAACGCTGCACCAACAACTCGGTGGAATTGCCCGGCCCACAACCGATATCCACCGCAGTTCTTGCTGCCGGCGTAGGAATCGCCGCAAGCAGATCACGGGCCGGGCGAGTGCGTTCGTCTTCGAAAGCGACGTATTGTTTGGCGGACCAAGTCATTGCGTTCTCCTGTCAGGGTGTTCTGGCAACGTGGAAAAACTGCTGGCGATACGATACAGCGATCCGCGCAACGTGCCTGCTCTACCAAAGTCCGGCGCCGAAGCTTTGTAAACAGAATTTTCAGCGCAACGCCGATGTCTGTATTTCAAGCTCCCAAAACAAGGACTTCCATCATGAAATTCGCAAAAATTGCCCAAAAACTCGCTCTGTGGGCCGGTAGCCCGAAGACCTTCATGGGGGCGTTGATCCTGATCGGGTTGTGGGGGTTGAGCGGGCCGATTTTTGGTTACAACGACACGTGGCAACTGATCATCAATACCTCGACCACGATCATCACGTTTTTGATGGTGTTCCTGATCCAGAACACGCAGAACCGTGATACCGACATTCTGCACTTGAAACTCGATGAGCTATTGCGGGTGAACAAAGAAGCGCAAAACGCGATGCTCGGGCTGGAGGCGCTGGACTTGAAACAGCTGGAAGCGCTGCGTCGGCATTACCGCGCGCTGGGCGAAAACCAAGTGTTCGATCTTGAAGGGCTTGGCGACAAGAGCAAGCCAAAGCAGGATTTGAATGAGTGCTGAGCACTCTGGTGGACACACACCTGTGGGAACGAGCCTGCCCGCGAAAACGGTGTGGCAGAAATCATGTTTCGTCTGACACACCGCGTTCGCGAGCAGGCTCGCTCCCACAAGGGATACTCATACATCCATTAACTAGCGACTGGCCTGCAACGCGCGGGCCCTTTCCAGATGGCTTTGCAGTTTCGGCAAAGTCTCATCGGCGAACGCTTTGATCTCCGGCACGTCGGTGGTTTGCGCCTGTTGCTCGATCTGGCTGATAGCCTCCTCCGTGGCCTTCACCTGACTCGCGGCGTAGGCCTGATCGAAGGTCGCGCCATCCTTCACTTCCGGCATCAGCGCTTTGGCCTTGTCGGCAAGCTGATCGCGAGGTGCCACGGGCAGGTCGAGCTTCTTGGCGATTTTTGCCAAATGCTGGTTCGCCGTGGTGCGGTCGTTGATCACCACGATGGTGTAATCCTTGACTTCTTTCGACTCGGCCTTGCCGTGGGCCAAACGGCTGGCCTCGATGTCGGCCATGCCTTTGGCGGATGCATCGTTGATGAATTCGGCAGGCGACTGGGCGAACGCGCTGCTGGCACACAGGCCGAGCAGAGTCGCAAAACTGGCGTTACGTAAACGGGTGGCCATCCGGCTCATGGTCGCGCCCTCCTTCGTTGAAAATTCAAAACGGGCGATTATTCGCCCGCCCCAATTAGGAAGGCTTTGGCGATCAAAAGTTTAGAAAAACTGGCGCAGGCGTGACGAACGGTGCATTACGACATCCGCGCCGTCAGCCCTTGTTTGGCATCAAACCGGGCAAAGCGTGGATCAGCGCATTGATAGCAAATCCAATAAACATCACCCCGCATAAACGCGTGATCAGCAGTTCGTGACGCTGATACACCGTGCGCACCCGCCGCGCGCCGACAACGCCGATGAGAATCGCGTAAGCCAGCGCGCCGCCGACGAAACTCAGCGCGATCAATGCCGGCAGCATCGACCAGTTGAGCAATTCGGCGCGGCTCGACAGCAACGCGGTAAACGTTGCCACCGCCACCGGGTAGGCCTTGGGGTTGGTCAGACCGAACACAATGCCGGGCCAGAACGGCTGGCGCGCCGCGCCTTGCGCCTCGTCGCCATTGCGGCGCTGGGCCCGCACCGCACGCCAGCCGAGCCAGAACAGGTACAGCGCGCTGAGCACACCGAGCACGTCGAACGCAGTGCTGCCGATCTCCCGCGCACCGACGATCGCCACCAGCGCCGTGCTGCACCAGATCACATCGCCGAGCAGGTGCCCGCACAGAAACCCCGCCCCGGCCCGCCGCCCGTGCGCCGCGCCAATCCCGAACACCGCCAGCACACCCGGCCCCGGCGTGATGCCATAAATGAAACCCGAGGCCAGAACGGCCAACAGCAACGATGGAGTCATGAAACACCCTGCAAGCACCAGAACACGTGGCGGCCAGTCTATATCAGCCGAGCGCGCCCGATCATTGCGCGTCGTAAAAACGCATGCCGGCGTACGGTTTTTGCCGACACGCCGCCAGCCGCGATTGCAGATCGCCGACGTGGACTTCGAGCTTGTGCCCGTCGGGGTCGAGGAAGTAATACGACGCACCCTCGCTGCGATTGTCGCGCCACGGCTGCACGTGCGCCGCATTCAGCGTTTGCACGAAAGACGCAAAGTGCTCGCTGGAAACGCTGAACGCGTAATGCGTGTAGTCGGCGCTGGACTCGGCCTTGCGCAGCGGATCCAGCGACAGGCACAACCACAGCCCCGGCAGCGACAAATAAGCGCCGCTATCCCACGTCGCTTCGACGCGCAACTGCAGCACGTCACGGTAAAACGCCAGACTGCGCTGCAGATCGCTGACCGCCAGGGTCAAATGGTTGAGTCCGCTGAGCATCGGTTCAATAACCTCTGAGGTCTTCGGGAACGGTGTATTGCTGGCCGTCGTAGGTGAGGATGACTTGAGTATTCTTCAACTGGGTGGTTGTAGAAACGCATTGTTTACCTGACTTGAAAGACTTCATCACCGAACCGCTGGAACTTACGATCAGATCGGCAAAACCGCCGTGGCTGGATGGGCCGATATCGATGGTTCTGCGGATCCGAGTGTCTTTGGTCTCGCACTCCCCGGTACCTTCACCGAAATCCTTGCGCACCACCAGACCTTCCAGCACTGGGCGCAAGCGGCTGCCCTCACGAACATACAGCGCCAAGTCGGTTTTCGAGTACGGATTCGCTCTGGAACCATGGCTCATGAATCTGGATCGCAGCCCGAATGCACGGACATCTGCCGCCAAGCGGTACCGCGCCGTATCGATGATCAGGTCATCGAAGCTGATCGCATCGGAGTTGTAAGCGCCGGGTTTGGCATAACTGGCGAACGCATTGCCCGTCGCAGAGTTGATAACTGAAAGCTGCAGGTCGAACACGCCGTCCTCAGCGCCCGCTGAATCCGGGACGAAGGTAGCCTTCGCTGCGATTGATTGACTGTTGAACGCAGGCCAGGCTTTGCAGCGCGAGAGGGTCTCGCCGTTGAATTTGTTCACGTCGCAAGCGGCATGAACTTGCGCCGTAAGCGCGAACGAGCTGAGGACAATAAAACTCTTGAGACGCAGATTCATGGTTCTTCCTTGAAAAATTCGTGGCAGTGACACCGGTCAAACGCCTTTGAAACCTCGCGGCAAAACGTAAGTTTTGCCGTCGTAGCGCAGCGTGGTCAGCACTGGCTTTTCGTGGCTGGTCTTCGACTCGCAGGTTTCGCGTGGCCCCACGCCGGACAGGCTACTGGTGACTGAGCGAACAATGATATCCGCGTAACCATGGGAACTGGTTTTGCCCATCTCAAGCGTGCGCACCGTCTCCGATCGCTCTCCTGCACAATCGCCATCCCATTCGCCACTGAAGCTGTAGACCAGCAAGCGATCCAGCACCGGACGCAGTTTGCCGCCCTCCCTCACATAAAGCGAAAGCAAGGTCTCATCCAGCGGATTGACGCGTGAGGAGCCCTTGAAATGGGCGCGTACGCCGAATGCACGGATGTCGGGAGCGAGTCTATAACGCGCCGTATCCAGCTCCAGGCTTTCCAGCGCGATGGCATCGGAAAGAAACATCGACGGCTGATCATAGGTCGCCAACGGTTTGGCGGTACCAGCCGTCACTACGGCCAAATTCAAATCGTATGAGCCCACTCTGCTGCCGTGGCCATTGACCGGATCCGGCACGAAGGTTGATAGCGCAGTGATCGTGAGTTGCGGATAAGCCGGCCAATCCTTGCACACAGAAAAATCCGCTTCCCCGCTGACCACGGGCGGCGTGCAATCAGCCCACGCCGGCCCAGCAATCAACCACCCGCAAAGCGCTGCAGCGCCGAGCCATATGGACTTCATTGTCACTTCCCGCTCCTTGATGATATTTCCAGCCGCGCACTATCCCCTTCCGAATCGAGCGATTCAACAGATCTGGCCCGCAAATCTGCTCAAATGTCTGAAGGCGGAATTCGCGAGCAGGCTCGTTCCCATAGGAAAGCGCATTCCAGATGTGGGAGCGAGCCTGCTTGCGAAAGCGTCATCGCAGGCGCCGCCAAGCTCAATACTTGTCGAGAGTTCGCAACTTCTGTGGCAAGCCCCACAGCAGCAGCGCTGCGGCGATCAGCGCGGCGACGCCGATCACGTATAGCGCCGGAGTGGTGCTGCCGGTGAGGTCCTTGATGCGCCCGACCATGACCGGGCTGACGATCCCGCCAAATTGCCCCAGGGTATTGATCACCGCGATTCCGCCTGCCGCGCCGGCACCGGCGCCTGCAAGTAACTTCGGTGGCAGGGTCCAGAAGCTCGGGATCGAAGCGATGATGCCGGCGCCAAGCAGTCCGAGCGCGACGATCAGGAACGTCGTGTGGCTGGCGAAGATCCCCGCGCTGAAGAAGCCGATCGCGCCGACGATCACCAGCCCGGCGACGAATTTGCGCCGTTCACCGGTGGCGTCTGACAAGCGCCCGATCACCACCATGCTGATCGCGCCGCATATGTAGGGTATGGCGGTCAGCAGACCGATCATGACGGGACTTTCGGTACCGGCGCTGCGGATCAGTTGCGGGGCCCAGAAATTCAGGCCGTAGGACGCGACCTGAATCAGGAAGTAGATCAATCCCAACGTCAGGAAACCGGGAATTTTCAGCGCCGCGAGCAATGAGCCGCCGCTTTTGTGCGGCTCATGCTGGGCGATGCGGCTGGAGAGCAATTTCTTCTCGTCCGGGGTCAGCCAGTGCGCATCCTCGATGCGGTCTTTGAGTTGCGTCAGTACCAGGAAACCCAGAGCGATGCACGGTACGCCACCGAGCAAAAACAGCCAGTGCCAGCCGCGCATTTCCAATACGCCGTCAAGATGTTGCAGCACTAGCCCGGAGAACGGCGCGCCGACCAGGCCGGCGAACGCCGATGCGAGAAACAGCATCGATGTAATGCGGCCACGGAAGTGCTGCGGGAACCACAAGGTCAGGTAATACAACACGCCCGGGGCAAACCCGGCTTCCATCGCGCCGATGACAAAGCGCAGCGCATAGAATTGCCATTCGCTGTTGACGAAGACCATCGCCGCCGTCGCCACGCCCCACGACATCATGATCCGCGCAATCCAGCGCCGCGCGCCGACCTTGTACAGCATCATGTTGCTCGGCACTTCGAACAGTACGTAACCGACCACGAACAGCCCGGCGCCCAGACCGTAAGCGGTGTCGCTCAGGCTCAGGTCAGTCTGCAACTGGAATTTGGCAAAACTGATATTGATGCGATCGAAAAAGGCGAACAGGTAGCAGACCATGATCAGCGGCATCAGACGCCAGGCGACTTTGCTGACCAGGGCTTTTTCGGCGTCGTGATCAACGGACGGGTTAACGCCCGCCTCCATTACATTGAGGCTCATAGGTTTTCTCCAGGCGGACTACCGAGGGCGTCCGATTGTTTTTGTTGTCTGGTGATGACGTTCACTGTGGAGCGCCTTTGTGTGGGAGCTGGCTTGCCAGCGATGGCGTCAGTTCAGCCAACGCTTTCGTTGAATTTGCTGCCCTCATCGCGGGCAAGCCCGCTCCCACAGGGGTGCTGGTGTGTCTCAGGTCGGCATCGGATGCAGATCGCAATTGCGTCCGGCCTTGGCCAGTTGGCCGGGGACTTCGTGACCAAGCAGATCTGGCAAACCGCGCGAAAGTTTCAGCAGCAGCGGCAAGTCGATGCCGGTGGGAATCCCGACTTCCTCGCACAGATTCACCAGGTCTTCCGTGCAAATATTGCCCGACGCCCCCGGCGCAAACGGGCAGCCACCGAGGCCACCGAGCGCCGCATCGAAGCGCCGGGCACCGGCCTCGTAAGCTGCCAGCACATTGCACAGCCCAAGGCCGCGAGTATTGTGGAAATGCAGGGTCAGATCGGCCGGCGAAACCCGCTGCAAAACGCGCAGCACCAGGCGATCGACCTGACGCGGATTGGCCATGCCCGTGGTGTCGGCGAGGCTGATGCCCTGAATGCCGAGTTCTTGATAGGCGTCGACGATTTGCAGCACGCGATCCTCATCGATCCGGCCTTCGAACGGGCACCCGAACGTGGTGGCGATACTGCCGTTCAGGCGCACGCCCGAACCGCTGACAAACGCAACGATGTCACCGAACGCCGCGAGCGAATCCTCGCAACGCATGCGCATATTGGCCATGTTGTGCGTCTGGCTGGCGGACATCACCAGATTCAGTTCATCGGCATTCGCCGCCAATGCCCGCTGGGCGCCTTTGAGGTTGGGGATCAACGCCACGTAAATCACCCCCGGCTGACGCTGAATGCCGTTGAACACCTGCTCACCGTCACGCAGCGCCGGGATGGCTTTGGGCGAGACGAACGAGCCGGCCTCGATGCGGCTGAATCCGGCCTGCGACAGTTGATTGATCAAGGCGATCTTGTCAGTGGTTTCGACCCACGTCGGCTCGATCTGCAAGCCGTCGCGCGGCGACACTTCCTGGACGATGAGTTTGTGTGAATAGTCAGTGATCATTGCACCACCCCTTGGCCTTTCAGGCGTTCGATGTCGAGTTCTGTCAGGCCAAGACTGGCCAGAATAACGTCGGTGTGCTGGCCCAGTTTCGGCCCGGACCAGTTCACTCCGCCCGGGGTCTCCGAAAGCTTGGGAACGATGCCGGGCATTTTCACCGTTGCGCCGCCGGGCAACTCGGCATTGAGCAGCATGTCCCGCGCCTGATAATGCGGATCGGCGACGATGTCAGCCACCGAGTAAATGCGCCCGGCCGGCACTTCAGCGGCTTCGAGAGCGGCCAGTACTTCGTTGATCGGCAAGCTGCTGGTCCAGTGCGTGATCGCCGCATCGAGTAATCCGCTCTTCGCCGCGCGGCCGTCGTTATGGGCGAATTCCTCTGCGTCGGCCAGATCAGCGCGGCCGATGGTGTGCATCAGGCGCTTGTAGATCGGGTCGCTGTTGCCGGCGATCACCACATAGGCGCCGTCGGCGGTGAGGTAAGTATTGGAGGGCGCGATACCCGGCAAGGCGCCGCCGCTGCGTTCGCGGACATGGCCAAGCATGTCGTATTCCGGGACGAGGCTTTCCATGACGTTGAAGACGCTTTCCGCCAGTGAGACATCGACGATTTGTCCACCGCCCTGCCCGGTCTTGACTCGCAAGAGCGACATCAGCGCACCGATCACCGCATGCAACGAGGCCAACGAATCGCCGAGACTGACGCCAACCCGCGCCGGTGGCGAGTCGGGATTACCCGTGGTGTAGCGGATGCCGCCCATGGCCTCGCCAATCGCACCGAAACCGGGACGGTCGCGGTACGGGCCGGTCTGGCCGTAGCCGGAGATACGCACCAGGGTCAGGTCAGGATTCAAGGCATGCAACACATCCCAGCCCAGACCGAGTTTTTCCAGCGCACCGGGACGCAGGTTTTCGATGATCACATCGGCGTCGCCGGCCAGTTGCTTGACCAGTTCGATGCCTTCAGCGGATTTGAGATTGAGCGCTAAGGATTTCTTGTTGCGCGATTGCAGGTACCACCACAGCGAAGTGCCTTCGTGCAGCTTGCGCCATTTGCGCAGCGGGTCGCCTTGGCCCATGGCTTCGATCTTGATCACCTCGGCGCCGAACTCGGCGAGCATGCGTGCGGCAAACGGCGCGGCGATCAGCGTGCCGATCTCGATCACTTTGATCGCACTCAAAGGGGCAGTCATCGTGGGGTACCTCTTGTTCTTGGAATTTGCAGCCAAGGCTAGAGGAACGGTGATCGACGAATCCAGCCGTCTCTCGGCAATGGGCGTTCGCGAAATGCGAATGCTCCGCTGTGATTCCGTGGTGAATTCGGCGCCGCCTTCGCGGGCAAGCCCGCTCCCACAGGGTTCAAAGTCAGCTGCACAATTTGCATCCTCGCGGGAAACTGTGGGAGCGGGCTTGCCCGCGAAGAGGCCGGCTCGTTCAATAGAGATTCAGGCGCCTTGCCCGCGCAAATGCTCAAACAACATCCGGCTCACCGGCGACAACCCCGCCTCATCGCGCGCCACCACAATCAGCGCACGATTCGCCCAGCCATCCGTCAGCGACACCGCCCGCAACCCCAACGCCTGGCCGAACAACTCATAGGCACGCTGCGGCAGAATCCCGATGCCCATGTTCGCCTGAACCATCCGGCACACCGCGTCGAACCCCGGCACATGAATGCGAATGCGCAGAACTTTGCCAGCCTGACGCGCCGCCGCATGGGTGCGCATGTTGATTGAACTCGCCGCGTGCAAACCGACGTAGTCACTGTCGAGGGTTTCGCTGAAGGCCACCGACTCGCGCGCTGCCAGCGGATGCTCCGCCAGCATTACCACCACCAGCTTGTCCTGCCGATACAACACGCTGCACAGCCCTTTGGTGTCGCTGTCGTCAGAGCAGATGCCCAGATCTGCCACGCCATCAAGCACCCCCTGAATCACGCCGGCACTGGGGCGTTCTTCAAGATCGGTCTTGACCTGCGGATGCTGCGCCGAGAAATCGCGCAAGTCTTCCGGCAGAAACTGAATAATCGCCGACAGATTGGCCAGCATGCGCACATAACCGCGCACGCCGTGGCTGTGCTCACCCAGTTCCAGGCCCATCTTCTCGACATTGAAAAGCATCTGCCGGGCGTGGTGCAGCAGCGTTTCTCCGGCCGGCGTGAGGATCATGCCTTTGGCCTGACGCACGAACAGCGCAATGCCCAGCGCCTCCTCCAGTTCCATCAGGCGCTTGCTCGCTGCCGATACCGCGATGGCTTCGCGCGCAGCCGCACGGGTCAGCGTGCCTTCTTCGTGGACGGCGACGAACAGTTGCAAGGTGATCAGGTCGAGGCGGCGTATCAGGCTTTTTTGCAGCATGGAAGACTCGGCGGTAGTGACGCGAACGAACGGCGAGGATAACGCCGTTCGTTCGTGGTGTGCCCGTCTCAAAACGCGCTGCGGAAAATCTCTTCGATCTGGCGCTGGTCCGCCGCCCGTGGATTGGTCAGTCCACAAGCATCTTTCAAGGCATTGCCGGCAAGTACCGGGATGTCGCTGAGCTTGGCACCCAGCTCGCGCAAGCCGCCGGGAATCTCGACGTCTTTGGCCAGACAACGAATCGCATTGATCGCCGCTTGCGCGCCCTCTTCCGGGCTGAAACCACGAACGTCCGCGCCCATCGCGTGGGCGACATCGGTGAGCCGCTCGGCGCACACCAGCGCATTGAAGGTCTGCACATGCGGCAGCAACACGGCGTTGCAAACACCATGGGGCAGATCGTAGAAACCGCCAAGTTGATGGGCCATCGCATGCACATAGCCGAGCGACGCATTGTTGAATGCCATGCCGGCGAGAAATTGCGCGTAGGCCATGTTTTCCCGGGCGGCGAGGTCGGCGCCATCGCGCACCACCAGACGCAGATGGCTGCTGATGAGGCTCATCGCCTTCAACGCGCAGGCATCGGTGATCGGATTGGCGGCCGTCGACACATAGGCTTCGATGGCGTGGGTCAGCGCGTCCATGCCGGTGGCGGCGGTCAGGCCTTTGGGCATCGCGACCATCAGTTGCGGGTCATTGACCGACAGCAGCGGCGTGACGTTGCGGTCGACGATGGCCATTTTCACGTGACGCGATTCGTCGGTGATGATGCAGAACCGGGTCATCTCACTGGCGGTGCCAGCGGTGGTGTTGATGGCAATCAGCGGCAATTGCGGTTTGCTCGACTGATCGACACCTTCATAGTCGCCGATCTGCCCACCGTTGGTCGCGCACAAGGCAATCCCCTTGGCGCAGTCGTGGGGTGAACCGCCGCCGAGCGACACGACAAAATCACAGTGATGTTCCTTGAGCAGTCCCAGGCCAGACTCGACGTTGGCGATGCTCGGGTTCGGTCTGGCGCCGTCGAAGATCACTGAATCGATGTCCTGCATCGCCAGTTTCTCGGCGATCATCGCCGCCACGCCCGCCTTGGCCAGCCCTGTATCCGTGACGATCAACGCCTTGCGAAAACCATAGTTACGGATCGCGTCCATGGCTTCGTCGAGGCAGCCATTGCCCATGATGTTGACCGCCGGAATGAAAAACGTGCTGCTCATCGTGCCTCTCCTTGACTGGGGCCGAATCGACGCCGATCCGGCGGGTGTACAAAGGATCGACCGATCAGTCACGGACGATGTTGATCTGGCTCAATGCCCGCACGTGATAAAGTTGCCGTCCATCCGCCCTTTGTTTTGAGACACCTGCGCAATGACCGATTTTCTGGATGTCGACGCCACCCTCGAAGACTGGAACAGCCTGCGCGCCGCGACCGAATTCAACGGTTTGCTGGTCGGCAATGGCGCCAGCCGCGCGGTGTGGGACGACTTCGGCTACGACTCGCTGTTTGAAAATGCCCGCACCGTCGAAGAAAAACCGTTAAGTGCGTCGGAGCTGGCCGTGTTCGACGCGATGCAGACGCGCAGCTTCGAGCAGGTGCTCGGTGCGCTGAAGACTACGAGTCGGGTCAACAAGGCCCTGGCCGTCAGCTCGGCGGCGCCGCGCAACCGCTATTACGCGATCAAGGAAGCGCTGATCAACACGGTGCACGCGGTGCACATCCCGTGGCGGCTGATCAAGGCTTCAACGCTGACGACGCTCAATGAAGAGCTGGCGCGCTATCGCACGGTATTCACCACCAATTACGACCTGCTCAACTATTGGGCGCTGCAGCACCACAGCGACGCCATCGACGACCTGTTCAATGGCCCGAATGCCAGCTTCGATCTGTGCGACAGCCACACCGACAAGCCTCGCTTGCTGTACCTGCACGGCGGCCTGCACCTGGTGCGCAATCAGGACGGCACCGCGCGCAAGTTGACCTCGACCGAGGGGACGTTGCTCGGCAGTTTCGCCATCAACAACACCCTCAAGACGCTCGACGATGTGCCGTTGTTCGTCACCGAAGGGCCGAGCGCCGACAAGCTCAAGACCATCCGCAGCTCGGACTATCTGTCGTTCTGTTACGAGCAGTTGCTCGGACATGGCGACAGTCTGTGTATCTTCGGCCAGGCGCTGGGAGAGCAGGACGCACACATCGTTCGCGCCCTGCGCCTGGCGCAACCGAAAACCGTGGCCATCTCGATTTATCCGCGCAGTGCCGCGTTCGTTCAGCATCAGAAGCGCCATTACGCGAAGGTGTTCGAGGGCACGGCGGTCGAGTTACGTTTTTTCGATGCCAAGAGCCACGCGCTGGGCAGTCCGAAACTGTCGGTGCCGGTCGAGGTTTGATATTGGTCGGGCTGACGCCTTCGCGAGCAGGCTCCCACAGAGTTTTACGGCGAACCAACAATCTTCTTTCAATCCCAAATCCCTGTGGGAGCTGGCTTGCCAGCGATAGCGGTGAACCAGTCGACATTGATGTTGCAGATGCCGTCGCCATCGCTGGCAAGCCAGCTCCCACAGTTGAATGCATTGCACCTGTGGAATGTAGTGGCCTCAGAGGACAGGCAGGGTCTTGTCCTTGATGGTTTTCGTCGGGCCGTTGGTCTTCACGCTGGCGATGCCCTTGTCGCACGCGCCATCTGATGAATACGACTCGCTGCTGCCGATGACCTGGTGATTGGCCGCCTTGAGATTGAAATAGGGGTGGCCATCCTTGGTCGATTTTTTCTCGTAACGCTCGTCCAGCGGGCTGTTGACCTGCACCGAGGCGATGCCACCGTCGGCGCCGGCGCGGGTGCTGTAGAGCTCGCTGGTCAGAATCGTTTCTGCATTCGCCGCTTTCAACACGAACCTGAATTGGCCGTTGCTGCTTTTGCTCACTTCGTACCATCCGGACATGTCTGTTTCTCCTTGGGGCGATTGAAAGATTTCGCGCTTCAGAGTAAAGACCAGCGTCTGCGATCTGTCGCCTGCCTCGACTACAAGGTGATTTTCGTACCGAGCAGACCGAGGAAACCGGCCAGCCATTTCGGATGCGCCGGCCACGCCGGAGCGCTGGCCAGATTGCCCTGAACATGGCCGTCGGTCACCGGAATGTCGATGTAGGTGCCGCCCGCCAGACGTACTTCAGGGGCGCAGGCCGGATACGCGCTGCACTCACGCCCCTCGAGCACGCCCGCCGCCGCGAGCAGTTGCGCACCATGGCAGACCGCTGCGATGGGCTTGCCGGCGTTGTCGAACGCGCGCACCAGTTCGAGGACTTTGTCGTCCAGTCGCAGGTATTCCGGCGCTCGACCGCCGGGAATCAGCAGCGCGTCGTAATCGGCTTCGCTGGCCTTGGAGAAGTCGAAATTGAGCGCGAACAGGTGACCGGGTTTTTCGCTGTAGGTCTGATCACCTTCAAAATCATGAATCGCCGTGCGCACGGTGCTGCCGGCGGACTTGTCCGGGCACACGGCGTGGACCGTGTGTCCGACCATCTGCAGGGCCTGGAACGGCACCATCACTTCATAGTCTTCGACGTAATCGCCGACCAGCATCAGGATCTTTTTCGCGGCCATGGGAAAACTCCTCGGGGGAAGGTCTGGGAGTATTCAAGGTAGACCGTATCCAAGGGTTGCGGTAATTCCAGGCTTACTACGCTCGATCGCGATAAATGTAGGAGCCGCCGAAGGCTGCGATCTTTTGATCTTGCATTTAAATAACCAGAATCAAAAGATCGCAGCCTTCGGCAGCTCCTACAGGGGTGTATTTCAGGCTATCAGGCAAGGAAACCGTCAGCGCGCAGCAGTGTTTCCAGGCAGTGTTCGCTGATGTGGTAGAAGGCCTTGAGCTCTTCGATCTTTGCCAACAACTGCGTCGGATCGACCGGTTCGGCGCGTTTCACCGCGAGAATCATCTTGTTCTTGTTGGTGTGTTCCAGCGAAATGAATTCGAAGACCTTGGTTTCGTAGCCACAGGCCTCGAGGAACAACGCACGCAAGCTGTCGGTGACCATTTCGGCCTGCTGACCGAGGTGCAGACCGTATTGCAACATTGGCTTGAGCAGCGCCGGGCTCTGGATCTGCAGGCGAATCTGTTTGTGGCAGCACGGCGAACACATGATGATCGACGCGCCCGAGCGAATGCCGGTGTGGATTGCGTAATCGGTAGCGATATCGCAGGCATGCAGGGCGATCATCACGTCCAGTTCGCTCGGCGCGACGGTGCGCACGTCACCGCACTTGAACACCAGACCCGGATGCTCGAGCTTCGCAGCGGCGGCGTTGCACAGGGTGACCATTTCCTCACGCAACTCGACACCGGTGACTTCACCGTCGGCTTTCAGGGTGTTGCGCAGGTAATCGTGAATGGCGAACGTCAGATAGCCCTTGCCCGAACCGAAATCAGCGACGCGCACCGGTTTGTTCAGCGCCAGGGGCGAGGAAGTCAGGGCATGGCTGAAGACTTCGATGAATTTGTTGATCTGCTTCCACTTGCGCGACATCGCCGGGATCAGCTCGTGTTGCGCGTTGGTCACGCCCAGATCCTTGAGGAACGGTCGGCTCAATTCGAGAAAACGGTTTTTCTCGCGGTTGTGCTCCGCCGACGGCGCTTCGCGCAATTGCTGAGGCTTGCTCTTGAACAGCGAAGATTTGCCCTTTTTGCTGTATTCAAGCTGGACTTCATCGGTGACGGCAAGCAAATGCGCATTTTTGAACGCGGCAGGCAACAGTGCTGCGATCGTCGCCACGCCCTCGCTGAGCGGCAGGTTCTTGGTGATATCGCGGGTTTTGTAGCGGTAGACGAAAGACAGGCACGGCTGCGCTTTGACCGTCACCGCTTTGATGATGACCCGCTGCAAATCCGCCTCTTCACCGACGTATTTGGCCAGCACCAGTTTGATGAAGCCATTGTCGTCGAGGCTGGTTTGCAGCAGCTCGATGAACTGGGCGTGATGGTCGGGCGCAGCCTTTGCGGACGGCGCGGATGGGGCGGTAACGGACATGAAAAAGCGGCCTCGGGCGGGCGAAATCGGGAATGGCGGGTATTTTAGGGGGGATGGGGGTTGGGGACACGTGCTTATTTACCCAACGGTTAACAGACGCACCCTCACCCCAACCCTCTCCCGGAGGGAGGGGGGCCGACCGCGTTGTTCCATCGAGTTGCACCGACCTGAAATACCGAGTCGAACTCAGGTATGAAGCATCATTACAACGACTCGCAAATCGACCCAACGGTTAACAGACGCACCCTCACCCCAACCCTCTCCCGGAGGGAGAGGGGGCCGAACGCGTTGTTCCATCGAGTTGCACCGACCTGAAATACCGAGTCGAACTCAGGTATGAAGCATCATCACAACGACTCGCAAATCGACGCGGTTTTTCAGGTCGATATCGGGCGCTAGACACCGCGGTCGGCTCCCTCTCCCTCCGGGAGAGGGCTGGGGTGAGGGGCTTTTCAGCCCAACATCGCCAACCGATTCGGCAACTCATTCCTCACTTGTGTCACCGGCACGTGCACTTTCAGCAACTCCCCACACGCCTCGATACACGTGACAAACCCCTCCAGCGTGCGCCCCTGCCGGACCTGCTCGGTGAACGCCGCGACGATTGCATCCCAGTTCTTGTTCTCCAGACGCCGCGAGATGCCCTCATCCACCAGAATCTCCACATAGCGCTCAGCCTCACAGACAAAAATCAGCATGCCGGTACCGCCCACGGTGTGGTGCAGGTTCTGCTCCAGAAACTGCCGCCGCGCCAGGTTTGAAGCGCGCCAGTGCCGCACGCGGCGCGGCACCAGATGAGTGGTGATTTTTGGCAGCCGGAACAACAGGCACAACACAATGAAGCTGATCCATTGCACCAACAACAGGCTGTGCATGGTCAGCCATCCCGTCAGGTAATGAACGATGCCCGGCACCATCAGCGCCAGCAGGCTGGCCCACAGCAGCGGGATGTACGCGTAGTCGTCGGCGCGGGCGGCGAGGACAGTCACCAGCTCGGCGTCGGTGTCGCGCTCGACCCGAGCAATCGCTTCGGCGACTTTGCGCTGTTCGTGTTCAGTCAGTAATGCCATGTTGAAAAATGCCTGCTCATTGTTCTTCTATCGTTACCAGCCGCCGGACGAACCGCCGCCCCCGAAACTGCCGCCACCACCGCTGAAGCCGCCACCGCCTCCGCCGCCGCCAAAGCCACCACCGCCAAAGCCGCCGCCTCCCCCGGAGCCGCCACGACCGGTGGGCAGGATACCGAGCATCTGGCAGACAAACACCGTCAGGATGAACAGCATGACTAAAAACACGAACAAAGTCGGATGCCGCGACATGAAGTCATCAGCAGGATCGCCGCTGGATTCATACACGGTCGACGGCTCGTCCAGCGGATTGCCGCCAAGCACCACCAGCATGGCTCCGACGCCGTCGCTGATGCCCTTGCTGAAGTTGCCGGCCTTGAACGCCGGGGTGATGACCTGGTGAATGATCACCGAAGACTGCGCATCGGTGAGGCGATCCTCCAAGCCATAACCGACTTCGATGCGCAGCTTGCGCTCGTCACGGGCGACGATCAGCAAGGCGCCGTTGTTCTTGTCTTTCTGGCCGATGCCCCAGTGCCGACCGAGCTGCACACCGAAATCTTCGATGGTGGTCCCCTGCAGATCCGGCACGGTCACGACGACCAATTGCTCGCCGGTCGCCTGCTCGTGAGCCTGCAATTGCTGGCTCAGTTGCGCGCTCACTGACGGATCGAGCATCTGCGCCTGATCGACCACACGTCCGCTCAGCGCCGGGAACGTCAACTCGGCCCGCGCGCTGACGGCGAACAGCCAGAACATCAGCACGAGGCCTATTTTCAACACACGCATGAACCACTCCCACCCTCTCCGTGTAGGAGCTGCCGCAGGCTGCGATCTTTTGACGTTGGTTTATAAAAAACAAGATCAAAAGATCGCAGCCTGCGGCAGCTCCTACACAGGTGTGTTTTCAGAATTTAACCTGGGGTGCCTTATCGGCATCCGGCGTGGTGGCTTCGAAGGTTTCGCGCATCGGCAGATCGCTGTACATCACGCTATGCCACAGGCGTCCCGGGAAGGTGCGGATCTCGGTGTTGTATTTCTGCACCGCCAGAATGAAGTCGCGCCGCGCTACGGCGATCCGGTTTTCCGTGCCTTCGAGTTGCGATTGCAGAGCAAGGAAGTTCTGGTTGGCCTTCAGGTCCGGGTAGCGCTCGGACACCACCATCAAACGGCTCAGCGCGCCGGTCAGTTGATCTTGCGCCTGCTGGAACTGCTTGAGCTTCTCGGGATTGTCGAGGGTGCTGGCGTCGACCTGGATCGACGTGGCCTTGGCCCGCGCCTCGATCACCGCGGTCAGGGTTTCCTGTTCGTGCGCAGCGTAGCCCTTCACTGTTTCCACCAGATTGGGAATCAGGTCGGCGCGCCGCTGGTATTGGTTCTGCACCTGGCCCCAGGCGGCTTTCGCCTGTTCGTCGAGAGTCGGGATATTGTTGATGCCGCACGCGGTCAACAGCGTGGCGAGCACCAGCAAAGTGGCGACTTGTAGCCGTGAACGAGAGGTTGCGCTGATATTCATTGCAGTGATGCTCCATGACACATTTGATTTAAAAACCGAGCGCTGGGCATTCCCGGCCAGCGGTTGGGGCATAATCGGCGCCGCCACTGGCATGCGACGGGCTTATCGGCTAAAAAGTGCCCTTCGCGTTTACGTTGCCGCTATCGGCTGCGGTTTTCCGGCTCGGTTTTTTTCAGCCGGCACCCGAACAACAATAGTCGCTCCCTACATTTTGGCCGGCCGGTGTTGCATCACCGTTTGGGCCCTAGAGAAAAGAATTCATGAAGAAGCTGTGTTTGCTGGGTTTGTTCGTCAGCCTGGCCAGTCATCAGGTACTGGCCGCCACGACCCCGGTACCTCTGGAGAACAAGGACGCTTTCATCAGCAATCTGATGAAACAAATGACCCTCGACGAGAAGATCGGCCAGTTGCGCCTGATCAGCATCGGCCCGGAAATGCCCCGCGAGCTGATCCGCAAGGAAATCGCCGCCGGCAACATCGGCGGCACGTTCAACTCGATCACCCGTCCGGAAAACCGGCCGATGCAGGACGCTGCCATGCGCAGCCGCCTGAAGATTCCGATGTTTTTCGCCTACGACGTGATTCACGGTCACCGGACGATTTTCCCGATTCCGCTGGCTCTCGCGTCGAGCTGGGACATGGATGCCATCGGCCAGTCCGGTCGCGTTGCGGCAAAAGAAGCCGCCGCTGACAGCCTCGATATCACCTTCGCGCCGATGGTCGATATTTCCCGCGATCCGCGCTGGGGCCGCAGCTCCGAAGGTTTCGGTGAAGACACCTACCTGACCTCGCGCATCGCCAAAGTCATGGTCAAGGCGTATCAGGGCGAAACTCCGAGCGCTGCCGACAGCATCATGGCCAGCGTCAAGCACTTCGCCCTGTACGGCGCGGTCGAGGGTGGTCGCGACTACAACACCGTCGACATGAGTCCGGTGAAGATGTATCAGGATTACCTGCCGCCGTACCGTGCTGCGATCGATGCTGGCGCCGGTGGCGTGATGGTCGCCTTGAACTCGATCAATGGCATTCCCGCCACCGCCAACACTTGGCTGATGAACGACTTGCTGCGCAAGGACTGGGGCTTCAAAGGCCTGGCGGTCAGCGACCACGGCGCCATTTTCGAGCTGATCAAGCACGGCGTCGCTCGCGACGGTCGCGAAGCGGCGAAGCTGGCGATCAAGGCCGGCATCGACATGAGCATGAACGACACCCTGTACGGCAAAGAACTGCCGGGGCTGCTCAAGTCCGGCGAGATCGAACAGAAAGACATCGACAACGCCGTGCGCGAAGTGCTCGCGGCCAAGTACGACATGGGCCTGTTCAAGGACCCGTACCTGCGCATCGGCAAGGCAGAAGATGACCCGGCGGACACCTACGCCGAAAGCCGCCTGCACCGCGCTGAGGCCCGCGAAGTGGCGCGTCGCAGTCTGGTGCTGCTGAAGAACCAGAACGAAACCCTGCCGTTGAAAAAAGACGCGAAAATCGCGCTGGTCGGTCCATTGGCGAAAGCGCCGATCGACATGATGGGCAGTTGGGCCGCCGCCGGGCGTCCGGCGCAATCGGTCACCTTGTTCGATGGCATGCATTCGCTGATCGGCGACAAAGCCAATCTGATCTACGCCCGTGGCGCCAACATCACGGGCGACAAGAAGGTTCTCGACTACCTGAACTTCCTCAACTTCGATGCCCCGGAAGTGGTCGATGACCCGCGCCCGGCCAGTGTGTTGATCGACGAGGCGGTGAAAGCGGCGAAAGACGCTGATGTGATCGTCGCTGCTGTCGGCGAGTCCCGTGGCATGTCCCACGAATCCTCGAGCCGCACCGACCTGAACATCCCGCAAAACCAGCGTGAGCTGATCCGCGCGCTGAAAGCCACGGGCAAACCGCTGGTGCTGGTGTTGATGAACGGCCGTCCACTGACCATTCTCGAAGAGAATCAGTCGGCTGACGCGATTCTGGAAACCTGGTTCAGCGGCACCGAGGGCGGTAACGCCATCGCTGACGTACTGTTCGGCGACTACAACCCGTCGGGCAAACTGCCGGTGACCTTCCCGCGTTCCGTGGGCCAGATCCCGACTTACTACAATCACCTGAGCATCGGCCGACCGTTCACGCCGGGCAAACCGGGCAATTACACCTCGCAGTATTTCGATGACACCACCGGCCCGCTGTTTCCGTTCGGTTATGGCCTGAGCTACACCACGTTCGCCCTGAGCGATATGGCGCTGTCGTCGACCACGCTGAACGCCACCGGCAAGCTCGACGCCAGCGTGATGGTGAAAAACACCGGCAAGCGTGACGGCGAAACCGTGGTGCAGTTGTACATTCAGGACGTCACCGGTTCGATGATTCGTCCGGTGAAAGAACTGAAGAACTTCCAGAAGATCATGCTCAAGGCAGGCGAACAGAAAGTTGTGCACTTCACCATCACCGAGGAAGACCTGAAGTTCTACAACGCCCAGCTCAAGTACGCCGCCGAGCCTGGCAAATTCAACGTACAGATCGGCCTGGATTCCCAGGACGTGACGCAGCAGAGCTTCGAATTGCTGTAGGTTTTTTGATCGTTCCCACACTCCGCGTGGGAACGATCAAGATCGCAGCCTTCGGCAGCTCCTACAGGGTGAACACCATGCCATTGTAGGAGCTGCCGAAGGCTGCGATCTTTTGATCTTGCTTCAACCGCGGCGGTCGAGAAAGTTGACCACCAACCGATCCACCCAGCCCCACACCCGCTGCTTGACCCGCCGCCACAACGGTCGGCGCTGCCACGCTTCCAGGCTCACCAGCTGACTCAAGCCGAAATCCTTCACGAAACTCGCCTCGACCGCCGCCGTCAGCGCGGGATCCAGCGCCTCCAGATTCGCCTCCAGATTGAAGCGCAGATTCCAGTGGTCGAAGTTGCACGAACCGATGCTCACCCAATCGTCCACCAAGACCATTTTCAAATGCAGAAAGCACGGTTGATATTCGAAGATCTGCACCCCGGCTTTGAGCAATCGCGGGTAGTAGCGATGCCCGGCGTAGCGCACCGACGGGTGATCAGTGCGCGGCCCGGTCAGCAGCAAGCGCACATCGACACCGCGCGCCGCCGCCTTGCGCAGGGAGCGGCGAATTTTCCAGGTCGGCAGGAAATACGGCGTGGCCATCCAGATGCGTCGCTGGCCGCTGTTCAGCGCACGGAACAGCGACTGCAGAATGTCACGATGCTGGCGGGCGTCGGCGTAGGCCACGCGGCCCATGCCCTCGCCCTTGTCCGGCACGCGCGGCAGACGCGGCAAACCGAAATGCGCGGCGGGACGCCAGGCCCGGCGGTAGCGGTTGGCGATCCATTGGCGATCGAACAGCAATTGCCAGTCGATCACCAATGGGCCGCTGATCTCGACCATCACCTCGTGCCATTCGCTGACATCGTGGCCCGGCGTCCAGAATTCATCGGTAACGCCAGTGCCGCCGACCACCGCCAGACACTGATCGACCAGCAACAACTTGCGGTGATCACGGTAAAAGTTGCCGACCCAGCGCCGCCAGCTCAGCCGGTTGTAGAAGCGCAGCTCGACCCGGGCCTGAGTCAGGCGCTGACGCAAATTGAGGGTGAACGCGAGGCTACCGTAATCATCGAACAGGCAGCGCACGCGCACGCCACGTTCTGCGGCCTGCACCAACGCTTGCACAATGGCCTCGGCACAGGCCCCGGCCTCGACCAGATACAGCTCGAGTTCAATCTGCTGCTTGGCGCCGGCGATGTGCTCAAGCATCCGCGGGAAAAATTGCGGGCCGTCGATCAACAGTTCGAAACGGTTGCCGTCGCGCCACGGAAACACCGCGCCACGCATGTCAGCGCGCCGTGAAGATCAGCACCGCACCCACCGGCACCGACAGACTGATAGCCGACAGGTCGGCGAGTTTGCGCAGGCTTTCCAGCCCCGGCGCCAGATCGAAATCCGCAGCGTTGATCACCAGCGGCTCCAGGGTCACCACTTGAAAACGCCGATCATCAAGACGCGTCGCCAGCAGTTCAGCGGGATATTCGTGCTGCTTGCCGTGCAGGTTGACGGTCAGCGGCAGGCGCAGCTCCAGTTGCGCGCCGGGCGCCAGATCGTTGATCGGGCGCAGGTCGATTTGCGTGGTAATGGTCGCGTCGGGGAATTGCTCGATCTGGAACAGCTCTTTGCGCATGCGCTCATCGCGCAACGGGATGCCGCTGTTGATCGAATCCAGCTCGACTTCGACTTCGGCGCGACCGTTGGGGTCAACCTTGCCGTGCAGCACCAGGAAGCGCTGCACTTCAGACACGCTGGCGTTTTTCGTGCTGACGAAAGAAAGGCGCGACGACTCGCCGTCCAGATACCAATTGGCCTGAGCCGGCAATGCCGCGGCGGTCAATAACAGACAGGCGAAGACTTGATGAAGGGAGCGGTTGAACATTGAACACTCTTGGGCGCGATAAACCTGCACGAACCTTAACCGCCCGTGGGTTTATTGCAACATCAAGATCAAAAGATCGCAGCCTTCGGCAGCTCCTACCGAGCGTACCCAACCCTGTAGGAGCTGCCGAAGGCTGCGATCTTTAAGGCTGCAAACGGCAGCCTTGCCGTTCGCTCAACCACTGCGCACTATTGCTGCGCCCCATGCCGCTGACGGTGATGGTTTTGCTGGCGCTGTCATCGGTGAACTGGCTGATGGGCAGCCATTGCTTCACATAGCCACGGCAATACTCGCCATCGTTATTCATCACATATCTGCACGAGCAATATTCCTTGGCGGTGTAGGCGCTGATGATGTCCGGGAAGGCCCAGAGGTTTTCGCGTTCATAAACGCCCCAGCCGACCAGCACGATCAGCAGCAACAGCAGAAATCGCCTCATGGCCGCACCGCCTGCAGCACGCGTTTGAGCAGTTCGTTGTGCTTATAGCTGCCATCACGGTCATCACCGTAACGCACGATCACCAGTTTCTCGCTGGGAATCACGTATAGCGCCTGGCCCCAATGGCCGAGGGCAGCGAAGGTGTCGGTTGGGGCGTCGGGCCACGGTGACGTCGCGCCACCGAGCGGGCGATTGAGCCACCAATGAGCGCCGGGCACGGCCTCGTCCTGATGCGCCTCGTAGCCGGCGAAGGGTTTGAGGTTGAAGGCGATCCAATCCCTGGGCAGCAATTGCCGGTCGTGCCAGCGTCCGTTGCGCGCGATCAGCAAACCGACCCGCGCCAGATCCCGGGCGGTGAGATAGGCGTAGGACGAGGCGACAAAAGTGCCGCTGGCATCGGCTTCCCATACGGCGTGGCGAATGCCCAGGGGTTCGAACAGCGCCGTCCACGGATAGTCCGGATAACGCTGCGGGCCGACCATGGTTTTCAAAGCGGCGGCGAGCAGGTTGCTGTCGCCGCTGGAATACCGGAACGCCTGCCCCGGCGCTGCGTAAGTGTCGTGTTCGGCGGTAAATGCGGCCATGTCACCACGGCCTCGGGTGTAGAGCATCGCCACCACCGAGGATTTCAGCGGGGCGTATTCGTAGTCTTCCTGCCAGTCGAGACCGGAGGCCCAGTTCAGCAGATGGCCGAGGCTGATCGCTGGGTGTTTTTCCAGTGACGGGTAAAACTTCGCGGCAGAATCGTCGAGTTTGAACAGGCCCTCGCCGTACGCCACACCGAGAACGGTGGCCATCAGGCTTTTGCTAATCGACCAGGTCAGGTGCGGGGTCTGTTCGGTGGTCGGCGCGGCGTAGCGTTCGTAGATGATTTGACCGTCGCGGATGATCAGCAAGGCGTCGGTGCGGATGCCTTGGCGGGTTGCGTCGTCGCGGGGTGGGAAGGCGTACGTCTCCAGTGCTTCGACGTTGGTCATTGCCGGGGCGGTTGGCCATTGTTCATCCGGCCATTGTTCGGCGTGGGCGGTGAAGCTGATCAGCAGCAGGAACAGCGGCAAGCCTTTGAACATGGTGAGGGCTCGTGGAGAGAACCTGCTGAGACTAGTCGGGACTCATGACAACTTTGAGATTTTGCTTTCCATGAAGTCGCCATCGCTGGCAAGCCAACTCCCACAGGTTTCACAGGTGTTCACAAAATTTGTATCCACCAAAGAACCTTGTGGGAGCTGGCTTGCCAGCGATGAGGCCCTTCAGCCCGCCGCCAAAGCCTTGGCCAACCGCTTGGCCCGCGCCCCCGCCGCCAATTGCATCACGCCTTTATCCCGGTGCCACATCTGCGCCCATTCCACTGGGCCATCTGCCAGCGCCTGATCCACCTCCCCCGCGAGTGATTCAAACTGCGCAAACAAACCGCCCAACAACACATGCCCTGACGGATTGTTCGGCGCTTGCCGGCTCGCTTCGGCACATCCGGCCAGCAGCGCCAGCAATCGCAGTTGCAGGGGTTGCGGCCAATCGCTGTCCTGGCCGACGCCGTACAGCCACGCGGTCATTGCGCTCAGGACATAGACATCTTCGAGGGTGCGGAACGGTTTGACGTAAGCATCCCAGCCGTCGCCCGCAAGCAATTCGCACAGGGCGCCGTCGAGGTGCAGGCGACCGTGGCTGATGTCTGGCATCAACGGCAGCGCTGGCAATTTTTCGACCTTCACGCCGGGTTCGCCGGGATAGACCACGGCCAGACTCAGACGCGGTATTTCGCCAGGTTCTTCACTGCGCGCGGCGATCAACAACCAGTCCGCCGCATCGCCCGCCGTGACGAAATCCTTGCGCCCGCTCAAGCGCAAATCGCTCAGCCGCGTTTGCATATCCGCCGGGCGCAGGCTGCGCTGTTCAGTCGCGCACAAAGCGCCGAGGCTCAGCGGTGCACTCGGCCACAACATGCGCAGCGCCGCCTGATAACCGACCAGAAACGCCAGCCCCGGCGTCGCCATGCGCCGCCCCCCTGCGACCGCCAGCTCAAACGGCGTGACGCTGCCCAGCGCCTGCAGCAAGGTTGCAAATCCTTCGGCCAAATCAGCAACGGCGGGCAATCGTTCACGGCTTTGCAGCAGATCTGACCAGGGCATAAGCGCCTCCTTGTGGGCTGTCATATAAGCATCACCGAACGTTCATGGCGATGACACCGGGGCTACATAGCCTGACTTTGCACAACACGGCTGCATAAAGAAAGTCGATCGGCTGCAACCCACGACGGGTTAAAGGCCCGTACGGAGAGTCACATGACGCAAATCGCCCGCATCAGCGACACCGGCAATGAACGCCGCCTGCAAGCCGAACGCCTGATCGGCACCGAGGCCTTGCAGCAAGCCCAGGCCCTGCGCTTCAACGTCTTCAGTGGCGAGTTCAACGCCAAATTGAAAGGCGCGGAACTGGGTCTGGACATGGATGATTATGATGTTCACTGCAGCCACATCGGCGTACGTGATCTGAACACCGGGCGCCTTGTAGCGACCACGCGTCTGCTCGATCACACCGCCGCCAGCAGCCTCGGCAAGTTCTACAGTGAGGAAGAATTCAGCCTGCACGGCCTCGCGCATCTGCAAGGGCCGATCCTGGAAATCGGCCGCACCTGCGTCGATCCGGCGTACCGCAACGGCGGCACCATTGCCGTACTCTGGGGCGAGTTGGCCGAAGTATTGAATCAGGGCGGTTACAGCTATCTGATGGGTTGCGCGAGCATTCCGATGCAGGACGGCGGCATTCAGGCCCACGCGATCATGCAGCGCCTGCGCGAGCGCTATCTGTGCACCGAACACCTGCGCGCCGAGCCGAAAAATCCGCTGCCGACGCTGGATATTCCGTCCAACGTCATCGCGGAAATGCCGCCACTGCTCAAGGCTTACATGCGTCTGGGCGCGAAGATCTGCGGCGAGCCATGCTGGGACGAAGACTTCCAGGTCGCCGACGTCTTCATCCTGCTCAAGCGCGACGAACTCTGCCCGCGTTACGCCAAACACTTCAAGGCGGCCGTGTGATGAGCCGGTTGCGGGTGTACGCGCGAATCGCTCGAGTGCTTTTCGTGGTGTCGCTGGGGCTGACCATGGCCAGCGTCTTCGGCGTGTTTGAGCGCATCGGCCTGGCGCATTCGATGGAGCGTCGCCAGCGCTGGTCGCGCTTCTTCATGGCTCGGCTGAGCAATGCCCTGCCCTTTCGCGTGACCGTGCACGGTGAGCTGCCGAAAGAGCCGATGCTGTGGGTCAGCAATCATGTGTCGTGGACGGATATTCCGCTGCTGGGCATGCTCACGCCGCTGTCATTTCTGTCCAAGGCGGAAGTGCGCACCTGGCCGGTGGCGGGCTGGCTGGCAGCGAAGGCTGGCAGTCTGTTTATCCGTCGCGGCTCGGGCGACAGCCAGTTGATCCGCAAGCAGATGACCCGTCATTTGCAAACCGATCACGCCTTGCTGATGTTCCCCGAAGGCACGACCACCGATGGCCGATCACTGCGCACTTTTCACGGTCGCCTGCTGGCGGCGGCGATTGATTCAGAGGTGATGCTGCAACCGGTGGCGATCCGTTATCTGCGTGACGGCGAGATCGATACGCTGGCGCCATTCATTGGTGACGATGATTTGCTCTCGCACCTGATGCGCCTGTTCAGCCATGACTGCGGGGATGTCGAAGTGCATGTGCTCAAGCCGATCGCCTGTCAGGGGCGCGAGCGTGCGGCGCTGGCGTTCGAAGCGCAGCAGGCGGTGCAGCGGGTGTTGTTTGGCGAAGTAGCGAAACCTGCCGAACCGCGTCGCGCTGGCGACCTGATCGCCGCCTGACAATCAAAAGATCGCAGCCTGCGGCAGCTCCTACAGAGGTCGATGTAGGAGCTGCCGCAGGCTGCGATCTTTTGATTTTTGCCTACCTCTGTGACGCTACGAAGTCCTGAAGTTGCGGGTAGAACAGGCTAAAGTCTTCGCTCAAAGGCTCATACAACCGCCGCAACTCCTGCATCGCCCCCGCCAGTTCCTCAGGCCGGGACAACCGCCGTGAAATCCCGCGCAACACCTGCTCCAGCACCTCAAATTCGCGATACGACCCCAACCAGTCATGGGCAACCATGTGCGGCGCGATCTTCGCCAGCCGTTCTGGCAATTGCCGCTCGCGCGACAGCACCCGATAAACGTCAGCGGTGAACAGCTCCAGCGGCCGGTCGGCGTACAGCGTCCAGTCTCGCGCCAGGCAGTGGTCGAAAAATACATCGAGGACGATCCCGGCATAGCGCCGCCGCGTCTCGGTAAACCGGCCCAAGGCGATGTCCACCAACGGGTGGCGATCGGTGAACACGTCGATACGCCGATGCAGTTGGATCGCCGCTTCGACCTCCGGCGCAAACTGCCCTTGCAGTCGCCCTTTGACGAAGTCGCCATAGAGGCTGCCGAGTAACTGACCGGGGCGCTGGCCGCCGAGATGCAAATGCGCGAGATAGTTCATGAGCGCAGCTTAGCACTGCGTCCGCTGATGCAGCACCTCCATATCGTTATAACCCGATATAGCGATTTATACGATGCTCAGACCGAATTCATATTGGTATATCGCGATTCAACGATTTAAAGTTCGCTCCATCGCGATATATCGCCACTGCCCACATGAGCCCATGCCATGAACCTTGACCTCGACGAAATAATAAAAGCCCTGGCGCACCCAGTACGGCGAGACATCCTCAACTGGCTGAAAGACCCGAAAAACGAATTCCCCGAGCAGTTGCACAACCACGAGTACGGTATCTGTGCCGGGCAGATCGATCAGCGTTGCGGCCTGTCGCAATCCACCGTGTCCGCGCATTTGGCGACCCTGCAACGGGCCGGGTTGATCAGCAGCCAGAAGGCCGGGCAGTGGCACTTTTTCAAACGGAACGAGGACGTCATTCAGGCGTTTCTCAACACCCTCAGTAAAGAGCTCTGACCCTTAACGTCAGCCAGCCGACAAGGAAACCCGCATGCCCCTCTCGCTTCTCATACTGGCCCTGAGCGCCTTCGCCATCGGCACCACCGAATTCGTCATCATGGGCCTGTTGCCCGACGTGGCGACCGACCTCGGTGTGTCGATCCCGGGCGCCGGCTGGCTGGTCACCGGTTACGCCTTGGGCGTGGCGATCGGTGCGCCGTTCATGGCCATGGCCACCGCCAAACTGCCGCGCAAGGCAGCTTTGGTCGCGTTGATGGGCATTTTCATTATCGGCAACCTGCTGTGTGCAATGGCCAGTGATTACAACGTGCTGATGTTTGCCCGAGTCATCACTGCGCTTTGCCACGGCGCGTTCTTCGGCATCGGTTCGGTGGTGGCGGCCAATCTGGTGCCGGCCAACAAACGCGCCTCGGCCGTAGCGTTGATGTTTACCGGCCTGACCCTGGCCAACGTCCTCGGTGTGCCGCTGGGCACTGCATTGGGTCAACAATACGGCTGGCGCTCGACCTTCTGGGCCGTGACCGTTATCGGCGTGATCGCGCTGATCGGTCTGATTCGCTTCCTGCCGGCCAAGCGTGACGAAGAAAAACTCGACATGCGCGCCGAACTCGCCGCCCTCAAAGGCGCCGGCATCTGGCTGTCGCTGAGCATGACCGCGCTGTTCTCCGCCTCGGTCTTCACCCTGTTCACCTACGTCGCTCCACTGCTCGGCGAAGTCACCGGCGTATCTCCGCGTGGCGTGACCTGGACGCTGATGCTGATCGGCCTGGGCCTGACCGTCGGCAACATCATCGGCGGCAAACTGGCCGACAAAGGCATGGCCGCTACGTTGATCGGCGTGTTCATCGCCATGGCCGTAGTGTCCACGGTGCTGACCTGGACCAGCGTCGCGCTGATCCCGACCGAAATCACCCTGTTCCTTTGGGCTACCGCGTGTTTCGCCGCTGTGCCGGCGCTGCAAGTCAACGTGGTGACCTTCGGCAAAGCTGCGCCGAATCTGGTTTCGACTCTGAACATTGGCGCATTCAACGTCGGCAACGCCCTCGGCGCCTGGGTCGGTGGCAGCGTCATCGCCCACGGTTACGGCCTGACCAGCGTTCCGCTGGCGGCGGCTGCACTCGCGGTGCTGGCCCTGCTGGTGACCCTGATTACTTTCCGCCAGAACGGCAATGCCGAACTGGCTCCTGCTTCCAACTGATCAACTTTCCATTCAAGAGGTTTTAGACATGGCGACTATTTTCGACCCGATCAAACTCGGCGACATCGAGCTGAACAACCGCATCATCATGGCCCCGCTGACCCGCTGCCGCGCCGACGAAGGCCGCGTGCCGAATGCGCTGATGGCCGAATACTACGTACAACGCGCCTCGGCCGGCCTGATCCTCAGCGAAGCCACTTCGGTAACGCCAATGGGCGTCGGCTACCCGGATACCCCGGGCATCTGGTCCAACGATCAAGTGCGTGGCTGGGCCAACGTCACCAAGGCGATTCACGGTGCCGGCGGCAAGATTTTCCTGCAGCTGTGGCACGTTGGCCGTATCTCCCATCCTTCGTACCTGAACGGTGAAACACCGGTTGCGCCGAGCGCTCTGCAACCCAAAGGTCACGTCAGCCTGGTTCGCCCGCTGGCCGACTATCCAACCCCGCGCGCTCTGGAAACCGCTGAAATCGCCGACATCGTCGATGCCTACCGCACCGGTGCCGAGAACGCCAAGGCTGCCGGTTTCGACGGCGTGGAAATCCACGGCGCCAACGGCTACCTGCTCGACCAGTTCCTGCAAAGCAGCACCAACCAGCGCACCGACAACTACGGTGGCTCGCTGGAAAACCGCGCGCGCCTGCTGCTGGAAGTGACCGATGCTGCAATCGAAGTCTGGGGCGCCGGCCGCGTCGGTGTGCACTTGGCACCGCGTGCAGATTCCCATGACATGGGCGATGACAATCTGGCTGAGACCTTCACTTACGTCGCCCGCGAACTGGGCAAGCGTGGCATCGCGTTCATTTGTTCGCGCGAAAAAGAAGGCGCCGACAGCCTCGGCCCGCAACTGAAAGAAGCGTTCGGCGGCCCGTACATCGCCAACGAGAAATTCACCAAGCAAAGCGCCAACGAGTGGCTGGCCGCTGGCAAGGCAGACGCCGTCGCCTTCGGCGTGCCGTTCATTGCCAACCCGGATCTGCCGGCACGTCTGCAGGCCGATGCGCCGCTGAACGAGCCGCATCCGGAAACTTTCTACGGCAAAGGCCCGGTGGGTTATATCGACTATCCGACGCTGTAATCACGCGGTAGCGCAGCAATGAAAAAGCCCCTGACTTGTGAGAGTCAGGGGCTTTTTTGTTTGGACGGGATAATGCGGTGTGGCTCGAATCGATCCCCCTCACCCCAGCCCTCTCCCCCAAGGGGGCGAGGGGAAAGGGAGCAGATTTGTGGGGTTTCCGGATTTTTGGTTCGGCGGGATATTTCAGGTCGGCGTAACTCGAAAGAGCAACCCGGTCGGTCCCCTCTCCCTCTGGGAGAGGGCTAGGGTGAGGGAAAAGCGGCGAAACACGGATTCACAAGAGCGACACAATTTCCCTACAAAATCCACGGCTGGCTACGTTTAAACTCCCCGCCGCGATCATCAGCCATGCCGGCTGATTGACACCCTGCCGGGCAATTGCGCATTTTCTCTCATTTGCGCAGGCTCGGGCTCAGGCGCAGCATGTCCAACCCTGTATCGACCCAGCGTTCAGCCTCGGCGTGCAGTTCGAAGCTGTCCGGCGCGAGAAGCCAGCCGTACAACAGGCCGTCGATGTAGGCATGAATGCTGATGGCTGCGCGGGCGGTGTCGAGATCTTCGGGCAACTGACCGCGATTCACCGCATTACGCAGGGTCAGGCCGATGCGCAGGTTGCAATCGAGACTGGCCGTCCGGCGCTGCTGGCGCAAATCGCACATTTCATCGGTGAATTCGCACTTATGAAACAGAATTTCGTTGATGCGCCGGGTTTTCGGGTCCAGTGCAACTTGATGAAACAAATGAATCAGCAATTGCCGCATGCACCCGAGTGGGTCCGGTTCGTCCTCGCTTTCGCTGGCCTTGGCCAGTTCATCCAGCGGTTCGTGCAGGCTGTCGAGCATCGCCTGAACCAGATCGGCCTTGTTGCTGAAATGCCAGTAAATGGCGCCGCGCGTCACGCCGGCCATGGTTGCGATGTCCGCCAGGGTGGTGCGGGCGACCCCCCTTTCATAAAAGGCTTTCTCCGCCGCTTCCAGAATCTGGCTGCGGGTTTCCTGAGCTTCCTCTTTGGTACGACGGACCATGGCAGTAAAACCTCAAACAGGATGTTTCAGGGATGGCTGAATATCCGCTGAATAATGTGGGGGCGATCTCTCATGAATCGGCTCCCCGGCCTACAATCTCGAACCTTGCGACGTTTTTTGTAACAGGGTGGGTACGCGGCGCAGGTGTTTACAAACAACCATGAACGTAAGTATATTACTTAGCAAGCTACTTATCCACCCGGTGCCCGATTTTTACTCTTTCAAACTTCTTGTGCGCTCCTTGCGCGCCTGACCCGAGGATCTTCATGCAATTCAAGCCAGCTGTTACCGCTCTGGTCACTGCCGTCGCCCTGGCATCGCTGCTCAGCGGATGTAAAAAGGAAGAAGCGGCACCTGCCGCTCCGCCCCCTCAGGTCGGCGTCGTCACCCTGCAACCACAAGCCTTTACCCTCACCTCCGAACTGCCGGGCCGCACCAGTGCGTTCCGCATCGCTGAAGTTCGCCCGCAGGTCAACGGCATCATTCTCAAGCGCCTGTTCAAGGAAGGCGCCGATGTCAAAGCCGGCCAGCAGCTGTATCAGATCGATCCTTCGGTCTATGAAGCGACCCTGAAAAGCGCCGAAGCCAACCTGCGTTCGACCAAGTCGATCTCCGACCGCTACAAGCAGTTGGTCGATGAGCAAGCGGTCAGCCGTCAGGAGTACGACACCGCGCTGGCCAACCGCCTGCAATCGGAAGCGTCGTTGCAAACCGCGCAGATCAACGTGCGTTACACCAAGGTCTACGCGCCAATTTCCGGCCGTATCGGTCGTTCTTCGGTGACCGAAGGCGCACTGGTCAGCAATGGCCAGACCGATGCGATGGCAGTGATTCAGCAGCTCGACCCGATCTACGTCGACGTGACTCAATCGTCGGTGGAACTGCTGGAACTGCGCCGTGAACTGGAAAGCGGCCGCCTGCAGAAGGCTGGCGACAACGCCGCTGCAGTCAAGCTGACCCTGGAAGACGGCAGCCAGTACAAGCTCGACGGTAAACTGGAATTCTCCGAAGTCTCGGTTGACCAGACCACTGGTTCGGTGACCCTGCGCGCGGTATTCCCGAACCCGGATCACACCCTGCTGCCGGGCATGTTCGTCCACGCCCAGTTGCAGGCCGGCGTCAACAGCGCAGCGATTCTCGCGCCGCAGCAAGGCGTGACCCGCGACCTCAAAGGCACCCCGACCGCGCTGGTCGTCGGCGCCGACAACAAGGTCGAGTTGCGTCAGCTCAAGGCCAGCCGCACCGTCGGCAGCCAGTGGCTGATCGAAGACGGCCTCAAGGCCGGCGATCGTCTGATCACCGAAGGGCTGCAGTACGTCAAACCGGGCGTCGAGGTCAAAGCGACCGAAGCGACTAACGTTGGCACCAAGAACCCGGCCCCCGCCCAGGCAGCTGACAAAGCCGCCGGCGGCAAAGGGGAGTAACCCATGTCAAAATTCTTCATCGACCGTCCGATTTTCGCCTGGGTAATTGCCCTGGTGATCATGTTGGTCGGGGCACTTTCGATCCTGAAATTGCCGATCAACCAATACCCGAGCATCGCGCCACCGGCCATTGCGATCCAGGTGACCTACCCAGGCGCATCCGCACAAACCGTGCAGGACACCGTGGTTCAGGTCATCGAGCAGCAGCTCAACGGTATCGATAACCTGCGTTATGTATCGTCGGAAAGTAACTCCGACGGCAGCATGACCATCACCGCGACCTTCGAGCAAGGCACCAACTCCGACACCGCGCAGGTACAGGTGCAGAACAAGCTGAACCTGGCCACCCCGCTGTTGCCGCAGGAAGTGCAGCAACAGGGTATCCGCGTAACCAAGGCAGTGAAGAACTTCCTGCTGGTGATCGGTGTGGTCTCGCGCGACGGCAGCATGAGCAAGGACGACCTGTCCAACTACATCGTGTCGAACATGCAGGATCCGATCTCGCGGACCGCCGGTGTTGGTGACTTCCAGGTCTTCGGTGCGCAGTACGCAATGCGTATCTGGCTCGACCCGGCCAAGTTGAACAACTTCAGCCTGACCCCGGTCGACGTGAAAAACGCCATTGCTGCGCAGAACGTCCAGGTGTCGTCCGGTCAGCTCGGTGGCTTGCCTGCCGTGCAGGGCCAGCAACTGAACGCGACGATCATCGGCAAGACCCGTCTGCAGACTGCCGAGCAGTTCAAGGAAATCCTCCTCAAGGTCAATAAGGACGGCTCGCAGGTCCGCCTCAAAGACGTGGCTGAAGTCGGCCTCGGCGGTGAGAACTACGCGATCAGCGCCCAGTTCAACGGCAGCCCGGCCTCCGGTCTGGCGGTGAAACTGGCCAATGGTGCCAACGCCCTCGACACGGCCAAGGCGCTGCGCAACACCATCGACAGCCTCAAGCCGTTCTTCCCGCAAGGCATGGAAGTGGTGTTCCCGTACGACACCACCCCGGTGGTGACCGAATCGATCAAAGGCGTGGTGCACACGCTGGTCGAAGCGATCGCGCTGGTGTTCCTGGTGATGTTCCTGTTCCTGCAGAACTTCCGCGCCACCGTCATCACCACGATGACCGTGCCGGTGGTATTGCTCGGTACGTTCGGCATCCTCGCCGCCGCCGGTTTCAGCATCAACACCCTGACCATGTTCGGCATGGTGCTGGCCATCGGTCTGTTGGTGGACGACGCCATCGTTGTGGTGGAAAACGTCGAGCGGGTGATGAGCGAAGAAGGCTTGTCACCGAAAGAAGCGACGAAGAAATCCATGGGCCAGATCCAGGGAGCGCTGGTCGGTATCGCCCTCGTTCTTTCGGCGGTATTGCTGCCAATGGCATTCTTCAGCGGCTCGACCGGTGTGATCTACAAACAGTTCTCGATCACCATCGTTTCGGCGATGGCCCTGTCGGTACTGGTTGCTTTGATCTTCACCCCGGCGCTGTGCGCGACCATGCTCAAGCCGATTCCGAAAGGTGAGCACGGCACGCCGAAGAAAGGTTTCTTTGGCTGGTTCAACCGCAACTTCGACCGTGGTGTGCAGAGCTACGAGCGTGGCGTCGGCAACATGCTGACCCGCAAGGCGCCGTACCTGCTCGCCTATCTGCTGATCGTGGTCGGCATGATCTGGCTGTTCACCCGCATCCCGACCGCGTTCCTGCCGGAGGAAGACCAGGGCGTTCTGTTCGCTCAGGTGCAGACCCCGGCCGGTTCCAGCGCCCAGCGCACGCAAGTGGTCGTTGATGAAATGCGTGAATACCTGCTGCGCCCGAACAAGGACGGCGGTGAGGCAGACGCGGTGGCGTCGGTGTTCACTGTGACCGGCTTCAACTTCGCCGGCCGTGGTCAGAGTTCGGGTATGGCGTTCATCATGCTCAAGCCGTGGGGCGAACGTGACGCTGACAACAGCGTGTTCAAACTCGCGGCGCGTGCCCAGCAACACTTCTTCAGCTTCCGCGACGCGATGGTGTTTGCTTTCGCCCCGCCAGCGGTACTGGAATTGGGTAACGCCACAGGTTTCGACGTGTTCCTGCAGGATCGCGCCGGTATCGGGCACGAAAAACTGATGGAAGCGCGCAACCAGTTCCTCGGCATGGCCTCGCAAAGCAAGGTGCTGACCCAGGTGCGTCCGAACGGCCTGAACGATGAACCGCAGTTTCAGCTGGAAATCGACGACGAGAAGGCCAGCGCCCTCGGCATCACCATCGGCGACATCAACAACACCCTGTCGATTGCGCTGGGCAGTAGCTACGTGAACGACTTCATCGACCGTGGTCGAGTGAAAAAAGTGTATGTGCAGGGCCAGCCGGATTCGCGCATGAGCCCCGAAGACCTGAAAAAGTGGTACGTGCGCAACGCCGCCGGCACCATGGTTCCGTTCTCGGCGTTCGCCAAGGGCGAGTGGATCTACGGTTCGCCAAAACTGGCGCGTTACAACGGTGTGGAAGCCTTGGAAATTCTCGGGGCTCCGGCGCCGGGTTATTCCACCGGTGAAGCGATGGCCGAAGTCGAGGCGATCGCCAAGAAGCTGCCGTCCGGTGTCGGTATCTCCTGGACCGGTCTGTCCTACGAGGAACGTCTGTCCGGCTCGCAGGCACCAGCGCTGTACGCCCTGTCGTTGCTTATGGTGTTCCTGTGTCTGGCGGCGTTGTATGAAAGCTGGTCGATTCCGATCGCGGTCATGCTCGTGGTACCGCTGGGGATCATCGGCGCCTTGATGGCCACCAGCCTGCGCGGGTTGTCCAACGACGTGTACTTCCAGGTGGGCCTGTTGACGACCATCGGCCTGGCGGCTAAAAACGCCATTCTGATTGTCGAATTCGCCAAGGAACTGCATGAACAGGGACGCACCCTGCGTGAAGCGGCGATTGAAGCCTGCCGCATGCGTCTGCGCCCGATCATCATGACCTCGCTGGCCTTCGTCCTCGGTGTCGTACCGCTGGCGATTTCCACCGGCGCAGGTTCAGGCAGTCAACATGCGATCGGTACCGGCGTGATTGGCGGTATGCTCACGGCCACGATCCTGGCGATCTTCTGGGTCCCACTGTTCTTCGTTACTGTGTCGTCCATCGGTCAGCGCAAAAAGACCGACGCGCACGAGACTACTGAAACTCCTAAAGAGGCTGGCCAATGAGCAAGTCGCTACTCTCCATCGCAGTCGCCGCCTTCGTGCTGAGCGGTTGCTCGCTGATACCTGATTATCAGCAGCCTGAGGCTCCGGTCGCAGGCCAGTACCCGCAAGGGCCGGCGTATTCGCCGGCGCAGGCACCAGCGCAAGCCGCTGCCGAGCAGGGCTGGAAGCAGTTTTTCCATGACCCTGCGCTGCAACAGCTGATCCAGATTTCCCTGGAAAACAACCGCGACCTGCGTGTCGCGGCGTTGAACATCGATGCCTACGCGGCGCAATACCGTATCCAGCGCGCGGACCTGTTCCCGGCAGTCTCGGCGAATGCCGCTGGCAGCCGCCAGCGTCTGCCGGCGCGTGCCTCGCAAACTGGCGAGTCGGGCATTACCAGTTCGTACTCGGCTACCGTCGGCATCAGCGCCTATGAACTCGACCTGTTCGGTCGGGTGCGCAGCCTTAGCGAGCAAGCGCTGCAACAGTACTTCGCTACCGAAGAAGCGCGCCGCAGCACACAGATCAGTCTGGTCGCCAACGTCGCCAATGCTTACTTGACCTGGCAAGCGGACAAGGAACTGCTCAAGCTGACGCAAGACACCCTCGGTGCCTTCGAAGAAAGCTACAAGCTGACCAGTCGCAGCAACGAAGTCGGTGTGGCTTCGGCACTGGACCTGGCGCAGTCGCGCACTTCCGTGGAAAACGCTCGCGCACAACTGGCGCGTTACACCCGCCAGGTTGCGCAGGATGAAAACAGCCTGACCCTGCTGCTCGGCACCGGTATTCCGGCCAACCTGCAAGCGGCCAAACCGCTGTCCGATGACCTGCTCAGCGATGTGCCGGCCGGTCTGCCGTCGGATCTGTTGCAACGTCGTCCGGACATTCTGCAGGCCGAGTACAACCTGAAGGCGGCCAACGCCAACATCGGCGCGGCACGTGCAGCGTTCTTCCCGAGCATCAGCCTGACCGCCAACGCGGGCAGCCTGAGCCCGGATCTGTCCGGCCTGTTCAAGGGTGGTTCGGGGACGTGGCTGTTCCAGCCGCAGATCAACCTGCCGATCTTCAACGCCGGCAGCCTGCGCGCCAGCCTCGACTACGCCAAGATCCAGAAGGATATCGGCGTGGCGAACTACGAGAAGTCGATTCAGACAGCCTTCCAGGAAGTCGCCGACGGCCTCGCCGCACGCCAGACCTACACCGAGCAGTTGCAAGCGCAACGTGACTTCGTTCAGGCCAACCAGGATTACTACCGTCTGGCCGAGCGTCGTTATCGCATTGGCGTCGACAGCAACCTGACCTTCCTCGATGCCCAGCGTCAGTTGTTCAGCGCGCAACAGTCGCTGATCACCGACCGGCTCGCGCAGCTGACCAGTGCGGTCAATCTGTACAAGGCCTTGGGCGGTGGCTGGAATGCGCAAACCGCGCAGAACGAACCGCTGAAAGAAGAAGCGCCGAAGATGAAGCTGTTCTGATCATCGGCTGAACACATCAAGCCCACCATTTTGGTGGGCTTTTTGTTGCCTGCCATAAAACTGCGTTGTCTTGTCTGGCCTCATCGCTGGCAAGCCAGCTCCCACAATGTTTCGTGGTGTACCCAAATTTGTGAGCGATGCAAAAATCTGTGGGAGCTGGCTTGCCAGCGATGAGGCCCTCACATTCCCCCAAAAACCGGCCGAATCTTGCGTTCGGTAATCGCCCAAAACCCGCTTTCAGCAATTGAACGCGGACCTGCAAGCCCTTCACCATTCAGCCCAGAACGCCAATAACAACAAGGTTCAACACCATGCTCCAGCGCCCTGCACCGCCCGGCTGACCGCCGCCGCTCTATCCCTGACTTGCATCACCCCGCCTGCGCCGCACCTCCCGCGACAGCGCAGCCGTTCGCCTTACAAAAACAAGAGAGTCCCAAGTTCATGAATGTTTTCCCCGTGCCTTATGCATTGCCCGGCCTGATCGCCTTGGCCATTTCCGGTGTGGCTCTGCCCGCGAGCGCCGAAGAATCCGGTTTCATCGAAGGCGCCAAGGTCAACCTGAACCTGCGCAACTTCTACATCAATCGCAACTTCACCAATCCGAGCAAAACCCAGGGCAAGGCTGAGGAGTGGACGCAGAGTTTTATTCTCGACGCCAAATCCGGCTTCACCCAAGGTACCGTCGGCTTCGGCATGGACGTGCTCGGCCTGTACTCGGTCAAGCTTGATGGCGGCAAGGGCACGGGCGGCACGCAACTGTTGCCGCTGGATCGTGACGGCCGCCCGGCGGATAACTTCGGGCGCACCAACGTCGCGTTCAAGGCCAGGTTTTCGCAGACTGAAGTGAAGGTCGGCGAATGGATGCCGGTGCTGCCGATCCTGCGTTCGGACGACGGACGTTCACTACCGCAAACCTTCCGCGGCGGGCAGATCACTTCGAAGGAAATCGATGGCCTGACCCTGTACGGCGGCCAGTTCCGCGCCAACAGTCCGCGCGACGACAGCAGCATGAGCGACATGTCGATGACCGGCAAAGCGGAGTTCACCTCTGATCGTTTCAACTTTCAGGGTGGCGAATATGTGTTCAACGACAAGCGCACGCAAATCGGCCTCTGGAACGCGCAGCTCAAGGACATCTACAGCCAGCAGTACCTGAATGTGCTGCACAGCCAGCCGCTCGGCAAGTGGACGCTGGGCGCCAACCTCGGTTTCTTCTACGGCAAGGACGATGGCAGCGCCCGCGCCGGCGACCTCGATAACAAGACCTGGTACGGCATGTTTTCCGCCAACTACGGCGGCAACACGTTTTACCTCGGCCTGCAAAAACTCACCGGCGACAGCGCCTGGATGCGCGTCAACGGCACCAGCGGCGGGACGCTGGCCAACGACAGTTACAACGCCAGCTACGACAACGCTCAGGAACGCTCGTGGCAGTTGCGCCACGACTACAATTTCGCGGCCATGGGCATTCCCGGCCTGACCCTGATGAACCGCTACATCAGCGGCGACAACGTGCACACCGGGACGATCACCGACGGCAAGGAATGGGGCCGCGAATCGGAACTGGGCTACACGGTGCAGAGCGGTACGCTCAAAAACCTCAACGTCAGATGGCGCAACTCGACCATGCGTCGCGATTTCAGCAATAACGAGTTCGACGAAAACCGCCTGATCGTCAGCTACCCGATCAGCCTGCTATAAACACCGATCCCCTGTAGGAGCTGCCGCAGGCTGCGATCTTTTGACCTTGATTTTTTTTAAACAAGATCAAAAGATCGCAGCCTTCGGCAGCTCCTACAGGGGAAGGCATTCCAAGGTGGGAGCGAGCCTGCTCGCGAAAGCGGCTGCTCGGCCAACATCACTCGCGGGATTCAACACCCAATTCATCCCACACCGATTCGGCCAGATGAAACGTCGCATTCGCCGCCGGGATTCCGCAGTAAATCGCGCTCTGCATGATCACTTCCTTGATCTCCCCCCGGCTCACGCCATTGTTGGCCGCTGCACGCAGGTGCAGTTTCAGCTCGCCTTCGCGGTTCATGCCAATCAGCATGGCGATGGTGATCAGGCTGCGCGTATGCCGTGGCAGGCCCGGGCGGGTCCAGATGTCGCCCCAGGCGTGGCGGGTGATCATCTCCTGAAATTCCGAGTTGAACTCGGTTAGCGTGGTCAGGCTGCGATCGACGTGAGCATCGCCCAATACCGCGCGGCGAACCTGCATGCCTTCGTCGTAACGTTGTTTCTCGTCCACAAAATCTTCCTCACTGAGCCTGCAAAAACGCCAGCACACGTTCGCTGAAATCGGCGCCAGCCTGCACGTTGGACAGGTGCGCCGCGTAGAACTCGGCGTATTCGGCACCGCGCACGCGGTCGCGAATGAAATGCCCACCGGACGGCGGCGTCACCGCATCTTCGCTTCCGGCAATCACCAGCAACGGCACGTTGATCGAAGCGAGTTGCTCACGAAAATCGGCATCGCGCACAGCGGCGCAATTGGCCGCGTAGCCTTCAGGCGAAGTGGCCGCGAGCATGTCGGTAATTTTCTTTGCGGCTGCCGGATGGGCAGCGGAAAAGTCCGGGGTGAACCAGCGCGCAATCGACGCATCACGCAACGCAACCATCGCCGCCGGGCCGTCGCGCAACACGGTTTCGATGCGTGGATTCCACACTGACGGGTCACCGATTTTCGCTGCGGTGTTGCAAACGATCAGCTTGTGCAGACGCTGGCCGGCGTTGATGCCCAGCCATTGGCCGATCAACCCGCCCATCGACAATCCACAGAAATGCGCGCGCTCGATCTGCAGCGCATCCAGCAGCGCGAGCACGTCGTGGCCGAGTTGCTCGATGCTGTAGGGCCCCTCGGTGACCAGCGATTGACCGTGGCCGCGAGTGTCAAAACGCAGCACGCGAAATTGCTCGGTGAACGCCGGCATTTGTGCATCCCACATATGCAGGTCGGTGCCCAGCGAGTTGGACAGCATCAGTACCGGCGCCTCCGCCGGGCCTTGAATCTCATAGTGCAGTTCGCCATCGGCGAGTTGAACGAAAGCCACAGCCCTCTCCTTCAGACAGTCAAAGCGTTGTGTTCGGCCACCGCGCGCTCGACCCAGACGTGCGCCTGACCGAGGTAATGCGCGGGGTTCAGCAGATCATCGAGCTCAGCGGCGCTGAGTTCGGCGGTGACTTGCGGTTCGTCGCCCAGCACAGCACGCAGATGACGTTGCTCGGCCACCGCACGCTTGCAGCACTGCTCGAGCAGATGATGGGCAGTGTCGCGGCCGACGCGCTGGGCGAGGACAATGCTGACCGCCTCGGCCAGCACCAACCCTTGGGTCAATTCGAGATTGCGCGCCATGCGTGCGGCGTCGACTTCCAGGCCCTCGGCCAACAAGCGCGCCTGTTGCAACGAACCGGAAACCAGGCAGCAGATTTCCGGCAGGGTTTCCCATTCGGCGTGCCACAAACCGAGGCTGCGTTCGTGCTCCTGGGGCATCGCGCTGAACAGCGTCGACACAAGCCCCGGCACCCGCGTTGCCGCGCCGATCAACACCGCCGCGCCGACCGGGTTGCGTTTGTGCGGCATGGTCGACGATCCGCCCTTGCCCGGTGCGGCCGGCTCGAACACTTCCGCCGCTTCGGTCTGCATCAACAGGCTGATGTCGCGGCCGAATTTCCCCAGGCTGCCGGCGATCGAACCCAGCACCGCAGCGAACTCGACGATACGATCGCGCTGGGTGTGCCACGGTTGTTCCGGCAGTGTCAGTTGCAGTTCCGCAGCCAGCGCTTGTGCAATCGGCAAAGCGTCTTCGCCGAGTGCCGCGAGCGTTCCCGAGGCACCGCCAAATTGCAGCACCAGCAGACGCGGTTTCAATTCCTGCAAACGTTGACGGCTGCGTGTCACGGCGCCCAACCAACCGGCTATTTTCATACCTAGGGTCACCGGGGTTGCATGCTGCAGCCAGGTGCGCCCCGCCAGCGGCGTGGTGGCGAAACGTTGTGCTTGCGCGGCGAGCGAGTCGGCCAGTTGCGCCAGTTCGCTCTCGATCAATGCCAACGCCTGACGCAATTGCAGCACCAGCCCCGAGTCCATCACGTCCTGACTGGTCGCGCCCAGATGCACATAGCGCTCGGCTTCGGCATCGGTTGCGGCAATCTGTTTGCCCAGCGCCTTGACCAGCGGAATCGCCGAATTGCCGGCCGTCGCAATCGCCTCGCCCAGCGCCGCGAAGTCATACAGATCCGCAGCGCATGCCGCCGCAATCGGTGCCACGGCGGAAGAAGGGATCAGGCCAACACGCGCCTCGGCCCGGGCCAGTGCCGCTTCGAAATCGAGCATCGCTTGCACGCGGCCCTGATCGCAAAATACTTCGCGCATGTCACGGGCGGTGAAATAGGCATCGAACAACTGATTGCCCGGTCGCTGAGTCATAAACAGTCCTTGCCAGCGCGGGCCATGACGGCCCGCGCACTTCGGGTTAGAGATCGTGGTGCAAGTAGGCTGCCTGTTTCGGCAAACGCAAACTGAACAGGAACGCGATGGCCATCATCGCCGTCACGTACCAGTAGAACGAATTCTCCATGCCGATGTTTTTCAGGCTCAGGGCGACGAATTCCGCCGAGCCGCCGAAAATCGCATTCGCCACCGCATAGGCCAGACCGACGCCGAGGGCGCGAACTTCCGGCGGGAACATTTCGGCTTTCACCAGACCGCTGATCGACGTGTAGAAGCTGACAATCGCCAGCGCCAAGGTGATCAGCACGAAGGCCAGGAATGGGCTGCTGACGCTTTTCAGGCTGAGCAGAATCGGCACGGTGAACAGCGTGCCAAGCGCGCCGAACCAGAGCATCGAATTACGTCGGCCGATCTTGTCGGCGAGCATGCCGAACAGCGGCTGCATGCACATATAAAGGAACAGCGCGCCGGTCATGATGTAGCTGGCGGTCTTGGCGTGCATGCCGGCAGTGTTCACCAGATATTTCTGCATGTAGGTGGTGAACGTGTAGAAAATCAGCGAGCCGCCCGCGGTGTAACCGAGCACGGTGATGAACGCCGCTTTATGGTCGCGGAACAGTGCGGAAATGCTGCCGGCATCTTTGTGCGCGCGAGTTTCCTTGTTGGTGGTTTCTTTCAGCGAGCGCCGCAGGAACAGCGAAATCAGCGCCGCCACCGCACCGACCACGAACGGGATCCGCCAGCCGTAGGCACGCAAGTCTTCTTCAGTCAGGAACTGCTGCAGCACCACCACCAGCGACACCGCCAGCAACTGCCCGCCGATCAGCGTCACGTACTGGAACGAAGCGAAGAAACCGCGCTGGCCCTTGAGGGCGACTTCGCTCATGTAGGTCGCAGTGGTGCCGTACTCGCCGCCCACCGACAGACCTTGCAGCAAACGTGCGAACAGCAATAGCACCGGCGCCCAGACGCCGATGTCCTTGTAGGTCGGCAGGCAGGCGATCAACAACGAGCCGAAGCACATCATCAGAATCGAGATGAGCATCGAATTCTTGCGGCCGTGCTTGTCCGCGACCCGGCCGAAAATCCAGCCGCCAATCGGTCGCATCAGGAACCCGGCGGCGAACACGCCAGCGGTGTTGACCAGTTGCACGGTCGGGTTGTCGGAGGGAAAAAACGCCGGGGCGAAGTAGATCGCGCAGAAGGCGTAGACGTAAAAGTCGAACCATTCGACAAGGTTGCCGGACGAAGCGCCGACGATGGCGAAGATGCGCTTGCTGCGCTCTTCGCCGGTGTAATGAGAGGTGGGCGTTGTCATTGTTTTTTCACTCGATAGGGACAGTCACAGTCTAGACATACTTTGCAACAGTCCCGTTCCACAAGGCGAAACATCAAAAGATCGCAGCCTCCGGCAGCTCCTACATTGGGCAGGAGTACACCCTGTAGGAGCTGCCGCAGGCTGCGATCTTTTGATCTTAATAATCGAAGAACACCGTCTCGGCATCGGTGCCCTGCAGAATCACATTCCACTGGTACACACCGGCCGCATCCTGTTTCGCCAGCAACGTCGCGCGACGTTCGGCCGGCACACACTCCAGCAACGGATCGGCAACGTTCGCCGGTTCGCCATCGAAATAAATTCGCGTCAGCAAATGCTTCACCAACCCACGGGCAAACACCAGCACCACCAGATGCGGTGCCTGCGTCGAGCCTTTCAGGCCTTGCACGGTGCCCGGTTTGATCGTGGTGAAACGGAAACGCCCTTCGGCGTCCACCGGCACCCGGCCAAAGCCTTCGAAATTCGGATCGAGTGGCTTGTCCTGATGGTCTTCCGGGTGGTCATATTTGCCGGCAGCGTTGGCCTGCCAGACTTCAAGCATGGCGTCGTTGACGATATCGCCGTTGCCATCCACCACTCGCCCGGTGATCGCCACGCGCTCGCCAAGGGCCAGCTCACTGGCAAGGTCTTCGCGGTTCAGCCAGGTCAGACCGATGTGGTAATACGGCCCGACGGTGTGGGACGTGGTCGCATTCAGCGTCATCTTATTTCTCCATCGGCGTGGCTTCACGCCCGCGCAGCACGATGTCCCAGCGATAACCGAGGGCGTAGGACGGAATGGTTTTGTCCAGATCGAAACTGGCGATCAGGCGCTCCTTGGCCGAAGTGTCCGGCACGCAGTTGTAGATCGGGTCATAAGCCAGCAGCGGATCGCCCGGGAAGTACATTTGCGTGACCAGACGCGTGAGGATGCTCGGCCCGAATAGCGAAAAGTGGATGTGCGCCGGACGCCACGCGTTGTGGTGGTTGCCCCACGGATAGGCGCCAGGCTTGATGGTCTGGAACTGATACCAGCCGTCGGCATCGGTGACCGTGCGCCCGGTGCCGGTGAAGTTCGGGTCCAGCGGTGCGTCGTGCAGATCACGGGCGTGGTTGTAGCGGCCGGCGGCGTTGGCCTGCCAGATTTCCACCAGAATCCCTGGCACCGGCAGACCGTCTTCGTCGAGCACGCGACCGTGGATGATGATGCGCTCGCCCAACGGCTCGGCGTCGTGCTGTGCGGTCAGGTCATTGTCCTTCTCGGCAACATGCTCGGCGCCGATGGTCGGCCCGGTGATTTCCGAGAGGGAATGGGGCAGGTACACCAAAGGCTTGGACGGCGAGCGCAGGTTGGTGGATTGATACGTCGGGTGCAGGTATTCAGGCTGCGTGCCTTCCTGCGGGCGACGGTAACCAGGCTTGTCAGACATTTCGCTTTCCTCAGTTCTTATAAGTGCCGCAACGCGTCAGACGCGTTCGATGGCCAGGGCCAGACCTTGGCCGACGCCGACGCACATGGTCGCCAGACCTTTCTTGCCACCGGTCTTTTCCAGATGATGCAGCGCGGTCAGCACCAGCCGCGCACCGCTCATGCCCAACGGGTGACCGAGGGCAATCGCGCCGCCATTCGGGTTGACCTGCGGCGCATCGTCGGCCAGACCCAACTCGCGCAACACTGCCAGACCTTGGCTGGCAAACGCCTCGTTGAGTTCGATCACGTCAAAATCGCTGACCGCCACGCCGAGGCGCTCGGTGAGCTTGCGCACTGCCGGCACCGGACCGATGCCCATCACTCGCGGCGCAACGCCAGCGCTGGCCATGCCGAGCACTTTCGCGCGGGCTGTCAGGCCGTGTTTTTTCACTGCTTCGGCTGAGGCCAGGATCAGTGCCGCAGCGCCATCGTTGACTCCAGAGGCGTTGCCGGCAGTGACGGTTTTGTCTGCGCCATTGACCGGTTTCAGCTTGGTCAGCGCTTCCAGCGTGGTGTCGGCGCGCGGATGTTCATCTTGGCTGACCACGGTTTCGCCCTTCTTGTGGGCGATGCGCACTTCAACGATTTCTTCAGCGAAATAGCCGGCAGCCTGAGCGGCGGCGGTACGTTGCTGACTGCGCAGGGCAAAGGCGTCCTGATCTTCGCGCGAGACTTTAAAGTCATCAGCGACGTTGTCAGCCGTCTGCGGCATCGCGTCGACGCCGTATTGCGCTTTCATCAATGGGTTGATGAAACGCCAGCCGATGGTGGTGTCTTCCAGTTTCATATTGCGCGAGAACCCGGCGTCAGCCTTGCCCATCACGAACGGCGCGCGGGACATCGACTCGACGCCACCGGCAATCGCCAGCTCCATCTCGCCGCTGGCGATGGCGCGAAACGCCGTGCCGATCGCGTCCATGCCCGAAGCGCAGAGGCGATTGAGGGTCACGCCCGGCACGGTTTCCGGCAGCCCCGCAAGCAGCAACGCCATGCGCGCCACGTTGCGGTTGTCTTCGCCGGCCTGGTTGGCACAGCCGAGGAACACTTCATCGATGGCATTCCAGTCCACCGATGGATTGCGCTCCATCAGCGCCTTGATCGGTACAGCGGCCAAATCATCGGCGCGCACGGCAGACAGTCCGCCGCCGAAACGGCCGATAGGGGTGCGAATCGCGTCGCAGATATACACTTCACGCATCATGCTTCTCCCGGTGCCTGGCCGTGGGCGGCAGCGGTGCGCGCTTCGAGATCACGCAGCGCGGTCAGCTCGACTTCGGTCGGCTCAGCGGTGGTTTCAACAGAGTCGGCAAAACGGATCGCCCAACCGGTCGCGGCTACGACTTGCTCACGGGTCACGCCCGGATGCAGCGCGGTGACCACAAATTCGTGGCTACCCTCCTCCGGCTCCATGATGCACAGGTCGGTGATGATCCCCACCGGACCGGCGCCCGGCAGGCCCAGACGTTTGCGCGAATCACCGCCCTCGCCGTGACCGACCGAGGTGATGAAATCGAGTTTGTCTACGAACGAGCGCGCCGACTGTTTAAGAATGATCAACACGCTCTTCGCCGAACCGGCAATCTCCGGCGCGCCACCGGCACCCGGCAGACGCACTTTCGGTGCGTGGTAGTCGCCGACCACGGTGGTGTTGATGTTGCCGAAACGGTCGACCTGCGCAGCGCCGAGAAAACCGACGTCGATGCGCCCGCCCTGCAGCCAATAGCGAAAAATCTCACCGGTCGGCACCACGGTATCTGCGGTTTCCGCCAACTCGCCGTCACCAATGGACAGTGGCAGCACGCTCGGCTTGGCACCAATCGGGCCGGATTCGTAAATCAGCACCACGTCTGGCGAGGAAGTCAGACGCGCGAGGTTGGCGGCTTTCGACGGCAGGCCGATGCCGACGAAGCACACCGAGCCGTTCTTCAGGCGCCGGGCCGCAGCGACGGTCATCATTTCATTGGTGGTGTAAGTCATTATTTGGCCTCCGAAGCAGCGGCCAACTTGGCCTGGAACTCGCTGAAGTCAGCGCAGCCATGGATGTATTCGTTGATCCACGCGGTAAACGTCTCACGGTCGCGGGCAATCGGATCCCACGCCTGATAGAAACGATTGTCGCGCTCGGTGTAACCGTGAGCGTAGGACGGATGCGCGCCACCCGGCACGTGGCACACTGCGCTCAAGGCCCAGGTCGGCAATACGCAGGCGTTCATCGGCGCGTTGAGGTCGTCGACGATTTCTTCCACGGTGACGATGCAGCGTTTGGCGGCGAGCGCGGCCTCTTTCTGTACGCCGAGAATGCCCCACAGCAGCACGTTGCCTTTGCGATCGGCTTTCTGCGCATGGATCACGGTCACATCCGGACGCACCGACGGCACGGCGGCCAGCACTTCACCGGTGAACGGACACGTTACGGTTTTGATCAGCGGATTGACCTTCGGCAGGTCCGAGCCAGCGTAAGCGCGCAGCACCGCGAACGGCAGGCCGGATGCGCCGGCGACGTAGGCATTGGCGAGGTCGGCATGGCTGTGTTCTTCGATTTCCAGAGGATGTGGCCACTGCTTCTCGACTGCATCGCGCAGACGGTGCAGCGAACCCACGCCAGGGTTTCCGCCCCAGGAGAAGATCAGTTTGCGTGCGCAACCGGCACCGATCAGTTGGTCGTAGATCAGGTCAGGGGTCATCCGCACCAGCGTCAGATCTTTCTTGCCCTGACGAATGATTTCATGACCCGCTGCCGTAGGGATCAAGTGAGTGAAGCCTTCGAGTGCGACAGTGTCACCGTCATTGACGAATTGCTTCACCGCGTCGTGCAGCGAAAGGATCTCAGCCATGGAGCGGGCTCCCGTTCTTGTAATGAATCGCCAGTGATAAAAAGGCGCGAGGTTCAGCGCCGGAGTGACTGAAGATTAAGCCTGGAAAAACTGCCAAACAATCCGATAATCGACTGAGTGTTCGTTTATCGAACATATTGTTGTTAATCCGAAGTTGCGCGCTGAATGCAAAAGATCGCAGCCTGCGGCAGCTCCTGCACCTGGAATGCATTCCCATGTAGGAGCTGCCGAAGGCTGCGATCTTTTCGCTCTAAACCGAAATATCAGGTGGCATCGGCGTGACTGACCATGCCCTTGATCAGCACCGCCGCAGTCGCCAGACCGGCCGGGATGACCAACGCGGTCAGCACCTGCTCGAAATTCCAGCCGAGGCCCAGTAACGTCGCGCCCATCCATGCGCCGAGAATCGCGCCAAAGCGGCCAATGCCGAGCATCCACGAAACGCCGGTGGCGCGGCCCTGAGTTGGATAAAACCGCGCTGCCAGCGACGGCATCGCCGACTGCGCGCCGTTCACGCACATGCCCGCCACCAATACCAGCGTCGCCAGTAAGGTGATATTGCCCAGGCTCTGCCCGACGGCGTAGGCAAACACCCCGGCCAGCAGGTAGAAAACGCCGATCACTTTGTGCGGATTGAAGCGGTCCATCGCCCATCCCACAGCGACCGCGCTCAGCACCCCGCCAAACTGGAACAACGCACCGATGAACGCGGCCTGTTCCATGCTCGCGCCACTGTCGCGCATCAACGTCGGCAGCCAACTGGTCAGCAGGTACACAATTACCAGGCCCATGAAATAGGTCAGCCACAACAATAAGGTGCCGGTGCTATAGGTGCCCGAAAAAATCACCGCGAACACGTTGCGCGCCTTCACGGTTTTCTGTTCCGGCACGCTGAAACTCGCAGCCTGGGCGACGGTGACCGGGTCGATCGGCGCCAGGGTTTTGCGCACCTTGTCCGTGCCACGGTTACGCACGACCAGATAACGCGCCGACTCCGGCAACCAGAACAGCAGCACCACGGCAAGGATCAGCGGCAGAATCCCGCCGATCAGCAACAGGGCGTGCCAGCCGAAAGCCGGGATCAGCTTCGCGGAAATGAATCCACCGCCAGCCATGCCAAGGTTGAAACCGCAGAACATGCTGGTCACCAGCAGCGACTTTTTGCGCTCCGGGGTGTACTCCGACAGCAGCGTGGTGGCGTTCGGCATACCCGCGCCGAGGCCCAGGCCAGTGAGAAAGCGCAGTACCAAAAGCTGTTCGACGTTGGTGCTGTACGCCGATGCGAGGCTGAACGCACCGAACAGAACCACGGCACCGACGAGTACGACTTTTCGCCCGAAGCGGTCAGCCAAAGGGCCGGAGCCGAGTGCGCCGAAGACCATGCCGATCAACGCGGCGCTCATCACCGGGCCGAGGCTGGCGCGGTCGATGCCCCAGTCCTGCGACAACGCCGGAGCAATGAAGCCCATGGCGGCGGTGTCGAGGCCATCAAGAAAGACAATCAGGAAACACAGGATCACCACCCGCCACTGATAGCGCGAGATCGGTTGGGCGTTGATGAAGGTCTGCACGTCGAGGCAGTGACCCACAGCGGACTGAGGCTGGTTCATTATTTTTATTCCACGCAAAAAACGCAGTCGAACGGCGACCGGCCACAGAGCGGCACGGGCACAAGAATAGAAGATTGGATTCAGGCGTTGCGTTGCATCCGGCAACAGGGGCGAAGGCTGAGACAGTCGAGGGGAATGCGCATGGTGAGTTGCCTCTTGTCATTATTATGGGGATCGACAATCCGGCAGGCTCATCACATCAGCGCCGGATGACGCTGCCGCGACATTAATGATCCGAGGGTTTTAGCGTCAATTCGATAAACGCAACACTGTGCGTTTATCGAACAGCTTCCTCAGGCAAACAATTGCGCACTGAGATCGCGACTGGCGCTGAGCAGCCCGGGCAGGAAGCGCTGTTCCAACTCGGTGCGGCTGACGCGGCCGGCATGGGTGCTGACGTTGAGCGCCGCCACCACCTGGCCCGAGGCGTCGTAGACCGGCACGGCAATCGAGCGCAGACCTTGCTCGAGTTCCTGATCGACGATGCACCAGCCCTGCTGCCGTACTTCCTGCAGACATTCAAGCAAAGCGTCGGGCGTATGAATCGTGCGGCTGGTTTTGGCGACGAGTTCGGCGTGGTCGAGGTATTCGCCCAATGACGTGTCGTCCAGTGCCGCCAGGAGGATTCGGCCCATCGATGTGCAATAGGCGGGCAAGCGTCCGCCGACCGACAGATCCACGGAAATCAGGCGCTGCGTCGTCGCCGAGCGCGCGATATAGAGAATGTCGTCGCCCTCCAGCGTGGCCATGTTGCAGGCTTCGTGCAGTTGCTCGCTCATGCGGTCGAGGTAAGGCTGAGCAGACACCGCCAGCGGCGTCGACGACAGGTAAGCATGGCCGAGGGTCAGCACTTTCGGCAGTAATGAATAAGTGCGCCCGTCCGTGGTGGCGTAGCCGAGTTTGATCAGCGTGTGCAGGCACCGGCGCACGGCGGCGCGGGGGATTTCCGTGCGGTGGCTGATCTGCGCGATGGTCAGATGGCGTTTGCGCTCCTGGAATGCCTGCACCACTGCCAGCCCGCGGGCCAGCGAGGTCATGAAATCCGGGTCACCGGTCAGCGCCTGAATCCGCTTGGCCGGCGAGGCGACAATCGGTGGCGCTACCGAGGTGAAGGAGTTGCGCATTTGATCGTTCATTTCTTGTCCTTGTGTCCGGCACGGATCAATGGCTATACAAACGGCTCGTCGGCGAACGTTCAAGCAGCGAACCGACGACATTGGGCGATTATCGAACCGGCGGTCGATAATCGCAATCGGAGCTGAAAGGCTCGTCGCGCGATCTGAGACGTTTGTGCAACTTTGAATCGAGATTTAGTTGATCGACTAAATGGCGTCAAAAACAGAACGCTGACAAGTAAACGTTTGCCTGCACTTCAACTTCTCGGGAAACTTGCGAGTAACAAAACAATCACACATCCAGAACCGTTTTTAACTTGGCAAAGATAGTCATTCCCGAATGGACCGCTATAATGCAACGCACCGGCAGCCGTTTTCATCGAACTCGGTCGC